>NZ_JBJGYW010000051.1:0-21540 GCF_054050215.1 Geodermatophilus sp. SYSU D01186 | reverse complement strand
CGTTAGCGTGGGACACGAGACCTCCGAGCATTCGGGCGTGGCGTCAGCACCCACACCTTCGCTCGGAGGTCTCCTCGTTGGATCAGGCCTCGGCGCCGTCAACAACGCTCATGGGCAGTACAGCTAGCCGAGCAGTTGGGCGACGGTGTAGATGACCAGGCCGGCCAGGCCGCCGACCACGGTGCCGTTGACGCGGATCCACTGCAGGTCACGGCCGACCTGCAGCTCGATCCGGCGGCTGGTCTCCTCGGTGTCCCAGCGGGCCACCGTCCCGCCCACCAGGTCGGCCAGGTCGCCGGAGAACCGCTCGACCAGCGAGCCGGCGATGGTGTGCGCCCGCCGCTGGACCAGCTCGCGCACCGTCGGGTCGGTCTGCAGCAGCCGCGCGCCGTCGCGGATGAGCGCGGCGACCCGGGTGCGCAGGACCGAGTCCGGGTCCGCGGCGGCGGCGAGGACGGCGTTCTTCAGGTTGCTCCACAGCGACCCCGACCAGCTCCGGACGGCGGGGTGCTCGAGCAGCTCCTTCTTCAGCTCCTCGACGTGGCCCGCGGTCGCCGGGTCGGTGCGCAGCGCGTGCACGTAGGCCCGCAGCCGGGCGTCGTAGTCCCGCCGCAGCTCGTGGCGGGGGTCCTCGCCGACCTCCTCGAGGAAGCCCTGGACGGCGGCGAAGACCCGGTCGAACACGCGGTCGTCGACCCAGTCGGGCACCCACGCGGGGGAGGCGTCGCCCAGCTGGGCGCGGAAGACGACCCGGTTGTCCTCGAGGAAGCGGGCCAGCCCCCGCAGCGCGGCCGAGAGCACCTCCTGGTGGCGGTCGCCGTCGACGACCAGCTCCAGGGCGCGGGCCACCACGGGAGCGGCGGGGGTGGCGTGCAGCTTGCGGTCGACGAGGGCGGCGACGGCGGGCTGCAGGTCCTCGTCCCTGAGCAGGTCGGCCACCGAGTGCAGCACCGCCGAGGCGTCCCCGGCCAGCCGCTCGGCCCGTCCGGGGGCGGCGAGGAAGGCGCCGAGCCGGCCCGGGACGTCGACCGTGGTCAGCTTCTCCTCGACCACCGCGCGGGTCAGGAAGTTCTCCTGGACGAACGCGCCGAGGCTGGCGCCGATCTGGTCCTTCTTGCGCGGGATGATCGCCGTGTGTGGGATCGGCAGCCGCAGCGGGTGCCGGAACAGCGCGGTGACGGCGAACCAGTCGGCCAGCGCCCCCACCATCGAGGCCTCGGCGGTCGCCCGGACGTAGCCGACCCATGCCCCGGTCTCGGGTCCCAAGAGGACGCAGATGACGAAGACGGCCGCGGCGGCGAGGAAGAGCCCCGTGGCCAGCCGCTTCATCCGGGCGAGGTCGCGTGCCCGCTCCGGGTCGTCGAGGGAGCGGGCGAACGGGGCGGTCGGGGGGGGGGGGGGGGGGGGGGGGCGGGGGGCGGGCGCCCCCCCCCCCCCCCCCCCCCCCAGCCTAGGCACCCCGCCGCCGTCCCCGTCCACGGGCAGGTCAGCCCGTGGTGCTGCCGAGCGTCACGTCGACCGTGTCGGTCTGCTGGCCGCGCTGCACCGTCAGGCTCACCCGGTCTCCCGGCGTCCCGCTGCGGACCACGGCGGTCAGCTCGGTGGAGGTGGTGACCACCCGGTCGCCGACGGCGGTGATGACGTCGCCGGCCTGCAGCCCGGCGTCGGCCGCGGGGGTGCCGGGCTCGACCCGGACGACCTGCGCGCCGGTGCCGATCTCGCTGTTGCCGTCGGCGGCCGCGGTCTGCGCGCTGACGCCGAGGTAGGTCGTCTCCGCGGAGCCGTTCTGGATGATCTCCTCGGCGATCCGGTGGGCGGTGTTGCCGGGGATGGCGAAGCCGACCCCGATGCTGCCGCTCTTCGACTGCCCGCCGGGGCCGCCGGAGGCCACCGTGGCGATCGCGGTGTTGATGCCGATGACCTCACCGGCGCCGTTGACCAGCGCGCCGCCGGAGTTGCCCGGGTTGATCGCCGCGTCGGTCTGCAGCGCGTCGATGACCGTGGCGTCGCCCTCGGTGGAGCCGGTGGCCACGGCCCGGCCGGTGGCGCTGATGATCCCGTCGGTCACGGTGTCCGACAGGCCCAGCGGGGCGCCGATCGCGACCGCCAGGTCGCCGACCTGGACGTCGTCGGAGTCGGCGAAGGTGGCGGGGGTCAGGTTCGAGACGCCGTCCACGTCGAGCACCGCGACGTCGTAGACGGCGTTGGTGCCGACGACGGTCGCGTCGTGCAGCGTGCCGTCGGAGGTGCGCACCGAGACCGTGGCCTGCCCGCCGGAGCCGTCGAGGCTCACCACGTGGTTGTTGGTGAGCACGTAGCCGTCGTCGGTGAGCACGACCCCGGAGCCGCTGCCGGAGCCCGACGCGCCGGTGACGTAGACCGTCACCACGCTGGGGGCCGCCTTGGCCGCCGCGGCGGTGACCGCGGTGGCCGTCTCCGGGTTGGTGATCGTGACGTTCTGGGCGGCGACCGACCCGCCGCCGCCGTCCGGGCCGTCGGCGAGGACGGCGACGCCGGCACCGGCGCCACCACCGATCAGGGCGCCGGCGACCAGGCCGGCGATGCCCATCCGCCAGCTGCCGGAGCGCCGGCCCCGCTCGGGGGCGGGCCCGGCCGGGGGGAACTGCGCGGTGCCGTCCGGGCCGCCCGGGCCGCCGGGCTGGCCGGGGACCGGCTGCCCGGCGGGCGGGTAGCCCACGCCGGGGTACGCGGCGCCGTGCTGCGGTGCGGCCGGCTGGCCGGGGCCGGGGTGCGTCGCGGTGTGCGTGGCGCCTGGCTGTCCTCCGGCCGGCTGCGCCGGCACCGGCGGCTGCCACGCCGACGGGGGCGCCCACGTGCCGGGCGCCGGGCGGGGGGTGCCGTAGTCGCTCACTGTCCGAGTCCTCCTCACGAGCAGCGGTCCGCTGCCCTCGCAGACCACTGTCGGCCCCGCTGCTGCCCCGCTGCTGGTGACTCGCTGTGAGGTCGCTGGACGTCGCTACCGGGGGACGTCGGCCAGCAGCCGGCCCCGCGCGACGAGTTCGGTCACCGTCCACACGGCCACGACCTGCGCGGCGAGCAGGCCGACGAGCACCAGGAGCTGGGCGGCGCCGGCCTCCAGCGGGCTGCCACCGCCGAGCAGGACGCCGACGAACGCGCCCGGGAGTGTGACCAGTCCCACGGTGCGGGTCTGGTCCAGCGGCGGGACGAGGGCGGTCGAGGCGGCGGGGCGGCCGATCTCGAGGACGGCGTCCCGCCGCAGCAGGCCAAGCGCCAGTGCCGCCTCCACCTCGCCGCGCCGGGAGGTGAGCTCCTCCCGCAGCCGGCGGCCGGCCAGCGAGGTCGCCGTCATCGCGCCCCCGATGAGGATGCCGGCGATCGGGATCACCGCCTCGCCGCGCAGCGGCACGCTGCCGCTGACCAGCACCAGGGCGATCACCGGCGCCGCCCCGACCGCCACCGGCAGGGCGGCGGTGCCCACCCGGCGCAGCGCGCCGGGCGCGCGGACCGGCAGCCCGGTGGCCCGGCCCGCCGCCGTGGCCGCCGCGACGCCGAGCATCAGCAGCACGAAGGCCACCGACAGCGGCAGCGAGCCGACCACGGCCAGCAGGACGGCGGAGACGACGCCGAGCTGCACCGTCGCCCGCAGCGCGGCCACGACGACCGGCCGGTCCTGGCCGAGACCCGAGACCCGGCCCGCCACGGCCGCCAGGGCGGTGAGCAGGCCGAGGACCACGGCCAGCCGGGGGCCGAGGTCGACGACGGAGGAACCCACGGGCGCCGATCCTGCCCGGCGGGTGCCTGCTGGTAGACACGGCCACCACCGTGCGTGCAAGCCGCCTGTTATCTGGGTAGGGGCGGCTCGGGTCGCTGCTCGGGGGCGGCGCCCGCCCCTGTGTCCGGCCTGCGTCCTGGAGGCTGCCCCGTGCCCATCCGCGGACCTCTCGCCCGTCTCCTGCTGGGGGTCGGCCTCGTCGCCGCCACCGGCTTCGTCGTGGTCGGTGGCCTCGCGCTGCCCCCGACGGGTCTGGCCGCCATCGGTATCGCCGCGGTGGTCTCCGGGTGCCTCGCGGCCGGCATCGTGCGGGAGTCCTCCCACCAGGACCGTCGCAGGACGGTGGCGGCCGCGTGGCAGGCGGCCGTGGCCACCGTCGTGGTGCTCCTCGTGCTCTCCGGCACCGCGGCGCTCGGCGGCGCCCTCCTCACGCTGCTGGTCGCGGGCGTCGGCGTCACGGCCGGCCTCACGGTGTGGATGGTGCGCAGCCGACCCCCGGTGCGCCGGGTGCAGCCGCCCGGGCCGCCCGTGGTGATGTCGTCGCCGGTGACGGCGCTGTCCACCGGCGACCTGGGCCGCGAGTGGGTCCGGACGACCGCCGCGCTGGCCGGTCCCCTCGACGCGGCGGCCCGGCAGGCGATCGTGGCCCGCCGCCAGGAGACCCTCGACGAGTTGGAGCGCCGTGACCCGGCCGGGTTCGCCCGCTGGATGGCGGCCGTCCCGCTACCGGGCAGCGACCCCGCCGTCCACCTCCGGCACGGCGACCCGGCCGCCTGAACCGTCACGGGCGCCGCCGTCCACCAGAGCTCCACCGCCGGCCGGTCCGCCGCCTCCGGCGTCCCGCCCGTCCTCACCCGGCCGGGCGGCCGTCGTCCGCCGTCGGCGGGCCTCGAACTGCCGGCGCAGCGCCTCGGCGCGTTCCTGGCACGCGCGGGCGTCTGCCTGCAGTTCGGCTGCGCGACGCCACGCACGCTCGCCGGCGGCGCGATCGACCCACGTCGCCCCCGGTCGGTGTCGCCCTGCCGGCGGCCGGACCTCCACCATCGCACCCACCCCGTTCCCTCGCGGCACCCGCCACGTGCCGGCCCGAGTGGGGCGCCCACCGGCTGGAGCGCCGTCCCGCACCTGCGCACGGACCACGGAACGACCCAGCTCCGGCGGCGTCCAGCACCGGGCGTGCACCACTGCGCGTGGCGGGGGCTCCGCTTCGCGGACCGGGGCCCCGGTGGTCCTGCGGTGCCGCTGCGGGTCTCGCGGTGGTGCACCACCGCAAGGGCGCGCACGACACCGCGGGAGCAGACCCGGCCGGCGTCCCGACCGTGCCGCCGGGGATGTCCCCTGCGGTGTCCTTATCCTGGGTGCCGGGGTCCGTCCCCGTGACCCGCCGGCGTGGCGCAACTGGTAGCGCACCCGACTTGTAATCGGGCGGTTAGGGGTTCGAGTCCCCTCGTCGGCTCACGCACCGGCGGCGGGGGTGCCGCTGGGCACCCCCACCGCCGGCCGGCGTCAGCGGTCCGGGTGCCCGGAGGAGCCGCCGCCGGCCGCCCCGCCGGCGCCCGGGTCCGCTGCGGGCGGGGCGCCGGGCAGGGTCTCGGCCTGGGCGAACCACAGCGCCGCGTGGGCCGCGCCGTCCCCGAGCTGGCCCAGTGCCTCCAGGTTGACGTTCGCGATGTCGTCGCAGGCCTGGTGGTAGCAGGCGTCGTACGCGACGCCCGCCGTCCCGCCGAAGAGCGCGACCTGCTCCTCGGTCTTGACCCCCTCAGCGCCGGAGAAGAGGCCGCCGGCCGGGATCCCCTGGGCGATGAACGGCCCGTAGTCCGACCGGCCGTTGAACGCGCTCGGCGCGGTCGCCAGGCCCACGGAGGCGAAGTGGTCGAGGAAGACCCGCTCGATGTCGGCACTGCCCGCCGGCCCGGCCGTGGGGGTGTCCGAGGCGTCCCCGTCGTAGACGAAGCGGGCGAAGTTGGGGCTGCCCAGCATGTCGAAGTTCAGGTTCAGGGCGATGTCGGCCCGTTGCTGCTCGGTCAGGCCCGCGACGTAGTGCGTGGAGCCCAGCAGGCCGGACTCCTCGGCGCCCCAGAACGCGAAGCGGACGGCGTTGCGCGGCTCGATGCCGAGCTCGGCGAACTGCTCGGCGATCTCCAGGACGGTGGCCGACCCGGTGCCGTTGTCGTTGATGCCGGGGCCGGCGGTCACCGAGTCCAGGTGGGCGCCGACGACGACGACCTCGTCGGTGCGGCCGGTCCGGGTGTCGGCGAGGTAGTTGGAGGTGGTGCGCTGCTCGGACACGGTCGAGGTGGTGATGTCCGCGCGCACCTCGCCGGCGCCCAGGAGGGTGGTCAACTCCTCGCCGACGGCGTAGCTGGTGCCGACCACCGGGATGGCCGCCTCCGCGGGCAGCGGGCCGCCGAGCGTGCCCTGCAGCACCTCGGTGCGGCCCTGCTGGCCCTCGTTGAAGATGATCAGCGCGCTCGCCCCCGCGGCCGCCGCCACGGTGGCCTTCTCCCCGAAGGTGCAGGTGCCGCGCTGGACCAGCGCGATGTTGCCGGGCACGAAGCCGGCGTAGTCCTCGGCCTGGCAGCCGGCGGTCGAGCTGTTGGGCTCCGGCGGCGGCGGGACCAGGTTGTCGGTCACCGCCTGCACGGGGGCCGAGGCGGTGCCCGAGCCCGAGTACTGGGCGACGGCGAAGTCCTCCGCCGTGTAGGCCCGCTCGGTGGGCGCCGTGCGCACGAACGTCGCCGGGGCGGTCTGCTCGAAGTAGGGGAAGGCGAACTCCTGCTCGGTCACCCGGTAGCCGGCGTCCAGGAGGCGGTCGGCGACGTAGTCGCCGGAGGCGTCGAACCCGGGCGTGCCGCTGGCGCGGGTGCCGTCGTTGTCCTTGGCGATCTGCTGGAACGCCTCGAGGTGCTCGGCGACCCCCTCCACGGTGACCGCGTCGCGCAGCGCGGAGGTGTCCGGCCCGTCGGCGGCCCCGGCGGGCGAGGCGACGAGCGCGGGGGAGACGAGGGCGAGCAGGACCGGTGCGGCGCAGCGGCGCCGGAGGGATGGGTGCACGGAGGCTCCTCTGTCCGGGGCGGGTCGGAACGGCGTTCCGCAGCCACCAGCACCATCCGTGACCCACGTCACGTCCGTCAACCGGGTGGCCCTCAGGCCAGCCGCACCTCGCCGCCGGTCACGACCACGTCGACGGGGGCCAGCGGGACGGTGGCCGGACCCTGCAGCACCCCGCCGTCGACCGGGTCGAACGCGGAACCGTGGCAGGGGCAGACCAGCCGGCCGCCGCGGGTCGGGCGCACCGTGCAGCCCTGGTGCGGGCACTCGGCGTCGTACGCGGCCACCGCGTCCCCGGCGCGCACCAGCAGCACGTGGCGGTCGCCCAGGGCCAGCTCCAGGGCGCCCTCCTCGGGCACCTCCTCCAGCCGCGCCAGGACGGTGCCGCTGCCCGTGTCGGCCACCGCGCGGGCCTCGGCTCCTCCGCACGCGGCCAGCGCGAGGACGCCGAGGCCGGCGCCGGTGGCGGTGAGGAGGGTGCGGCGGGACGGGCAGGCGGGCGGGCTCACCACGGGATCGTCCCCCACGCGGCCGGCGGGCCTGGTCAGTCGAAGCTGCCGGCGCCGTCCCGGCGGTAGGGGGAGCGGCGCTCCCGCTGCTCCCGCTCGGCGCGCTCGGCGCGCAACCTCGCCGCCGTCCCGGCCGGGTAGCCGGCCTTGGCCACCCGGTGCTCGATGGTCTCGGTCATGAAGGCGAGGGAGAAGAACAACCCGAGCAGCAGGCCGCCGGCCGCGGCCGAGAGCCGGTAGGCCAGCGGCACCGCCACCACCGTCAGGCAGAGGAGGAGCACCGGCAGCAGCTGGACGAGGGCGCGGGTGAGGTGGCGGCGGACCCAGCCCCGCTCGGTGGTGTCGGCGAGGACCCACGGCGCCAGCTCCGCGGGCAGCCCGGCCCCGAGCGCGTACCGCACCCACTGCAGCGGGGTGGGGCGGCGCTGGGTGGACCGGATGGGCACACCTCGACGGTAGGCCTCGGCGGCGTTGCCGGGGACTTGTGGCCAGGAGCACACTGCTCCCGCCGTCTCGCCCGGGGAGGTCCCGTGCACATCACCCAGCTGCTACGCCGCAAGGGCGCCCACGTCGCCACCGTCGAGGCCTCCGCCAGCATCCGCACGGCGCTCGCGCTGCTCGCCGAGCACGGCGTCGGTGCCCTCGTCGTCTCCGCCGACGGGCGCTCCGTCGACGGCATCGTGTCCGAGCGCGACGTCGTCCGCGCCCTGCACGAGCGCGGGGCCGGACTGCTCACCGACCCCGTCTCCAGCGTCATGACCGCCGACGTGCACACCTGCGCCCCGGGAGCCGGGGTCGAGGAACTCGCCCGCACCATGACCGACCACCGCGTCCGCCACGTGCCGGTCGTCGACGGCGGCCGGCTCGTGGGCATCGTGTCCATCGGGGACGTCGTCAAGGCGCGCCTGGACGAGCTGGAGAACGAGCGCGCCCAGCTCGTCGACTACATCCAGACCTCCTGAGGGCTGCCGCACCGCGGGCGGCCCCCGGCGTACGGTTCCCCGGTGGACGAGCGGCGTTCGGGGGTCGCCTCCGGGCTGGCCGCCTACGGCATGTGGGGGCTGTTCCCCCTGTACTTCCCCCTGCTGGAGCCGGCCGGCGGGCTGGAGATCGTGGCGCACCGCGTGCTGTGGTCGCTGCTGTTCGTCGCCGGCCTGCTGACCGTCGTCGGCCGCTGGTCGCACGTCCGTGCGGTGTCCACCGACCGGCGCTCGCTGCTGGTGCTGCTCGGCGCGGCGCTGCTGATCGCCGTCAACTGGCTGGTGTTCGTCTACGCGGTCAACTCCGGCCACGTCGTCGAGACCTCGCTCGGCTACTTCATCAACCCGCTGGTCAGCGTCCTGCTCGGGGTCGTCGTGTTCAGCGAGCGGCTGCGGCCGCTGCAGTGGACGGCGGTCGGCATCGCCGCGGTCGCGGTGGCCGTGCTCACCGTCGACTACGGGCGCCCGCCGTGGATCGCCTTGGCCCTGGCGGTCAGCTTCGGCCTCTACGGGCTGATGAAGAAGGTGGTCCGGGTGGAGGCGGCGCCCGGGCTGTTCGTGGAGACGGCGCTGGTCGCCGTCCCGGCGGCGGTGGTGCTCGCCGTCCTGCACGCGCAGGGGGAGGGGACCGCCGGCTCCGCGGGCGTCGGCCACCTGCTGCTGCTGATGAGCTCGGGGGTCGCGACCGCGATCCCGCTGCTGCTGTTCGCCGCGGCCACCCGCCGCATCCCGCTGTCGACGGTGGGGCTGCTGCAGTACGTCACGCCGCTGATGCAGCTGGCGATCGGCGTGTTCGTCTACCACGAGCCGATGCCGCCGGCCCGGCTCGCGGGCTTCGTCATCGTCTGGATCGCCCTGGCCGTGTTCACCGTCGACAGCCTCCGGCAGGCCCGCGCGGGCAGCCGCCGGCGGGCCGCCGAGGCGGCGGTCGCACCGGTCTGACGGCGCGCCGGTCCGGGTCCCGGGATGTCGGTGGGCGGGGCTACCGTCGAGTTCTCACCACCACCGGAGAAGGACGTCCGATGTCTGCCGAACCAGCTCCCGCGGTCTCCCCGCCGGGGGGCGAGGTGCCGCCCCCTCCCACACCCGAAGCGCCTCCCACGGAGCCGGCGCCGGTCCCCGCCGGCGCCCTGACCCGGCGCGAGCACGAGATGCTGACCTTCGAGCGGCAGTGGTGGCGACGGCCCGGTGCCAAGGAGACGGCGATCCGAGAGCGGTTCGGGCTCGCGCCGACGCGCTACTACCAGGTGCTCAACGCCCTGGTCGACCGGCCCGCCGCGCTGGAGGCCGATCCCCTGCTCGTCCGCCGCCTGCGCCGGCTGCGGGACGCACGGGGACAGCGTCGTTCGTCCCACGTCCTGGGCAACAGGGGCTCCGCCGTTTAGATTTGGTCACCGTGGGCAGGCACGCCGCGTCAGGCAGTGACATATCGGACCGGGGGACCGCCCCGGTCCCCCACGGGCGACGCCGTACGGACGGCCCGCCACCCCCGGTGGCGGCCGAGCCGGACCTGAGCGACCACCCCACGACGCCGGGCCGCAGCCGCGCCGACCGCCGGCGTGAGGGCCTCCTCGACGCAGGGGAGGACCCGGGCCGCCGCCGCCCGCCGTCCCGGCCGCTGCCCACGGCGGCGGCTGCTGCCCCGGGTGTCACCCCTCCGGCCTCCGGCCGCCCCGCGGCCGCCCCGTTCTCCGGCCGTCCCGCGGCCGCCCCGGCCTCCGGCCGTCCCGCGGCTCCGCCGGCGTCCGGGCGTCCCGGCGGCGGCCCGGTCGTCGGCCGGCCCGCCGCCCCTCCGGCCGCCACCCGGTCCGCTGCCCCCCTTGCCGGCCGGTCCGCCGCCGCGCCGGCCGGTCCTCCCGCCGCACCGCTCCCGGGTCCGGCCGCGGGACGCTCCGGCGCCACCCCCGCGGCGGCGCGCGCAGCGGCCCCGGCGCGTCCGGTGCCCCCGCCGGCCCGCCCCCGGCCGGCCGAGCCGGCGCCGGAGACCCGCGTGCGGCTGCCCCTGCCGCCGGCGGCGTCGGCACCCGCCGCCCCCGCGGCGCCGCGCACCACGGTCGCGCCGTTCCAGGCGGTCCCCCGGCCCGACCCCTCCCCGGACGAGCCGGCGTCCCCGGCCGGCCGGCCGCGTGAGGAGCGGGCGGAGCGCCGTCCCGCCGCGCCGACCGGCCACCCCGCCGACGCCGACCCCGTCGAGCCGTCGTCCCCGCGGCCGTCCCGGGGCGACCGGCCGGCCGCGGCCTCCGGCCCGTCCGACGCCGCGCCCGGCTACCGCGACTGGACCAGCCCGTCCCGCACCCGGGACGCCGCACCGCCGCCGGCCACCGAGGCCATCCCCGACCGGAACCCGGTCCGGGAGCAGGCCGGGAGCGGGGCCGGCCGGACCCCCGCGCCGGCCACCGAGGCCATCCCCGACCGCAACGCCGACCGTCGCGACCGGGCCGACGACGAGCGTGGCCCGCAGGCCGACACCGACCGCCACCGGGGCCCGGACACCGGCACCGACACCGGTGTGGTGGGCGGCCGGGCCGCCTTCCGCGCCGAGCGTCAGGCCGCCGAGGCCGAGCGCCGCAAGGCCGCCCGCCGCAGCGGCGGCGGGTCGACCGCCGCCCGCCTCGACGACGCCGACGGCGAGGGCCGCCGCGGCTCGGGGGTGCGCCGCGCCGCCGCCGGTCTGCTCGCCGTGGCCGTCGTGGCGCTGCTCGTGCTCGGCGTCTACTCCTTCGCGGGCTCGGACCCGCAGGAGACCTCGACCGACCGGACCGCCTCGGCCGCCCCCTCGTCGACGGCCGCCCCCGCCGCGCCGAGCTCGGCCCTCCCGCCGCTGGAGGTCGCGCCGCTGCCGCCGGCCGACGCCGCCCCGGCCGATCCGGTGCGCGCCCCCGTCACGGTCCTCAACGCCACGGGCGTCACCGGCCTGGCCGCCGACGTCGCCGCGGCGCTCGGGGCGCAGGGCTGGGAGTCGCCGGGGGTGGGGCAGTACCAGGGCGGCGACGTCGCGGTCACCACCGTCTACTTCACCAAGGGCGACGGGACCCAGCGGCAGGCCGCCGTCCAGCTGGTCGAGCAGTTCCCGCAGATCACCGGGCCGGTGGAGCGCTTCTTCGAGGTGCCGGACGTCGCCGTCCCCGGCCTGGTGGTGGTCACCACCGGCGAGTGGCGGCCCTGAGGCGGCTGCGCGGCGCGCCGTCCCGGAACACCGGGACGCCACCGTCCGTTGGCCGCTCCGTGCGTCCCCTCCGCGGGCCCGCGCGTCCCCGCCCGCGCTCCGGCGCCCGCGTGACGCTCGCCGCCCTGCTCACCCCGCTGCTCTCCGGCATCCTGCTCGTCGCCGCACCGGCCGCGCCGGCCGCCGCGGCGGAGGACGTCAGCACCGAGGAGGCGCGGGTCCCCTCGGGCGCGGGTGCGGACGCCGTCGAGCTCGACACCACCGTCTACGTGCCGGCCTCCGCGACCGCGGACGAGCCCGCGCCGGCCGTCGTCCTCGCGCACGGCTTCGGCGGCAGCAAGGACTCCGTCGCCGACGACGCCCGCGACCTCGCCGGCCGGGGCTACGTCGTCCTCACGTACTCCGCGCGCGGGTTCGGGGCCAGCACCGGCCAGATCGGGCTGAACGACCCGCGCTTCGAGGTCGCCGACCTCTCCACGCTGCTCGACCGGCTGGCCGAGCGCGACGACGTCCTCCTCGACGGGGACGGCGACCCGCGCGTCGGCGTCGCGGGCGGTTCCTACGGCGGGGCGCTGGCCCTGCTCGGCGCCGCCTACGACGACCGCGTCGACGCCATCGCCCCGCAGATCACCTGGAACTCCCTGACCACCGCGCTGTTCCCCTCGCAGGTCGGACAGGACGACGCCGGCACGGTCGCCGCCACCCCCGCCAGCACGGACGCCGGCGTGTTCAAGCGGGTCTGGGCCGGCCTGTTCTTCAGCATCGGCGGCGCCCCGTCCGGTGGCCTGGCCGCCGCGCTCGGCGGCGACGACGCGGCGGCGGACGGCGCCCCGGCGGACGCCGGGACGACGGCGCTGCCGGTGGACCCCGCCTCGGCCGACCCGGCCGCGGTGCAGCAGCTGCTGACCTGCGGGCGGTTCCGCGCCGACATCTGCGCCGCCTACCAGACTGCCGCGGCGACGGGCACGCTGACGCCGGAGATCGCCGCCGCGCTGGACCGCAGCAGCCCCGCGACCGTGCTCGACCGCATCGACGTGCCCACCCTGCTGGTGCAGGGCACCCGCGACTCGCTGTTCGGCCTCGACCAGGCCGACGCCAACGCCCGCGGCATCGCCGCCACCGGCGCCCCGGTCAAGGTCGTCTGGTACGCCGGCGGCCACGACGCGCAGGCATCGGAGCGCACGACCGAGCGGCTGCGCGAGCAGGTGGCCGGCTGGTTCGACCGGCACCTGCGCGACGGCGACGACCCCGCCCGCGGCCCCGACCCCGGCACCGGCTTCGAGTTCCCGGAGCCGACCGGCGTGGGCAGCGGCCTGACCGTCCAGGGCGGATCGCAGACCGTCACCGCCGACCGCTACCCGGGGCTGAGCGGCTCGGCCGCCGCCGACCGTCTCCCGGTCGCCCTGGACGGCGGCGTGCAGCCCGTCGTCACCCCGGCCGGCGGGTCGCCGTCGGCGCTGACCACCTACCCGGGGCTCGGTGCGGTGACCGCGGCGCTCGGCGGCACGACCATCGAGATCCCCGGCCAGGCCGCCGCCTTCGACAGCCGGCCGCTGGACGAGGCGGTGGAGGTCGTCGGCGCGGCCACCGTCGACCTCGCCGTCGCGGCGCCGTCGGGCACCGCCACGCTGTTCGCGAAGCTCTACGACGTCGGCCCGGACGGCGGCATGACGCTGCCGTCGGGGCTGGTCGCGCCGCTGGCGCTGACCGGCCTCTCGGCCGACCCCACCGCGCCGACCACGGTGCCGGTGACCCTGCCGGGGATCGTGCACCGCTTCGAGGCCGGGCACACGATGCGCCTGGTGGTCTCCTCCACCGACCAGGCGTTCGCCCTGCCGGCGGAGTCGGCCGTCTACTCGGTCGCGCTGGCCGGCGGGGACGGCGCGGCGCTCGCCGTCCCGCAGGTCCAGGCGCAGGCCGACGGCGTCGGCGGCACGTCGCGCTGGTGGGTGCTGCTGGGCGTGCTCGCGGGGCTCGGCCTGCTCGGCTGGGTGGCGGCGGTGCTGTGGGGCCGCCGCCGGCGCCGCCGCGTCTCGGCGGTCGAGCCCGACGGTGAGGACGTGCCACTGCGGTTCACCGGCGTCACCAAGGCCTACAAGGACGGCTTCGTCGCCGTCCGCGACCTCTCCTTCGAGGTGCGCCGCGGCCAGGTGCTCGGCCTGCTCGGCCCCAACGGCGCCGGCAAGACGACGTCGCTGCGCATGCTCATGGGCCTGATCCGGCCCACCGAGGGGCGGATCAGCGTCTTCGGCCACGCGGCCGGGCCCGGCGCGCCGGTGCTCTCCCGGCTGGGCTCCTTCGTCGAGGGCACCGGCCTGCAGCCGCACCTGTCCGGCCGGGACAACCTGCGCCTGTACTGGGCGGCCACCGGCCGGCCGGCGGAGGACGCGCACATGGAGGAGGCGATCGAGGTCGCCGGCCTCGGCGCGGCCATCGACCGCCCGGTCCGCCGCTACAGCCAGGGCATGCGCCAGCGGGTCGCGATCGCCCAGGCGATGCTCGGCCTGCCCGACCTGCTGGTGCTCGACGAACCGACCAACGGGCTGGACCCGCCCCAGATCCACGCCATGCGCGAGGTGCTGCGCTCCTACGCCGCGACCGGCCGCACGGTGATCGTCTCCAGCCACCTGCTCAGCGAGATCGAGCAGACCTGCAGCCACGTCGTCGTCATGGCCAAGGGGCAGAAGATCGCGCAGGGGACGGTCGAGGAGATCGTCGGCGTCGGTGGCGCGGTGCTCGTCGGCCTGGCCGACGACGCCGACACCGACCGGGCGATCGCCGCCCTGGAGGCGCTGCCCGGGGTGACCGCCGGCCGCACCGACGAGGGGCTGGTGGCCGAGCTGGACGGCACCAGCCGGGCACGGGCGCTGCAGGCCCTGGTGGCCGAGGGCATCGAGGTCGACCAGTTCACGCCGCGCCGTCGGCTCGAGGACGCCTTCCTGGCGCTGGTGGGGGAGTCATGACGACGCAGCGAGCGGCGGAGGACCTGGCCCGGTCGGCCGTCCCGGCCGAGGGCCACGTGCAGCCCACCGGGGCGGTGGCCGGCTACCGGCCCGAGCGCACCCTGCGGCTGTCGGTCGAGCTGCGGCGGCAGTTCAAGCGGCGGCGCACCATCGGCGTCCTCGCGCTCATGGTGGCGCTGCCGCTGGTCCTGATCGCCGCCCTGCAGCTGGGCGCCAGCGAGGAGGCCGCGGAGAACGACCGGCTCAACCTGGTCGACGTCGCCACGTCCAGCGGGCTGAACTTCACCCTGTTCGTGCTCTTCGCGACGACGAGCTTCTTCCTGGTCGTCGTCTACGCGCTGTTCTTCGGCGACACCGTGGCCGCCGAGGCGCAGTGGGGGTCGTTGCGCTACACGCTGGCCACCCCGGTGCCGCGCATGCGGCTGCTCCGGCAGAAGTGGTACGCGGCGCTGGTGCTGTCGGTCGGCGCCCTGCTGACCCTCGTCCTGGTCGGGCTGGTCGCCGGCGGCATCGCGTTCGGGTTCGAGGCCATCCAGACCCCGGTCGGGGTGACCCTGCCGCAGGGGGAGGGGCTCCTGCGGCTGGCCGGCATGGTCGGGTACCTCGCCGTCCACCTGCTGGTCGTGGGCACCCTGGCGTTCTGGTTCTCCACGATCACCGACGCCCCGCTGGCCGCCGTCGGGGGCGCGGTGTTCACGATGTTCGTCTTCGCGATCCTCGACCAGGTGGAGCAGCTGGGCTCGATCCGGGACTGGTTCCCCACGGCGGAGGAGTTCGCCTGGACCGACCTGCTGCAGACCCCGGTCGACTCGGGGGACCTCTTCCGCGGCGTCGTCCAGTCGCTGGTCTACGCGGCGGTCTTCACGGCGCTGGCCTTCCGCCACTTCGCCCGCCGCGACGTCACCTCCTGAGCGGAGGCTGGGAGCGCAGGAAACCTGCGCTCCCAGCCTCCGCTAGAGGCTCGCGCGGACGGCCTGGGCCCAGCCTTCGCCCATCGGCGCGTCGGTGACGGTCACGTTGGGGACGGCGGCCAGCAGGTCGGCCATCCCGTCGACCGTGGCCCCGTTCGCGGTGATCCACAACCGCTCCACCGCCGGCGCCATCTCCAGGTCGCTCACGCTGTCGCCGATCGCCACCGCGTCGGCGGGGGTGAGGCCGCGGCGCTCGAGGTCCCAGGCGATCGCCGCGCCCTTTGAGATGCCGCGCGGCATCAGGTGGTAGACCCGCGGCGGCAGCGCCTCGGGCGCCAGGGTCATGCGGCCCGTCGCCGGGATCGAGCCGTTGTCCTTCAGCGTCAGCCAGCCGGCTCCCATCGCGGCCAGCTCGGCGTCCACCGCCAGCGGGTCGACCCGGCCCCGCAGCAGCGCGTCGGTGCGGTGGGTGGTGTGCCAGGGCGCGTGCCACTCCAGCCGGCCGGCGTGGCGGGCCAGCAGCGTGTCGACCACGCCCAGCCGCTCCATCACGTCCATCGGGGCCTGGTCGGCGTACTCCGCGGGCAGGTCGCCGGTGAGGTGGTGCACGCTGCGCCCGGCGTCCCAGCTGACCACCGAGCCGAGCTCGGCGATCGCGCCGTCCGCGGCGAAGATCCGCGCCGCCTCCACGACCTGCTCGTAGGTCCGCCCGCTCACCAGCACCAACTCCACCCCGGCGCGGTGCAGGTCGAGCAGCGCGGTGGCCGGCGAGGCGGTGAGGTCGCGGCTCGCGGTGTGCCAGAAGGAGCCCCGCGGGCCGACCATCGTGCCGTCGAGGTCGGTGTAGACGACGCGCGTGCTCACCGGCCCATCCTGGCCCGGCCCCCTGGGGCGCTGCCCACGTGGGTAGAGTCGACGGCGTTCCACTCATCCAGAGGGGCAGAGGGACACGGCCCGACGAAGCCCCGGCAACCGCCGTCTGTGCGCTCGCACAGCGGAAGGTGCCAATTCCGTCCCACCCGGCTCGACGGCCCGGGGTGGGGAAGATGAGGAGGTAGTCGTCGCATGACCCTGACCGCTCCCGGTTCCGTCCAGGCCGACTCGTCCGGCGGTGGCCCGATCCCGCAGAACCCCGCCCGCGGGCTGGTGTGTCGCAACTGCGGCGCCACCTTCGGCCTGATCGCCGAGCACGCCTGCGCCGAGTGCTTCGGCCCGCTCGAGGTCGACTACGACCCGGCGGTGATGCGGGCGGTCACCCGGGAGCAGATCGAGGCCGGCCCGCAGAACATCTGGCGCTACGTCGCCCTGCTGCCGGTGGGCCACGACCCGGCCTCGCGCGTCTCGCTGGACCCGGGCCTGACCCCGCTGGTGCGCGCCGACCGGCTCGCCGCCGAGCTGGGCCTCACCGGCGGGCTCTGGGTGAAGGACGACTCCGCCAACCCCACTCACTCGTTCAAGGACCGCGTGGTCAGCCTCGCCGCCACCGCCGCCAAGAAGCTGGGCTACACCAAGATCGCCGCTGCCTCCACGGGCAACCTGGCCAACTCGGTCGCCGCGCACGCCGCCCGCGTGGGGCTGCCCTCGTTCGTCTTCATCCCCGCCGACCTGGAGCCGGGCAAGGTGGTGCAGTCCGCCGTCTACGGCCAGACGCTGGTCGCCGTCGAGGGCTCCTACGACGACGTCAACCGGCTGACCAGCGAGCTCGCCGAGACCGACGAGTTCGAGGACACCGCGTTCGTCAACCAGAACGTCCGGCCCTACTACGCCGAGGGCTCCAAGACGATGGGGTACGAGATCGCCGAGCAGCTCGGCTGGCGGATCCCGGCCCAGGTGGTCATCCCCATGGCGTCCGGGTCGCTGTTGACCAAGGTGGACAAGGCCTTCCGCGAGCTCACCGCCGCCGGCATCGTCGAGGCCTCCGAGTGGACGATCTTCGGCGCCCAGTCGGCCGGCTGCGACCCGATCGCCACCGCCTTCGACAACGGGTGGGACGTCGTCAAGCCGGTGAAGCCGACCGGCATCGCGAAGTCGCTGAACATCGGCAACCCCGCCGACGGCCCCTACGCCCTCGACGCCATCCGCCGCACCGGCGGATCGGTGGGCCGGGTCGGTGACGAGCAGATCGTCCAGGGCATCCGCGACCTGGCCCGCACCACCGGCGTCTTCGCCGAGACCGCCGGCGGGGTCACCGTCGCGGTGCTGCGCCAGCTGGTCGAGGACGGCCGGCTGGACCCGGCCAAGGAGACCGTCGTCCTCAACACCGGCGAGGGCCTCAAGACCCTCGACCCGCTCGAGCCGGTGGTGGGGCCGACGCACGTCGTCGAGCCCTCGCTGAAGTCGGTGCGGGCCGCGGGCCTCATCGGCTGACCGCGTAGGGTCGGCACCGTCCGGGTCGGTGGGTGTCCCCCGATCCGGGGTGACGCGTGCGTGAGTTTGCTCTCACCACGCGTTTCGTGCTGTACGTTCTCCCGCGGTTTCAGTTCCACGTTCGTGTTCGGCGGGCGGAAGAGCTAGACCCGGCCTCCTGGTTCGCGGGGGTCGTCCGCACGCACGAAACGTGGGAGCACACGTGGCACAGGGCACCGTGAAGTGGTTCAACGCCGAGAAGGGCTTCGGCTTCATCGCCGTCGACGGCGGCCAGGACGTCTTCGTCCACTACTCGGCCATCCAGATGGACGGGTACAAGAGCCTCGACGAGGGCCAGCGGGTCACCTTCGAGGTCGTCCAGGGCGAGAAGGGTCCGCAGGCCGACGCCGTCCGCGTCGCCTGAGAACCACCGCGAGACACACGGAGGCCCGGTCACCCTGCGGGGGGACCGGGCCTCCGTCGTCCTCCCGGATCCGCGGGAACAGCGGCCTCCTCCCCACCCGTTCTTGCACTCGGCAGGGGCGAGTGCCAGACTCTCGATTGGCACTCGACAGTGCCGAGTGCCAATCAGGTCGGATGCGGTGAGGCGCTGGTGCGCGGGCCGACGGAGTGCCCGCACCACCGGTGTCGTCCGTCGCGGGCGCCGAACCCGGCCGTGCAGCGATCCATGCATGGAGGACATCACCACATGGCCAAGATGATCGCCTTCGAGGAAGAGGCTCGCCGCGGCCTCGAGCGGGGCATGAACACCCTCGCCGACGCCGTCAAGGTGACCCTCGGCCCCAAGGGCCGCAACGTCGTCCTCGAGAAGAAGTGGGGTGCCCCCACCATCACCAACGATGGTGTGAGCATCGCCAAGGAGATCGAGCTCGAGGACCCGTGGGAGAAGATCGGCGCCGAGCTGGTCAAGGAGGTCGCCAAGAAGACCGACGACGTCGCCGGTGACGGCACCACCACCGCCACCGTGCTGGCCCAGGCGCTCGTCCGCGAGGGTCTGCGCAACGTCGCCGCCGGCGCCAACCCGATGGCCCTGAAGAAGGGCATCGAGAAGGCCGTCGAGTCGGTCACCGAGTACCTCCTCTCGACCGCCAAGGACGTCGAGACCAAGGAGCAGATCGCCGCCACCGCGTCGATCTCCGCCGCTGACCCGGCCATCGGCGAGCTCATCGCCGAGGCGATGGACAAGGTCGGCAAGGAAGGCGTCATCACCGTCGAGGAGAGCAACACCTTCGGGCTCGAGCTCGAGCTCACCGAGGGCATGCGCTTCGACAAGGGCTACATCTCGCCCTACTTCGTCACCGACGCCGAGCGCATGGAGGCCGTCCTCGACGACCCGTACGTGCTCGTCGTCAACAGCAAGATCAGCTCGGTGAAGGACCTGCTCCCGCTGCTGGAGAAGGTCATGCAGTCGGGCAAGCCGCTGGCGATCATCGCCGAGGACGTCGAGGGCGAGGCCCTGGCGACCCTGGTGGTCAACAAGATCCGCGGCACCTTCAAGTCCCTCGCGGTGAAGGCCCCCGGCTTCGGTGACCGCCGCAAGGCCATGCTGACCGACATCGCCATCCTCACCGGGGGCCAGGTCATCAGCGAGGAGGTCGGCCTCAAGCTGGAGTCCGCCGGCACCGAGCTGCTGGGCCGCGCCCGCAAGGTCGTCGTCACCAAGGACGAGACGACGATCGTCGAGGGCGCCGGCGACAGCGACCAGATCGCCGGCCGGGTCAACCAGATCCGCGCCGAGATCGAGAAGTCGGACTCCGACTACGACCGCGAGAAGCTGCAGGAGCGCCTGGCCAAGCTGGCCGGTGGCGTCGCCGTCATCAAGGCCGGTGCCGCGACCGAGGTCGAGCTCAAGGAGCGCAAGCACCGCATCGAGGACGCGGTGCGCAACGCCAAGGCCGCCGTCGAGGAGGGCATCGTCGCCGGTGGTGGCGTCGCCCTGGCGCAGGCCACCGCCGTCGCGTTCGACAAGCTCGAGCTCGAGGGTGACGAGGCCACCGGTGCCAACATCGTGCGCGTCGCGCTCGAGGCGCCGCTGAAGCAGATCGCCGTCAACGCCGGCCTCGAGGGTGGCGTCGTCGCGGAGAAGGTGCGCAACTCCGACACCGGCTGGGGCCTCAACGCCGCCTCCGGCGAGTACGTGGACCTGGTCGCCAACGGGATCATCGACCCCGCCAAGGTGACCCGCTCGGCGCTGCAGAACGCCGCCTCCATCGCGGCGCTCTTCCTCACCACCGAGGCCGTCATCGCCGACAAGCCGGAGAAGGCCGCTCCGGCCATGCCGGGCGCCGACGGCGGCATGGGCGGCATGGACTTCTGAGTCCCGCCCTCGCGTAGTACCAGCACTGCCCGGCAGGGGCGGTCCGCTTCGGCGGGCCGCCCCTGTCGGCGTTCCGGACCGCCTGTGGAACCCACGAGATCGCCGATCTCGTGGGTCCGGTGGGGCTGATCGCCACGAGATCGCCGATCTCGCGGAGGGGGCCTCAGCCTTCCGCGGCGAAGCAGCAGAACTCGTTGCCCTCCGGGTCGGCGAGCACGTCCCACGCGACCTCGTCGTCCTTGGCCCGCAGCAGGGTGGCGCCGGCGGCCACGAGGGCGGCGGTGTCGCCGACGACGTCCAGGTGCATGCGGTTCTTGACCGTCTTCGCCTCGGGCACCGGGTTGAGCCAGATGACCGGCCCCGCGCCGGTGGGGTCGGCGATGGGCACCGGCCACTCCGGGGGCCGCGGCGACCGGTAGTCCCCGGGCTGGAGGTCGGCCAGCCGCACGTAGCCCAGGGCGGCACACCACCAGTCGGCCTGGGCCTGGTGGTCGCGGGCGTCGAGGCAGAGGTCCTTGAGACGGGCGGGTGCGTCGGCCATGACCGCGCAGGGTAGGCGGCTGTCCGTGGCGGTGGTCATCGGGACGTCGGGCTGGCAGTACCGCGACTGGCGTGGGCGCTTCTACCCGCCGAAGCTGCCCCAGCGCCTGTGGCTGGAGCACTACGCCGAGTTCTTCGCGACGGTGGAGAGCAACAACGCCTTCTACCGGCTGCCCGAGCACGCCACCTTCGTCGCCTGGCGGGAGCGCACCCCGCCGGACTTCCGGTGGGCGGTCAAGGCCAGCCGGTTCCTCACCCACGTCAAGCGACTGCGCGAGCCGGAGGAGCCGGTGGCCCGGCTGATGGCCCGCGCCGAGGGCCTGGAGCACCGCCTGGACACGGTCCTGCTGCAGCTGCCGCCCACGCTGAGGGCCGACCCCGACCTGCTGCGGGAGTGCCTCGCGCAGTTCCCCGCCGGCACGCGGGTCGCCGTCGAGCCGCGGCACGACAGCTGGTGGACCGACGAGGTCCGTGCCCTCCTGGAGCGCTACGGGGCCGCGCTGTGCTGGGCCGACCGAGACGAGCAGCCGGTGACGCCGCTGTGGCGCACCACCGACTGGGGGTACCTGCGGTTCCACACCGGCGTGGAGGACTGGCGCTACCGGCCCGGCACGCTGCAGCTGTGGGCCGACCGCCTGGCCGCCACCTGGGGCCCGGACGACGACGTCCTCGTGTACTTCAACAACGACCCCGGCGGGGCGGCGACCATCGACGCCGTCCACTTCGCCGAGGCGGTCCGCCGGGCCGGGGGGACGCCGACCCGCGTGCCCACCGCCGACCAGGCCCTCGGCACCGCCTGGGATCCGGACCAGCGGACGCCGGGCCTGCCCGCGCCGGCCCAGCCGAGGCCGGGCACCTAGCTGTACTGCCCATGAGCGTTGTTGACGGCGCCGAGGCCTGATCCAACGAGGAGACCTCCGAGCGAAGGTGTGGGTGCTGACGCCACGCCCGAATGCTCGGAGGTCTCGTGTCCCACGCTAAC
>NZ_JBJGYW010000050.1:0-22819 GCF_054050215.1 Geodermatophilus sp. SYSU D01186 | reverse complement strand
CACCCGAGTCGCCCAGCGGATCCTGGCGCTCACCGCCGCCATCTGGCACAACCGAGCCACCGCCCAGCCGATCACCCGGTCACTGATCGCCTACGACCACTGACCGGCTTCGGACTTACTCGTCTAGCCCCGGGCGGCCGCCCGGATCGCCGACAGGTACCGCGCGGTGGCCAGCCGCTGGACCACCGTGCTGACCGGGCCGCCGAGGCGGGCCAGCGGTGAGGCCAGCCGGGCGAACACCCGCAGGCTGAAGACGACGTCGCCGCCGGGCTCGCGCCGGACGAGGAAGGCCTCCTCCCCGCTCTCCGGGTGCCCGGGCAGGGTGCCGTAGGCGAAGCCGCGCTCGTCGCCGACCGTCTGCGCCCACACCACCCGGCAGGGGATGTCGTAGCCCAGGCGGGGCCGGCCGGCGGTGAGGACGACGACGGTGCCGGGCTCGGACGCCGGTCCGGTGGCCCGCACCCGCAGGCCCACGCCGCGCTGCGCCCGCCAGTCGAACACCGCCGCGACGGCCCGCTCGAACACCGCGTCGCCGCGGCCCACCACGACCGAGCGCTCGACGTGGTCGTAGCCGGCGGGCAGCGCGGCGTCCCGCGTGGCGCCCACGTCGGGATAGGTGAACGGCGCGGCGGCCAGGGCGGCGGGGTCGGTCGCGCGGAGGAGTGCCACGCCGTGCAGTCTCCCCGGCGGGACCGCCGGTAGGGTCGCGGCCACTGTGCTGCCCGCCGTCACCGCCACCCGCTACGTCACCCCGCTGCGCGAGGGTGGCTCGCTGCCGGGGCTCATGGAGGCCGACGACCTCGGCACCTACGTGGTCAAGTGGCGGGCCGCCGGGCAGGGCGTGAAGGTCCTCGTCGCCGAGGTCGTGTGCGGCGAGCTGGCCCGGGCGCTGTCGCTGCCGGTGCCCGCGCTGGTCACCGTCGACGTCGCACCCGAGCTGGCCGTCGGCGAGCCGGACCCCGAGGTGCAGGAGCTGCTGCAGCGCTCCGCCGGGCGCAACCTGGGGCTGGACTACCTGCCCGGCGCCCTGGACTTCGAGGCCGGGGTCGCGTCGGTGGAGCCGGAGCCGGCCGGCCGGGTGCTGTGGTTCGACGCCCTCATCGGCAACGTGGACCGGTCCTGGCGCAACCCGAACATGCTGTTCTGGCACGGCCGGCTGCAGCTGATCGACCACGGCGCGGCGCTGACCTTCCACCACCACTGGCCCGGTGCCGCCGCCGCGGTCGCCCGGCCCTACGACGCCGGCCAGCACGCGCTGGTCGACTGCTCGCCCGACGTGCGGGCCGCCGACGCCGCCCTCGGGCCGCGGGTGACCGCCGAGCTGCTCGCCGGCGTGCTGGCCCAGGTGCCCGACGAGTGGCTCGAGGGCCCCTCGCCCGCCGAGGCGCCGGACGCGGTCCGCGCCCGCTACGCCGACCAGCTGCTGTCCCGGCTGGCCGCGCGCGACGCCTGGCTGCCGCCGCTGCTGGCCACCGCGGCCGCCGGTGGCACCCGCCGCCGCCGGACGGTGGGGGAGAACCGCCCGTCGTGGTTGGGGCCGCCACCGCCCGAGGGGATCACCCAGCGATGAGCCGGGACACCTTCGAGTACGCCGTCCTGCGGGTGGTGCCGCGGGTGGAGCGGGGGGAGTCGCTGAACGCCGGCGTCCTCGTCTACTGCCGGCAGCGGGACTACCTCGGCTCGCGGGTGCACCTCGACGTCGAGCGGCTGCACGCGCTGGACCCGACCGCGGACGCCGACGCGATCCGCCGCGCCCTGCAGGTGGCCGCCGACGTGTGCGCGGCCGACCCGGTGGTGGGCGCCGCCGGCCGGGAGGCCCTGGGGGCGCGGTTCCGCTGGCTGACCGCGCCGCGCAGCACGGTGGTCCAGGCCGGGCCGGTGCACACCGGCCTCACCGCGGACCCTGACGCCGAGGCCGACCGGCTGCTGCGGCTGCTGGTGCTGCCCGTGGAGGGCTGACCCCGTACCGGACCGACGTGAACGGCGGGTGTCCTGCTCCTTCACGGAGTGCTCGCCCGGAGGCCACCGTGCGGACGTCCCGGCTCCATACCGTCCGGGGGTCGCCGCCCACAAGAGCCCGAGGACCCCGATGCCGGACACGTCCGACGCCCGCCGCCGTCTCTTCCTGCCGCTGCTGGACTCCGTCCGTCACGGCAGCCGCAGTCACGCCACCTGCCACTACAAGTGCGGCAACGCCTGTGACGCGGCGGTGCCCAACCAGACCGACAACCCGACGTTCGAGTCCGTCGTCCGGACCGCCATCAGCCGCCGGGACCTGCTCAAGGTGGCCGGGACGGGTGCCCTGGTCGTGGCGGCGGCCCCGCTGTTCCCCGAGCCGGCGGCGGCCGCGCCCGGCCGGCAGGGGACCCGGGGTGGCGGTGCCCTGACCTTCGAGCCGGTGCAGCAGAACCTCGAGGACGAGCTCGTCGTCCCGGCCGGCTACGGCTACGCCGTGGTCATGCGCTGGGGCGACCCGGTCGAGAAGGGCGCGCCTGACTTCGACGTCGACGCCCAGACGCCCGAGGCCCAGGCCCGGCAGTTCGGCTACAACTGCGACTACATCGGCTTCCTGCCGCTGGACGGCGACGACGGGAACCGGTTCCTGCTGGTCGTCAACCACGAGTACACCAACGAGCAGCTGATGTTCACCGGGGTCGCCAGTGAGTCCGCGCCGACCGACGAGGTGCAGAAGCGCATCGCGATGATGGCGCACGGGATCTCCGTGGTGGAGGTCGAGCGGCACGGGCGGACCGGCGAGTTCCGGCCGGTCCGCAACGGGGACCGCAACCGGCGGGTCACCGCGGTGACCCCGATGGAGCTCACCGGGCCCGCCGCCGGGTCGGAGTACCTGAGGACCTCGGCGGACCCCACCGGGCGGCGCGTCCTCGGCACGCTCAACAACTGCGCCGGGGGCATGACGCCGTGGGGCACGACGCTGCACGGCGAGGAGAACTTCAACCAGTACTTCGGCGCGGTCACCGCGGTGACCGAGAGCGCCGCCGAGCCGCGCCTGCGCCGCTACGGCATCACCCCCGACAAGCCCGCCGGCCGCCGCTGGGACCTCGTCGACCCCCGCTTCGACGTCAGCCGGGAGCCCAACGAGCCGAACCGCTTCGGCTGGGTGGTGGAGGTCGACCCCTACGACCCGGACTCCACGCCGAGGAAGCGCACCGCACTCGGCCGGTTCAAGCACGAGGGCGCCAACGTGCAGATCGCCGAGGACGGCCGCGTGGTCGCCTACTCCGGCGACGACGAGCGGTTCGACTACATCTACAAGTTCGTCTCGAGGAAGCGGTACCGCGCCGGTGACAGCCGGGCCGCCCGCGCCCACAACCTGACGCTGCTCGAGGACGGCGATCTCTACGTCGCCCGCTTCACCGGCGACTCCGGGGCGATCGACGGGAGCGGGAGCCTCCCGCCCGACGGCGGGTTCGACGGCACCGGCCGGTGGATCCCGCTGGTCCGGGACGGGCGGTCGATGGTCCCCGGCAAGGACGTCGCCTGGGTGCTCACCTTCACCCGGCTCGCCGCCGACCGGCTCGGCAAGGCACTGGACGCCAACGGCGACCTCGTCACCCCGGAGACCGTGGTCGACCCCGCCCAGGTGCCGACGAAGATGGACCGGCCCGAGGACGTCCAGGTCAACCCGGTCAACGGGCTGGTCTACGTGGCCCTGACCAACAACTCCAACCGCACGACGGCCGACGAGGCCAACCCGGTCGCGCGGTCGTTCGCCTTCGACGCCGCCAAGGGGACGTACGACGAGCAGCCGGGCAACCGCAACGGCCACGTCATCGAGTGGCAGGAGACGAACGGGATCGCGGGCGACACCTTCGCGTGGCGCGTCTTCCTCGTCGCCGGTGACCCCGGGAAGCCGGGGACGTACTTCGCCGGCTTCGACCCGTCCCGGGTCAGCGCGATCTCCTGCCCGGACAACCTGGAGTTCGACCCCGCCGGCAACCTGTGGATCTCCACCGACGGCACCGTGCTGTCGAGGGTGAACCAGGCCGACGGCACCGTCGGCGGCACCAACGACGGGCTCTTCGCCGTGCCGACCGCCGGGCGGGAGCGCGGGCACCTCAAGGCGTTCCTGACCGTGCCCCTCGGTGCCGAGTGCAGTGGCCCGCTGATCAGCCGGGACGCGAAGTCGGTGTTCGTGTCGGTCCAGCACCCCGGCGAGATCACCGGGTCGACGCTGGACACCCCGGCGAGCACGTGGCCGGACCGGTCGACGCGGCGGCCGTTCCCGCGGCCCAGCGTGGCCGTCGTCTACCGGCAGGACGGCGGCCGGGTCGGCAGCTGAGCCGGCCGGGCTGCGCCGAGCGCGGCGCGGGGACCACTCCCGACCAGTGGTCCCCGCGCCGTCTCTCGTCGGTCGGCGCGTGTAGAGCTGCCCCATGGAGATCGCCGCCGTGGCCGTGAGCGCCACCGACCTGTCCCGGGCCGTCGCCTTCTACCAGCTCCTGGGCTTCGCGTTCCAACGTCTCCGGGTTCGCGCTGCTGTACGGCTCCCCGGGCGAGGTGGACGACGTGGCCGCCCGGGTCGCCGGCGCCGGCCACCGGGTGGTCACCCCGCCGTGGGACGCGCCGTGGGGCCAGCGCTACGCGACGGTGGCCGACCCGGACGGGTACTCGGTGGACCTGTTCTGCCCGCTGCCGTGAGGTTCAGCCGGGGAACAGCGCGTCGACCCGCCGGGCCAGCTCGACGTCGAGCTCGGTCACCCCGCGCGCGGAGTGGGTGACCAGCGTCAGGTGCAGGGTGCGCCAGCGCAGGTCGACGTCGGGGTGGTGGTCCATCTCCTCGGCGACGAAGCCGATGCGCACGAGCGCGGCGACGGCGTCCGGGAACCCCGGGAGCTCGACGCTGCGGCGCAGCCCGTCGCCGTCCCCCGACCACAGCGGCAGTCCGGAGAGAGCGGCGGCGAGCTCGTCGGGGGACAGGCGCGGCGGTGGGGGCACGGCGCCCATCCTGCCGTGCTGGAACGGCCTCGTCCCAGGGGCCCGCGGCGGAGCGTGGCGTGGGGTGGACGAGGTGCTTCTACAGGTGCAGGCCGCACTCGGTCTTGCCGCGGCCGGCCCAGCGGCCGGCACGCGGGTCCTCGCCCGGGGCCACCGGGCGGGTGCACGGCGCGCAGCCGATCGAGGCGTACCCGATGTCCTGCAGGGGGTTGACCGGCACCTGGTGCTCGGCGATGTAGGCGTCGACGTCGTCCTGGGTCCAGGCGGCGAGCGGGTTGACCTTCACCATGCCGCGCTTGGCGTCCCAGTCGACGACCCTGGTGCCCGCACGGGTGGCCGCCTCGTCGCGGCGCACGCCCGAGCCCCACGCCGTGTAGCCGGCCAGCGCCTGCGCCAGCGGCTGCACCTTGCGCAGCGAGCAGCACAGGTCGGGGTCGCGCTGGTGCAGCTCGGGGCCGTACGCGGCGTCCTGCTCGGCGACCGTCTGCGGCGGCTGCACGTTCACCAGGGTGATCGGCAGGACGCCGCTGATCCAGTCGCGCGTGCCGATGGTCTCGGCGAAGTGGTACCCGGTGTCGAGGAACACCACGTGCACGCCCGGGACCGCCCGGCTCGCCAGGTGGGCCAGGAGCCCGTCGGCCATGGACGACGTGATCGCGAAGTCGTCGCCGAAGGTCTCGCCGGCCCACCGCAGCGCGGCGAGGGCCTGCTCGACGGGGTCGGCGATGCCCTCGAACCGGGCGTCGGCCTCCGCGGCGAGCTCGGGGGTGGCGGCGATCGCGGTCGTCATGGGTGGCGCACTCCAGTCCCGGTCAGCCGGACGGTGAAGGTCCGCAGGCACGCGGCGCAGTGCCACGAGGCGTCGTCCCCGTGCGGGGTCAGCTCCTCGTCCCCGCAGTACGGGCAGAAGAACACCGGCAGCTGCCGGGTCCTTCCCCCTGTCGGCTCCTCCTCCATGTCAGAGCAGCCAGGCTTCCTCGGCGCGGGCGACGTAGGCCGCGAAGCGCTCGCCCGGCTCGCGCCGCTCGAGGTAGCCGCGCAGCACCCGCTCGCAGTAGTCGGCGGTCTCGGCCTTGGTCACCTTGTGACCGCGGAACTTGCGGCCGAAGGCGGCCTCGGTGCCGAGGTGCCCGCCCAGGTGCACCTGGAAGCCCTCCACCATCTCGCCGGAGTCGTCGCGCACCATCGAGCCCTTGAAGCCGATGTCGGCGGTCTGGAAGCGGGCGCAGCTGTTCGGGCAGCCGTTGACGTTGATGCCGATCGGCTCGTCGAAGTCCGGCAGCCGCTTCTCCAGCTCCGCGTAGAGGTCCTGCGCGTGCTGCTTGGTCTCGACGATCGCGAGCTTGCAGAACTCCAGGCCGGTGCAGGCCATGGTGCCGCGGCGGAAGGCGCTCGGGCGCACCAGCAGGTCGTGCTCGGCCAGCGCGGAGACCAGGTCCTCGACCCGCTCGTCGGGGACGTCGAGGATGACCATCTTCTGCTGGGTGGTCGTCCGGGTCCGGCCCTGCCCGTACTCGTCGGCGAGGTCGGCGATCCGGGTCAGCAGGGTGCCGGTGATCCGGCCCGTGCGCAGGGCGAACCCGACGGCGTTGGCGCCGTCCTTCTGCCGGGCGACGCCGACGTGGTCGCGCTGCTCGTGCTTCGGCGGCGCGGCCGCCGGGCCGTCGGGCAGCGGCTGGTGGAGGTACTCCTCCTCGAGCACCTGCCGGAACTTCTCCGGGCCCCAGTCGGCCATCAGGAACTTGACGCGGGCGCGGTTGCGCTGCCGGCGGTAGCCGTAGTCGCGGAAGATCGAGGTGCAGGCCGCCCACACGTCGGTCACCTGGTCGGGGCGGACGAAGACGCCGACCCGCTGGGCGAACATCGGGTTGGTCGACAGCCCGCCGCCGACCCACAGGTCGAAGCCGGCCTCGCCGGCCTCGTTGCGCACGCCGACGAAGGAGACGTCGTCGATCTCCGGCTCGGTGCAGTGGTCGACGCACCCGGACATGGACGTCTTCCACTTGCGCGGCAGGTTGCTGAACTCGGGGCTGCCGACGTACTTGGCCACCGTCTGCGCCATCACGTCGCTGGCGTCGAGGACCTCGTCCTCGAGGACGCCGGCCAGCGGGCAGTTGAGCATGCCGCGCGGGGTGTCGCCGCAGGCCTCGGTCGTGGTGAGGCCGACCGCCTCGAGCCGCCGCCAGATCTCCGGCACGTCCTCGATGCGGATCCAGTGGTACTGGATGTTCTGCCGGTCGGTGACGTCGGCGACGTCGCGGCCGAACTCGGTGCTGATGCCGCCGATGGTCCGCAGCTGCGCGCTGGTCAGCGACCCGCCGTCGGTGCGCACCCGCATCATGAAGTAGGAGTCCTCGAGCTCCTCGGGCTCGAGGACGGCGGTCTTGCCGCCGGGGATGCCCTGGGCCCGCTGGGTGTAGAGGCCCATCCAGCGCATCCGGCCGCGCAGGTCGCCGGCGTCGATGCCGTCGAAGCCGGTCGCCGCGTAGATGTCGAGGATCCGCTGGCGGACGGTGAGGCCGTCGGCGTCCCGCTTCATCCGCTCGTTCGGGTTCAGCGGCTCCCGGTAGCCGAGCGCCCACTGGCCCTGGGCACGCTGGGGCCGGTTGCTGGTGCGGGCGGGGCCCGTTCCGGGGGAGGCAGTCACGAGGGCACTTCCTTCTGCGCCGTCCCGTCCGGCGCCGGGACCGGGGCGGGGAGGGCGCTGGCAGATCGGAGGGCGCAGCGGATGCTGCGCAGGGAACCGGGTGTCAGCGCGCGGGGCGACAGACCGCGCTGCTCACCAGCGCCAGATCGATGTGACGGCGCGCGACGAGGAGCAGTCCGCGTTCGGTCACGCCCCCCATGGTCCCACATCCAGGAGGAGTGGCGGAGTGTGACTCAGATTGCATCGCGTGGCCCCGTCCCGGGGCCCGCCCTGAGCTTGCGAAGGGTGGGGAGGACGGGGTCCTCACGCCATCGCCGCGCGGATGCGGGCGACGGACTCCTCCAGCGGGGTGACCGACGTGTCGATGACCAGCTCCGCCCGGGCGGGGGGCTCGTAGGGGTCGTCGATGCCGGTGAAGCCGGGGATCTGCCCGGCCCGCGCCCGTGCGTAGAGGCCCTTCACGTCGCGCCCCTCGCAGACCTCCAGCGGCGTGGACAGGTGCACCAGCACGAAGCGGCCCTGCTGCTCGACCAGCGCCCGGGCCTCCTCGCGGGCCTTCTCGTACGGCGCGATCGCGGCGACGACGACGGTGCCGCCGTGCTTGACCACCTCGCCGGCGACGAACCCGATGCGCCGGATGTTGAGGTCGCGGTCCTCGCGGGAGAAGGAGAGCTCGCTGGACAGGTGGGTGCGCACGACGTCGCCGTCCAGGACGGTCACCGGCCGCCCCTCGGCCTCGAGCGACGCGACGAGCGCGTCGGCGATCGTGGACTTCCCCGCGCCGGACAGCCCGGTCAGGAAGACGGTGACGCCCCGGCGGTGCGCAGCTGACATGCCGCCAGTCTCCCGCAGGCCCCGGTGGGGACGGCGACCCGGCCGGGAGCTACTCGCCGGGCGGCTCGCTGAAGGAGCGCCACGCCTCCTCCAGGGCGGTGAGCTCGGCGACCGGTCCGGGCAGCTTCCCCGCGACGACGTCGGCGAGGGTGACCTCCTCCAGCACCCGGCGGTAGGCCTCGCGGGCGGCCACCCAGACCGAGGCCAGGCACTGGGCGGCACCGGGGTACTCGACGTCCTCCGGGCGCTGGCCGTGGACCTCGGCGAGGAAACCCTGCTCCACCCGCATGACCCGCGCGACCGACACCTCCTCGGGGGGCAGGGCCAGCCGGTAGCCGCCCTCGCGGCCGCGCTGGCTGGTGACCAGCCGGGCGTGCTGGAGGTCGCCGAGGATGGACTGCAGGAAGCGGGACGGGATGTTCTGGGCCGTCGCGATGCGGTCGCAGGTGAGGGCGTCGGGGGCAGCCGCGGCCAGCTCGACGGCGGCTCGGACGGCGTAGTCGACCCGGGCGGTGATGCGCACAGTGTTCCCTTCTGCCGAGTTCTGCAGGGTTCCCTACTGCCGAGTCCTGCAGGGCCATCCTGCCGTGGTCTGGGAAGGTGGGCCGGTGTCACAGCTGCGTTTCACCACTGTGGTGGAGGCGCCGCTGACCGTGGCGTTCGACGTCGCCCGCTCCCTGGGCCGCCCCTGGCCGGTGCCGCTGGAGGAGGTCGTCTCCGTCCGCCCGGTCCGCGACGTGTACGCCGTCGGCCGCGGCCCGGGCTGGCGCTGGCTCACCCACTCGCGGCGGTTCTCGGCCACCGGCGCCGGCACGCTGGTCGACGAGCAGGTCGACTGGGCCACCTCGCTGCCGGGTCCGCTCGGCCGTCTCCTCGACCGCGTCCTGCGCCGGCGGGTGCTGCGCGCGATGCAGGCGCACCTCGACGCCTACGCCGCCGCGGCCGCCCGGCGGGCCCTCGACGTCGTCCAGGTGGTGGGCGCCGCGCTGGTCGACGGCGACCGCGTGCTCGTGGCGCAGCGCTCGGGCGGTCCGTACGACGGGTGCTGGGAGTTCCCCGGCGGCAAGGTGGAGCCGGGGGAGGACGACCTGGCGGCGCTCGTGCGCGAGATCCGCGAGGAGCTCGGCGCGGTCGTCGTCCCTCAGGCGTTCCTCGGTGAGGTGGTGCTCGACGGTGTCGTCGCCGGTGGCCTGCCCGGCGCCTCGACGCTGCGGGTGTGGTGGGCCCGGATCGCCGACGGCGGCGAGCTGACCGCACACGAGCACGCCGAGCTGCGCTGGCTCACGGCCGACGAGCTGGAGGCCCTGGAGTGGATCCCGGCCGACCGGCCCCTGCTGCCCGCCGTCCGGGCGTTGCTCGCCCGCCTCTGACCGCCCCACGACGCGACGCGGACGCCGACCCGGGGTCCGGGGCGGCGTCCGCGCGGTGTGCTGAGGGGTTACTTGAAGACGTCCTTGACCTTCTCGCCGGCCTGCTTGAGGTTGCCGGAGGCCTGGTCGGCCCGACCCTCGGCCTTCAGGTCGGGGTCGTTGGTGGCGTCGCCGACGGCTTCCTTGCCCCTGCCGGACAGCTCCTCGGCCTTGTTCTTCATCTTGTCCACGCCGCTCATACCGGACTCCTCTCGTCGGTCCCGGAAGCCCGTACCCGCACCGGGCGGAATCCACACCCGCGCAGGGGGACGGCGGAAGTCCTGCGGCACAGCGGGACCGGCGCCGGAACTCCTGCGGAGGCACGGGGCTGACGTCGACTGCAAGCGTGATTCCGCCCTGTGAGATCCTGAGCCGAGGTCACAAGTAGGTGTCGGTCGTGGACGCTCTTCGCGGGGCCCGCCTAGGGTCGCCCGACGTACCGGCCACACTCCGGTACCTGTCCGCGCGTCCCCCAGCTGCCCCGCTGATCGCGTCGGCGACCTGGGAGAACCAGTCCATTCCCCCCGCACCGCGGGACGAGGGAGGCATTGCACGTGAAGTTGAGCAAGCGCTCTGCTGCGCTCATCGCGACCGGCCTGTCCGGCGCGATGCTGCTGTCCGCCTGCGGCGGTGGCGGCGACGACGAAGGCAGCTCGGGCTCGAGCGCCGACGGCGGCAGCTTCAGCATCTACATCGGTGAGCCGGAGAACCCGCTGATGCCGGGGAACACCAACGAGACCGAGGGCGGCCAGGTCCTCGACTCGCTGTTCACCGGTCTGGTGCAGTACGACCCCGAGACGAACGAGGCCGCCTTCACCGGTGTCGCCGAGTCCATCGAGTCCGACGACCAGACCACCTGGACCGTCAAGCTCAACGACGGCTGGACCTTCCACGACGGCTCGCCGGTCAACGCGCAGTCCTTCGTCGACGCGTGGAACTACACCGCGTACAGCCCGAACGCGCAGGGCAACTCGTACTTCTTCGCCAACATCGTGGGCTACGACGAGCTGCAGGCCCCCGAGACCGGCGGCGACCCCGCGGCCACCGAGATGAGCGGCCTGCGCGTCGTCGACGACCTGACCTTCGAGGTCCAGCTCGCCGCGCCGTACGCCCAGTGGCCGACCACCGTCGGCTACACCGCCTTCTTCCCGCTGCCCCCGTCGTTCTTCGACGACCCCGAGGCCTTCGGCGAGCAGCCGGTCGGCAACGGCCCGTTCCAGGCCGAGGAGCCCTTCGTCCCCGGCCAGGGCATCACCCTGACCCGCTACGACGACTTCGCCGGCGACGAGCCGGCCAAGGCCGAGTCCGTCGAGTACCGGGTCTACGTCGAGCAGGACACCGCCTACACCGACCTGCAGGGCGGCTCGCTCGACATCATGGACACCCTCCCGCCGGACGCCATCGCGTCGGCCGAGTCGGAGTTCGGGGACCGCTACATCGAGACCGCGCAGGGTGACATCACCTCGCTGGGCTTCCCGACCTACGACCAGCGCTTCGCCGACCCGAACGTGCGCAAGGCCTTCTCGATGGCGATCGACCGTCAGGCGATCAGCGACGCCATCTTCAACGGCACCCGCACCCCGGCGACGTCCTTCATCAGCCCGGTCGTCCCCGGCTACCGCGAGGGCGCCTGCGAGGCCTGTGAGCTCAACGTCGACGAGGCCAACAGCCTGCTCGACGCCGCCGGCTTCGACCGCACCCAGCCGGTGGACCTCTGGTTCAACGCCGGTGCCGGCCACGACGCCTGGATGGAGGCCGTCGGCAACCAGCTGCGCGAGAACCTGGGCGTCGAGTACCAGCTGCGCGGCGACCTGCCCCAGGCGGAGTTCCTGCCGCTGAAGGACGAGCAGGGGATGACCGGGCCGTTCCGCGACGCGTGGATCATGGACTACCCGGTCGCCGAGAACTTCCTCGGCCCGCTGTACTCCTCCGCCGCGCTGCCGCCGGCCGGCTCGAACTACACCTTCTACAGCAACCCGCAGTTCGACCAGCTGCTGCAGCAGGGCAACGCGGCCGCGTCGGACGACGAGGCCGTGGCCGCCTACCAGGCGGCGGAGGACGTCCTCATCGCCGACCTCCCCTCGGCCCCGCTGTTCTACCGGCTGAACCAGGGTGCGCACTCGGAGAACGTCGACAACGTGGTCATCGACGCCTTCGGCCGCATCGACGCCGCCGCCGTCGAGGTCGTCTCCTGACGACCCCCTAGCAGGACCCGCACCACCCGCCGGGGGCGCCGTCCGATCCTGGACGGTCGCCCCCGGCGGCGCGCGTGCCCCGCGTACCGGGCACGATGGAACCGGCGCCGGACGCACCTGTGTCCGGCGCACACACCCGAGGGGGAACATGGGCCGCTACGTCGCGCGCCGACTGTTGCTCACCATCCCGGTCCTGATCGGGGCCTCGTTCCTGATCTTCGCGATGGTCTACGCCCTCCCGGGCGACCCGATCCGGGCCCTCGGTGGGGACCGCCCGCTGGCTCCGGCCGTCGTCGCCCAGCTGCGGGACGAGTACAACCTGGACGACCCCCTGGTCATCCAGTACGCCAAGTACGTCGGTGACCTGCTGCAGGGCGACTTCGGCACCGACTTCCGCGGCCGCGAGGTGCTCGACACGATCGAGCAGCGGCTGCCGGTCACCATCCAGCTGGCCATCGTCGCGATCCTGTTCGAGGCCGTCATCGGCATCATCGCCGGCGTGCTCGCCGGCATCCGGCGCAACGGGTTCCTGGACAACGTCGTGCTGGTCTCCAGCACGATCGTCGTGTCCGTCCCGATCCTCGTGCTCGCCTTCGTCGCCCAGTTCACCTTCGGTCTGCAACTGGGCTGGTTCCCGATCTCCGGCATCGGGGAGGGCTGGTACAGCTTCCTGCTGCCGGGCCTGGTGCTCGCCGCCGGCTCGCTGGCCTACGTGGCCCGGCTGACCCGGACGAGCGTCGCGGAGAACATGCGCGCCGACTACGTGCGGACGGCGAAGGCCAAGGGTCTGCCCCGGCGGACGGTGATCGTCCGGCACACCCTGCGCAACAGTCTGATCCCGGTCGTGACCTTCATCGGCGCCGACATCGGCACGCTGATGGGCGGGGCGATCGTCACCGAGTCGGTGTTCAACCTGCCCGGGATCGGCCGCGCCATCTTCGACGCCGTCCGCGCCCAGGAGGGTGCCGTCGTCGTCGGCATCGTCACGCTGATGGTGTTCTTCTTCATCTTCTTCAACCTGGTCGTCGACGTGCTCTACGCCGTCCTCGACCCGAGGATCCGCTATGACTGACCAGCAGCAGGCCGACCTGCGCCACGACGAGGTGGAGGCCGGCACCACCACCGGCCTGGCCAGCCCGTCGATCGACGCCACCGACGCCCGGCAGAACAGTCTGTGGAGCGACGCCTGGAAGGACCTCAAGCGCAATCCGCTGTTCTGGATCGGCGCCCTGCTGATGCTGCTCTTCCTGGCGATGGCGCTGCTGCCGCAGGTGTTCGCGCGCGGGGCGGACCCGCGGGCGTGCAACCTGTCCAACAGCCAGCAGAAGCCGTCGGCCGACCACTGGTTCGGCTTCGACCAGCAGGGCTGTGACTACCTGGCCAACGTCGTCTACGGCGCCCGCAACTCGCTGATCATCGGCGTGCTCGCGGTCGTCGTCGTGCTGGTGCTGGGCGTCGTCGTCGGGGCGATCTCGGGGTTCTACGGCGGCCTCACCGACAGCCTGCTGTCCCGGATCACCGACATCTTCTACGCGCTGCCACTGGTGCTCGGCGCCCTCGTCGTCCTCCGGACCGGCGTCCTCGGCCGGGGAGTGACCGCCGTGGCCATCGCGCTGGCGCTGTTCGGGTGGATGACGGCGATGCGGCTGGTGCGCTCGCAGGTGATCGCCGTGAAGAGCTCGGACTACGTCGCGGCGGCCCGCGCGATGGGGGCGTCCAACGGGCGCATCCTGGTGCGGCACATCCTGCCCAACGCGATCGCGCCGGTGCTGGTCTACACGACGATCACCATCGGCGTGCTCATCGCCGCGGAGGCGACGCTGACCTTCCTGGGGGTCGGCCTGCAGCGTCCGGCCATCTCCTGGGGGCTGCAGATCGAGGCCGGTCAGTCGCTGCTGCGGACCGCGCCGCACCTGGTGCTGTTCCCCAGCATCGTCCTGACCCTGACCGTGATGGCGTTCATCATGATGGGCGACGCCCTGCGCGACGCCCTCGACCCGAGGCAGCGCGCATGACCCGACCCGACCTCTCCCCGCCCACCGCCGCAGCACCGGGCACCGGCGACACCGTCCTCGAGGTCGACGACCTGCACGTCGAGTTCCGCACGCGCTCCGGCGTGGTCAACGCGGTCAACGGCGTCAGCTACCGCCTCGCGGAGGGGGAGACGCTCGCGATCCTCGGTGAGTCCGGCTCCGGCAAGTCGGTGTCCGCCCAGGCGATCATGGGCATCCTCGACAGCCCGCCCGCGGTGATCACCGGTGGCGGCATCTGGTTCGAGGGCCGCGACCTGCTCCAGCAGTCGGAGGAGGAGCAGCGCAAGGTCCGCGGCCCGGGGATCTCGATGATCTTCCAGGACGCGCTGTCGTCACTGAACCCCGTGTACAGCGTCGGGTACCAGATCGGCGAGATGTTCCGCGCCCACCGCGGGATGTCCAAGAAGGACGCGAAGAAGCGCGCGGTCGAGCTGATGGACCGCGTGCGCATCCCGGCGGCGGCCTCGCGGGTCGACGACTACCCGCACCAGTTCTCCGGCGGCATGCGCCAGCGCGTGATGATCGCGATGGCGATCGCCCTGGACCCCAAGGTCCTCATCGCCGACGAGCCGACCACCGCCCTCGACGTCACCGTCCAGGCCCAGGTCATGGACCTGCTCAAGGACCTGCAGCGCGACACCGGGATGGGCCTGATCCTCATCACCCACGACCTCGGTGTGGTCAACGAGGTCGCCGACAACGTCGCGGTCATGTACGCCGGGCGGATCGTCGAGCGGGGCACCGTGGACGACGTCTTCTCCAACCCGGCGCACCCCTACACCGACGGCCTGATGAGCTCGGTGCCGCAGGTGGAGGCCAAGGGCGGCCGGCTGCTGCCGATCGCCGGCCAGCCGCCGAACCTCGCCGCCATCCCCAGCGGCTGCCCGTTCCACCCGCGCTGCTCCCGGCGCCGGCTGGGCGCCGCCGCGGCGCCGGGCCGGGAGTGCGCCACCGACGTGCCACCGCTGCGCCTGGTCGTCCCGGGCCGCGAGGCGGCGTGCCACTACAGCGAGGAGGTCCTCGGTGTCTGAGTCCACGGCGGCCAACGGCTCCCGGCGCGGTGCCCTCGGCGAGACGCTGCTGGAGGTCCGCGACCTGCAGAAGCACTTCCCGCTGACGCAGGGCATCGTCTTCAAGCGGACCATCGGCCACGTCCGCGCCGTCGACGGCGTGAACCTGACCATGCGCCGCGGGGAGACCGTGGGCCTGGTCGGCGAGTCCGGTTGCGGCAAGTCGACGGTGTCCAAGCTGCTGGTCGCCCTCGAGCGGCCCACCGCGGGCTCGATCCTCTACCAGGGCCGGGACGTCGCGAAGATGGGCGGCCGGGCGCTCAAGGAGTACCGCCGCGAGGTCCAGATCATCTTCCAGGACCCGTACGCGTCGCTGAACCCGCGCATGACCGTCGGTGACATCGTCGCCGAGGGCTGGGCCGTGCACGCCGACGTCGCCCCGAAGCGGGGCCGGCTCCAGCGCACCCAGGAGCTGCTGGACCGCGTCGGCCTCAACCCCGACTACGTCAACCGCTACCCGCACCAGTTCTCCGGCGGCCAGCGGCAGCGCATCGGCATCGCCCGGGCCCTGGCCCTGCGGCCGGAGATCATCGTCTGCGACGAGCCGGTGTCGGCCCTCGACGTCTCCGTGCAGGCCCAGGTGGTCAACCTGCTCGAGGACCTGCAGGACGAGTTCGGCCTGTCCTACCTGTTCATCGCCCACGACCTGTCGGTGGTGCGCCACATCTCCGACCGGGTCGCGGTGATGTACCTCGGCAGCATCGTCGAGGAGGGCACCGACGAGCAGGTCTACACCGCGCCGTCGCACCCCTACACCCAGGCGCTGCTGTCCTCGGTGCCGCTGCACGAGCCGCACCTGCGCGGCCAGAAGGACCGGATCCTGCTGCAGGGCGACGTCCCCAGCCCCGCGGACCCGCCCTCGGGCTGCCGCTTCCGCACCCGCTGCTGGAAGGCCCAGGACATCTGCGCGCAGGAGGCCCCGGCGCTGGTCGACCGCGGCCAGGGTCACCCGTCGGCCTGCCACTTCGCCGAGGCCCGCGAGGTCGTCCCCGTCGACGTCGAGTAGGCCTCCGCGGCGTTCCGTGCGCCCCTGCGGCGTTGCACCACCGCAGGGGCGCACGGAACACCGCGAGAGGCGGGACGGCGGGACCGGGGAGAATGCCCTCCCGTGACCGCAGACCGCCGCATGCTCCTGGTGCACGCCCACCCCGACGACGAGACGATCAACAACGGCGCCACCATGGCCCGCTATGCCGCGGAGGGTGTCGACGTCACCCTGCTCACCTGCACGCTGGGTGAGGAGGGCGAGGTGCTCGTGCCGGAGCTGGAGCTGCTGGCCGCCGACCACGCCGACCAGCTGGGCGGCTACCGCATCGGTGAGCTGGGTGCGGCCATGGACGCCCTCGGGGTCACCGACTGGCGCTTCCTGGGCGGGCCGGGGCGCTACCGCGACTCCGGGATGATCGGCACCGCGGCCAACGACAAGCCCCGGGCCTTCTGGAACGCCGACCTCGACGAGGCGGTCGCGCACGCGGTCGCCGTCGTCCGCGAGGTCCGGCCGCAGGTCCTCGTCACCTACGACGAGAACGGCGGGTACGGCCACCCCGACCACATCCAGGCCCACCGGGTCGCCATGGGTGCGGTGGAGCGCGCCGCCGACCCCGCCTACCGTCCCGACCTCGGCGAGGCCTGGGACGTCGCCAAGGTCTACTGGTGCTGCATGCCGCGGTCGGTGCTGCGCGAGGGCATCGAGGCGATGCGGGCGCTGGGCGAGGCGTCCCCGTTCGACTCGCTCGGAGAGCTCGACGAGATCCCCTTCGCCGTCGACGACGACGTGGTCACCGCCGCGGTCGACGGCCGGTCGCACGCCGGCCGCAAGGACGCCGCGATGCGCGCGCACGCCACCCAGATCACCGTCGACGGCCCGTTCTTCGCGCTGTCGAACAACCTGGGCCAGGAGGTGCTGGGCGTCGAGTACTACCGCCTGGTGCGCGGGGAGCGCGGGCCGGCCGGGGAGGCACCCCACGGGTGGGAGGACGACCTGTTCGCCGGTCTGCCCGGATGAGCCGCAGCCCCTGGGCGCGTGCCGGGGCGGGGGTGCTGGTGGTCGCAGCGGCGGCGGAGCTCGCCCTGGTCGAGGTCTTCTGGCTGCCGCTGCGGGTGTTCGGCGTCCTCCTGCCGGTGTCGGTCGTGGCGGCGGTGGCCGGCAACCTGCTGCTGGTCCCGCTGGCCCACCGGCTCACCGGGTCGCGGGTCGTCGCGGCACTGCCGGCCCTGGTGTGGCTGACCGTCGCGGTGGCGGGCAGCGTCCGCCGTCCCGAGGGCGACCTGCTGGTCACCGGTGGCGGGGCGGCCGGCCTGGTGAACCTGGCGTTCCTGCTCTGCGGCGTGGTCGCCGCCGCGTTCGCCGTCGGCCGGGTGATGGCGGCGCCGTCGCTCAGGCCGCGGCGGAGCGGTAGTGGTACCGGTGGTGCTCGATGAAGCCCGCCCGGCGGTAGAGGGCACGGGCGGGGGCGTTGGACGACGTGACCTGCAGGTAGACCCAGCGGGCGCCGCGGTCGGCGGCCCACCGCTGCAGCGCAGCCATGACCGCGGTGGCCAGACCTCGCCGGCGGTGCTGCTCGGCGACGGTCACCGCGGAGACGCCCAGCCAGCCGTCGGTGACCACCCCGCGCGCGACGGCGGCCAGCGGGGCCGGTGAGGGGGCCAGCCGCACGGACGCGAACACGACGTCCTCGGCGTTGGTCAGCACCGCGCCGGCGGTGGGGGGCAGCGGCCGGCCGCGGTGCCGGTAGCCGGCCAGCCAGGCGTCGTCCGGGGTGGGGGAGAGGTCGACCGGCACCCCGGCGTCCCCGGGGGCCGTCAGGGGCGCGGTGAGCACCAGGACGTCCTCGTCGCGCTCCCACCCGGCCGCGGCGAGGGCGGCGTCGGCGGCCCGGGCCTGACGGCCGGGCAGCTGGGCGCAGGGGCGCAGTCCGCGCTCGCGGTACCAGCCGGCGACGGCGTCGACGGCGTCCGGCAGGGGCAGGCCCGGGTCGCCCGCGACGAGCACCGAGTTCGCCCGGCCGGTGAAGCCGCCACCGGCGCGCAGCACCCAGTCGCCCAGCGCCGCCTCCTCCGTGCCGCGCCAGCCGCGGGCGGCGACGCGTTCGAGGCCGACGACGTCCAGGGGTGAGCGGCTCTGTCCCATGCGGCGATCCTGGGACCGCGACCCGGTCTCCTCCTCCCGGGTTCCCCGACGGCCACCCGTCGCGCCCGCGGCGGGCACCAGGCGCCATACTGAGCAGCGATACAACGGCCTGGCCCGCGAGCCAGAGCCCTGCTGCGCATCCCCGGGAGGGATCCACCGTGACCTACGTCATCACCCAGGCCTGCGTCGACGTCCTCGACAAGGCGTGCATCGACGAGTGCCCGGTGGACTGCATCTACGAGGGCGACCGCATGCTCTACATCCACCCCGACGAGTGCGTGGACTGCGGGGCGTGCGAGCCGGTCTGCCCGGTGGAGGCCATCTACTACGAGGACGACGTCCCGGACAAGTGGAAGGACTTCTACAACGCCAACGTGGAGTTCTTCTCCGACCTGGGCAGCCCGGGTGGTGCCGCCAAGACCGGCAAGATCGGCAGGGACCACCCGCTGGTGGCCGCCCTGCCGCCGCAGGCGGAAGGGCACTGACGGCCCTGCCCCCAGGGGGCGTCGCCCCCGGGACGGCGGCCGGCCAGCTGCCCGACTTCCCCTGGGACTCCCTCGTCGCGGCGCGGGCGAAGGCCGCCCGGCACGCCGGCGGCGTCGTCGACCTGTCCATCGGGACCCCGGTCGACGACACCCCTGAGGTGCTGGCCACCGCGCTCGCCGGCGCCGGCAACGCGCCCGGCTACCCGACCGCTCTGGGTACCGCCGAGGTGCGGACGGCGGCGGCCGAGTGGCTGCGGCGACGGCTCGGCGTCCACCTGGCCGACCCGCTGGGCGCCGACCCCTCGGTGATCCCCACGATCGGCTCCAAGGAGCTGGTCGCGCTGCTGCCCACGATGCTGGGCCTGCGCGGCGGCGGCACGGTGCTGGTGCCCGAGGTCGCCTACCCCACGTACGAGGTCGGCGCGGTCCTGGCCGGGCTGGCGGTGCGGCGCACCGACACCCCACCGGCCGACGCGACCGGCGTCGTCCTGGCCTGGCTGAACTCACCGGGCAACCCGCACGGGCGGGTCCTGACCGACGACCAGCTGCGGGCGTGGGTGGAGTGGGGCCGGACGCACGGCATCCCCGTCGTCGCCGACGAGTGCTACGTGACCCTCGGCTGGGACGTCGAGCCGCGCTCGATCCTGCACCCGGAGGTGGCCGGCCCCGACCACACCGGCCTGCTCGCCGTGCACTCCCTGTCCAAGCAGTCGACGGCCGCCGGCTACCGCGCCGGGCTGCTGTCGGGCGACCCGGCGCTCGTCCGCACCGTGTGGGAGGTGCGCCGCCACCTCGGCCTGCTGGTGCCCACGCCGGTGCAGGTCGCCATGGCCGCCGGCCTCGCCGACGACACCCACGTCGACGCCCAGCACGAGCGCTACCGGGCCCGCCGCGAGCAGCTGGCCGGCGCGGTCCGCCGCGCCGGGGCGCGCATCGACCACTCCGAGGCCGGGCTGTACCTGTGGGTCACCCGCGACGAGGACTGCTGGACGACGATCGACTGGCTGGCCGGCCTCGGCATCGTCGCCGCCCCGGGCTCGTTCTACGGCCCGGCCGGTGCGCGGCACGTCCGCATGGCGCTGACCGCCACCGACGAGCGGATCGCCACCGCCGTCGAGCGTCTGGCGGGCTGAGCCCCGCGGCATGCCGCCGGTCGCCGTCCCCGCGGCCCTGGTCGCGGCGATGCGCGACCTCCACGGCGACGCGGGGCGGGCCTGGTGCGCCGCCCTGCCCGCGGCGGTCGAGCGGGCCGCGACCCGCTGGGGTCTCGAGGTCGGGCCGCCGTACCCGGCCTCGTACCACTGGGTGGCGCCGGCGGTGCGCGCCGACGGAGCCGCCGTCGTCCTCAAGCTGGGCCTGACCGGGGGGCTCGCTCAGGAGGCGGCGACGCTGGCTGCCTGGCGCGGGCAGGGGGCGGTCGACCTGCTCGCGGCCGCGACCGACGACGGCGGCACGACGGCGCTGCTGCTGCGCGCCGCGCGCCCGGGCACCGACCTGTGCGCGCTGCCCGACGAGCAGGCGTTCCCGGTGCTGGCCGCGGTGGCCCGGCGGCTGCACGGGTCCGGCGCCGCGCGGCCGGACGGCGTCCCCGACAGCCGCCGCCGCGTCGCCCTCCTCCGCGCCGGCTCGCCGCTGCTGCCGGCCGAGTTCACCGCCCGTGCGGCCGCGGCGCTGGAACGGCTGCTCGACAGCGCCGCGGCCCCGGTCCTCTGCCACGGCGACCTGCACGCGGCCAACGTGCTCCGCGACGCCGGCGGCTGGGTGGCCATCGACCCGCACGGCGTGTGGGGTGAGCCCGCGCTCGACGCCGGGACGGCGCTGCTGAACCCGCCGCGGGCCTGGGCCACCGTCCCCGGGCTCCGGGAGCTGCTGGACCGCCGCGTGGCGCTGCTCGCCGACGGCCTCGGGGTGCCGGCGGCCCGGGCGCGGGCCTGGGGGTTCGTCAGCGCCGCGGTCGGGGCGGTGTGGACGGCGCAGGACCACGGCCGGCGCGACGACGACGTCCTCGCGCTGGCCGACGTGCTGGGAGGTCGGGCCTGACGAGGCCGTGCACTGATCAGCCGCAGGGCAGGGAGTCGACGTCGAGGGCGGCGGTGAGCTCGACGGCCATGGCCTCGTGCTTCTGGTAGGCCTCCGGGAAGCCGCTGCGCTGCACGATCTGCGCGGCGTCGGTCAGCCGGCGACTGTCCCACCCGGGCACCTGGACCAGCCCGTCGTAGAACTTGCCGGCGGCGTAGACCGGGTCCTGCACCTGCGCCGGCGTGCCCCACCCCTGGGACGGTCGCTGCTGGAACAGGCCGAGCGAGTCACGGTCGCCGTAGTCGAGGTTGCGCAGCCCCGACTCCTGCATGGCGGTGGCCAGCGCGATGACGACGGCGCGCTGGGGCAGGCCGCGGTCGCGGCCGACCTGGGCGATCGTCCGGGCGTTGGCCACCTGCTCCTCGGTGAGCCGCGTCCCGGTCGCCGGCAGGCTGCACTCCGCTGTGGCGATCGGGGTGCCCTCGTCCCGGGCGTTCACCGTGAGCACCACGAGGACCACGACAGCGACCACCGCGGCGAGCCACGCCCAGGACGCGGCCGCCTGCCGCCGTCCCTGGCGGGCGGTCGAGGGGCGGCGCGTCGGGCGCCGTCGCGGCGTGGGACGGCCGCGGCCCGGACGCCGGGCCGCGGCCGTCCGGCGGACCGGGCGGGTTCTGGTCGCACTCCGTCCGCTGGGCATCGCGACCGACTGTAGGTGGGATCCCGGTGCGGACGGCGCTGCCCCGATGAGGTGTCGGTCGCTAGCGTGAGCGCGCCGCCCACCTGCGAGGAGACCCGATGAGCGACGTCCTGCTGCCCGGCATCACCGCGACGCGCGTGGACACGCCGCGCCTGACGCAGAACGTGCTGCACCCCGAGGGCCTCGATCCCGCCGGTCCCGGCGAGGCGGTGCTGTTCGTGCACGGCAACGTCAGCTCGTCGCTGTTCTGGCAGCAACCGCTGCTGGCCCTCGCCGAGACCGGGCGGGTGCGGCCGCTGGCGGTGGACCTGCGCGGCTACGGCGACACCGACCCCGCGCCGATCGACGCCCGGCGCGGCGTCCGGGACTGGGCCGACGACGTCGCCGCCCTGGTGGAGACCCTCGGTCTCGAGCGGGTGCACCTGGTCGGCTGGAGCATGGGGGCCGGGGTGGTGCTGCAGTACCTGCTCGACCACCCGGTGCGGGTCGCCTCCGTCGTCCTCGTCGCGCCCGTCTCCCCGTACGGCTTCGGCGGCACGGCCGGCGCGGAGGGGCGGCGGCTGTCCGACGACGGCGCCGGGGCGGGTGCGGGCGCGGCGAACCCGGCCTTCGTCGCGGCGCTGGCCGCGGGCGACACGTCGGCCGAGGAGCCGACCAGCCCGCGGTCGATCCTGCGCTCGTTCTACGTGGCCCCCGGCTCGCTGCCGCTGGACCCCCAGCTCGAGGACGTCTTCGTCGCGGCGATGCTGAGCACGCGCACCGGCGAGGACCACTACCCGGGCGACGGCGCGACGTCCGCCACCTGGCCGGGCGTGGCCCCGGGGGCGCGGGGGGTGCTCAACACGATGGCGCCGACGGTGTTCGACCTGAGCGGGGTCGTCGACGTGCGCCGGAAGCCGCCGGTCCTGTGGATCCGGGGCGATGCCGACGCCATCGTCTCCGACGCCTCGATGTTCGACCTCGCGCAGCTCGGGGCCCTGGGCGCGGTGCCGGGCTGGCCGGGACACGAGGTCTGCCCGCCGCAGCCGATGGTCACCCAGACCCGCGCCGTCCTGGACCGGTACGCGGCCAGCGGTGGCGCCTACCGCGAGGTCGTGCTGCCCGGCGTCGGGCACTCGCCGCACGTCGAGCGGCCGCAGGAGTTCGTGGTCGCGCTGCTCGAGCACCTGGACCACCCGGCCGCGGCGCCGTCCAACACCCCGGAGACGCCGGGGCCCGGCGACCTGAGCTGAGCCGCGGGGGGGGGGGGGGGGGGGCCCCCCGCCCCCCCCCCCCCCCCCCCCCCCCCCCCCCCCCCCCCCCCCCCCCCCCCCCCCCCCCCCCCCCCCCCCCCCCCCC
>NZ_JBJGYW010000049.1:0-24759 GCF_054050215.1 Geodermatophilus sp. SYSU D01186 | reverse complement strand
TTTGCGTGGTGGTTATTCTTCCGGCCGCGCGCCGGGGGGGGGGGGGTGGGGGCGGGTGGTGTGTGGGGGGCGGCTGGACTCGGCGGCCCCCCCACTCCGCTCAGACCTTGAGGCGGTAACCGCGCTTGACGACGGTCTCCACCAGCGGGGCGCCGAGGGCGGCCCGCAGCCGGGTCACCGCCATCTCCACCGCGTGCCCGTCCCCGCCGCCGGGCAGGCCCTGCACCAGCTCGGGCCGGGACAGCACTGCCCCCGGCCGCGCGGCCAGCGCTCGCAGCACCGCCATCGGCCCGGGCGCGAGCTCCACCAGCCGCCCGTCGACGACGGCCCCGTGGCCGCGCACCTGGAGCTGGTGCCCGCCGACCCGCAGCACCGGGTCGCGCTCGGGCAGCCGGGCCACCACCTCCCGGGCCAGCGCGCCCAACCGGGACCGCTCCGGCTGCAGCGAGGGGATCCCCGCGGCGTCCAGCGGGCCGGCGGTCACCGGCCCGACGGCGATCGGCAGGACGCCCCCGGTGAGCGCGGCCACCACCTCCGCGCGCTGCCCCAGCTCCTCGGCCACGCTCAACAGGCCGGCCGCGGCCGGCGCGCTGGTGAAGGTCACCGCGTCCACGCCGCGGGCCACGATCGTGCCGACCAGCCGCCGCACCGGGCCGACGTCCTCGGGCAGCACCCAGCGGTAGACCGGCACGGTGAGCACCTCCGCGCCGGTGGCCCGCAGCGCGTCGACGAAGTCCGGCAGCGGATCCCCGTGCAGCTGGACCGCGACCCGGCGGCCGGCCAGCGGCCCCTCCGCCCCCGACAGCAGGTGCTCGAGCACCTCCGCCGACGACTCGGACGCCGGCGACCAGGCGTCGACCAGCCCACCGCCGCGGATGGCGCCGCGGGCCTTCGGGCCGCGGGCGAGCACGCGGCTGCCCCGCAGGTGCTCGACCAGCGGGAGGTCCCACGCGTCGGCCGCCTCCAGCCACCCGCGGAAGCCCACCCCGGTCGTGGCGACGACGAGGTCGACGGGGCGCTCCAGCACCTGCCGGGTGGCCGCGACCAGCTGGGCGTCGTCGGCCAGCGGCACGATCCGGATCGCGGGCGCGTAGACGACCCGTGCCCCGCGGCGGGCCAGCAGGGCGCCGAGCTCCTCGCGGCGGCGGGCCGCGGTGACCGCGACGGTGTAGCCGGCCAGCGGCAGGAGTTCGCCGGGGGCCTCGGGCACGGTCGGGCTGTCCGTCACGACCCCATGGTGCGGCGTCGGCGTTGCGGGCGTGTGACGCCCCTGGTCAGACGCCCGGTGCGTCGGGAGGGGCGTGCATCCACCGGGCCAGCAGCACGCTGGCGTCGTCCTGCAGCAGCCCGTGCTGGTGGTCCAGGACCGCGTGCACCAGCCGCCGGGCGGTCTCCGGCGGTGACTGGTCGGCGGCCACCTCCCGGGTCAGGAAGTCCAGCAGGCGCTCCTCCCCGAACCAGTCACCGGCAGGGTCCCGTGCCTCGGTGACACCGTCGGTGTGCAGCGCCAGCCAGTCGCCGGGCTGCAACGGCTCGTCGGCCACGGTGAGGACCCCCGTTCCCAGGCCGAACGGCACCCGCCGGCCCGCCGACAGCTGCTTGACCACCTTCCCCGAGCGCAGCAGCAGCGGTGGCGGGTGCCCGGCGTTGACGTAACGCAGCCGCCCGGAGCCGACGTCGAGCTCCGCGAGCACCCCGGTGGCGAACGCGCTGCCCGGGAAGGTGGCGGCCACCACCTCGTCGATGGCCCGTGCCTGGTCGTAGATGCCGCGACCGTCCCGGCGGGCGCTGCGGTAGGCGGCCAGCGCCGCGCTGGCGAGCAGGCCCGCGCCCAGGCCGTGCCCCATGGCGTCGAAGATGGCCAGCGAGATCGTCGTCTCGGAGATGGAGTAGTCGAACGCGTCCCCGCCGGCCTCGTACGCGGGCTCCACGAGCCCGGCGAGCACGAAGGCGTCGCTGGCGGCGGTGAGCGGGGGCAACTGCTGCCACAGCAGCTCGGCCGACGGCGTCCGCGGCCGCGTCCGGCGGGCCTGCTCCAGGGCGTCGCCGTACTGCCCCATCGCGGCGACCAGGTGCCCGACCATGCCGGCCAGCCACCGGCACTCCTGGCGCAGCCCGGGGTCGTAGAGCTCCGCGACGGTGCCGACCCGCACCTCCAGCACCCCGACCCGCTCGGCGCCGTCGAGGAGCGGCACCCACAGCCGCGGCGTCCCGCCCGCCTCGGAGGGCAGCATGCGGAGGGTCTGGAAGGCCCGGCCCGGGAGCGTCCCGTCGACGGCGACGGTCTTGCGCTCCGGCGCCCCCGCGGGGAGCAGGGGCCACAGCCGGCGCTGCTCGTGGTCGGCGACGTGGACCGTCACCGCGACGCCCATCGCGGTGCCGGCCTCCACCGCCAGCGCGGCGAGCCGGTCGGGTGGGGCGGCGTGCGCGGCCTCGACCAGGTGCAGCAGTGCCGCGAACGGTCCGCTGGCCGGCCGGCGGGCCCGCAGCGGCGAGCTGTAGGGCACCCGCCGCTGGGTGAACAGCTCGTCGAGGCGCTCGTTGAGCGTGTGGGCCAGCACCGTGCGCTGGCCGGGCGGCATCGGCACCAGGCCCTGCAGCTGGGCCTCCACGTCGAACAGGTCGGCGGTGCCGCCGAGGGCGAAGTACCGGGTCCACAGCTGCTCGAGCGTGAGGTCGGCGATCTCGAAGGCCGAGCGCAGCGCCCGGTGCTGCTCCTCCTCCGGGGAGGCCTGCCCGGGACCGGTCATCAGCGCCGCCGGCGGACCGCGGAGCCGACGACCGTGCGGGCCACCTCGGGCAGGTTCCCGGACTCCTCCCCGGACCGGGCCAGCAGCATCCCGAAGGCCACCTCCTCGGTCACCCCGTGCCGGGCCATGAGCACGCCCTTGGCCATGCTCACCGTGTCGCGGGTGCCGATCGCCGCGCGCAGCCCCTCACTGAGCCGCCGGGCGCGCTCGTGGGTCTGCACGTTGGCGACGAGGATGGCCGCCTGCGCGGAGAACCGCCACAGCAACTGCTCGCTCTGGACGTCGAAGGTGCCGGGGACCTCGGCGTAGACCTTGAGGGCCCCGAGCGCGGTGTCGCCGACGACCAGCGGTGCGCTCATCGCCGCGCGGAGGCCCAGCCGGACCGCGGCGGCCGACCAGCGCGGCCAGCGCCGGTCGGTGGCGACGTCGTCCATGCGCACCAGCTGCCGCGCGGCCGTGGCGGCCAGGCACGGACCCTCGTCCAGCTCGTACTGCAGCGCGTCGGCGCGCTCGACCCGGGTGTCGGTCGAGCCGGAGCTGCGGCGTCCCCGCTCGTCGATGACCGAGACGCCGGCGCCGGCGGCTCCGGGGACGGTGTCCAGCGCCAGCGAGCTGACCAGGGCCAGCGCGGACGCCACCGTCTCCTCCGACAGCAGCAGGCCCGACATCCGGGCGAAGACGGCCGACAGCTCGTCGGCGAGGGGGAGGTCGGGGGAGGGGTCGAGGGCCACGTGCACCTGCCTGTGCGCGGGCCGCCCGCTCCGCCGGTGCTTGGACGGGGGGACGGCGCGCGGCCAGCCTAGCTGCCGACGCCGCTGCCGGAGGTCCCGTCGACGCGGACGTCGGCGCGTTGCCGGGTGCACTCGGCGGTGAAGACGGCGGCCTCGGTGACCTGCCAGCGCCGCCACTGCGGCTCCAGGGCGACGCCGTCCCGGGCCAGGCCACGCGCCAGCCGGACCTCCCGCGGCGCCTCCACCCAGATCCGCAGCACCGCCCAGCGGTCGGCCCCGCGCGGGCAGCTGCCGCAGCCCTCGACCACCAGGACGCCTCCCGACGGCACCGGGGTCGGCTCCGTCGCGAACCGGCCCGCCGCCCAGTCGTAGCGGTGGTAGGCGCCGGGACGGCCCTCGGCCAGCGGGCGCAGCACCCCGGCCGCGAGGCGGGCGAAGGCGCCGGTGAGCGTCCACCCGGCGTGCAGGTCGTCCATGTGCACGACGGTGGCGCCGAGCTCGGCGGCCAACCCTGCGGCGAGGGTGGTCTTGCCCGACCCGGCCGGCCCGTCGACGCAGACCAGCCGGGTGGCCCCGAGCCGGGGAGCGGTGGCGCGCACCCGCGCGGCGAGGGCGGCGCGGTCCACGGCGGGGCACTCTGCCAGCCGCGCCTGGGACCATGGGCGCGTGCCCCCGACCGCCGTCTCCGCCGTGCCCCGCCGCTGGCGCCTGCTCTGCGCCTCCGTCGCCGTCGTGGTGGCCGCCGTCCTGGCCTACGTCGGGCTGACGCTGCACACCGGCGACTCCGGCGTCGTCATCTACACGACCGCCGACCAGGTCGCGGTGGTGCTGCTCGGGCTGGTCCTCGGTGCCGGCATCCTGGCGCTGGGCCGCCCGCGGGTCGACGCCGACGCCGCCGGCATCCGGGTGCGCAACCTCCTCGGACAGCGGGAGCTGCCGTGGACGGCGGTGCAGGCCATCCGCTTCGACCGGCGGTTCAAGTGGGCGACCCTGCTGCTGACCAACGACGACGAGTTCGCCGTCCTCGCGGTGCAGGGTGCCGACGGCGAGCGGGCCGCGGCCGCCGTCGAGGGCCTGCGGGCCCTGCTCGCCGCCGCACGGGCCGCGGAGCCGCCGCCCCCGCCCCTGCTGCACGACCCCCGGGAACGGCCGCAGACTCCGCGCGGTGCGACCCGGGAATGACCTGCGTCCCCGCGACGCTGTAGCATGGGCGCGCCTCCCCGCTACACCGAGGCGCGCGAACCACCCAGCGGCCCCGCCCCGGGCCGCTGACCAAGAGGAGCCCGCTCCCACCTGGCGCCGTCGAGGCGCCCAGGTCCCCGGATCGCGGCAGACCGGCCCGGCCGGTCCGCCGCGGCGCGCGCGAGCCCGACGGCTCGTGCACCCCGGAGAGTGGGCCCCGTGAGCAGCCGCTCACGGGGCCTTCATCGTCTCCGGCTTCCGGTCGGGTGCGACTCCTCCCGTGCAACAGCAGAGGAGAGGCCATCACCGAGCCCCGCATCAACGACCGTATCCGCGTCCCCGAGGTCCGCCTGGTCGGCCCGGAGGGTGAGCAGGTCGGCATCGTGTCGATCGGCGAAGCGCTGCGCCTGGCCCAGGACTCCGAGCTCGACCTCGTCGAGGTCGCGCCCATGGCCCGGCCGCCGGTCGCCAAGCTCATGGACTACGGGAAGTTCAAGTACGAGTCCGCCCAGAAGGCCCGCGAGGCCCGGCGGAACCAGGCGCTCACCGTCATCAAGGAGATGCGGCTGCGCCTGAAGATCGACCCGCACGACTACGAGACCAAGAAGGGCCACGTCGAGCGCTTCCTCAAGAGCGGCGACAAGGTCAAGATCACCGTGATGTTCCGTGGCCGCGAGCAGTCCCGGCCGGAGATGGGCTACCGGCTGCTGCAGCGGCTGGCCGCCGACGTCGCCGAGCTCGGCGTCGTCGAGTCCAACCCGAAGCAGGACGGCCGGAACATGGTCATGGTGATCGCCCCGCACCGGAACCAGGCGGCCTCCGACGCCTCGCGGCGCAACGCGAAGGCGGAGAAGCAGGCAGCCGAGGAGCAGGCCCCCCCGGCCTGACCGGCGCACCGCAGGACCGCACCACCGAGACGGCCGGCGCCGTCGCGGCAGCCCTGTGCTGCCGCGCGGCGCCGACAACCACGAACGAGGACCGAGGACATGCCGAAGCAGAAGACCCACAAGGGCACGGCGAAGCGCGTGCGCGTGACGGGCTCCGGGAAGCTCGTGCGCGAGCACACGAACAACCAGCACAAGTTCGAGGTGAAGTCGTCCGGGCGCAAGCGGCGGGTGAGCGGCATCGGTGTCCTCTCCCCGGCCGACTCCCCCCGGATGAAGAAGCTGCTGGGCCGCTGAGCGCCCTCCGCAACGAGAAGACAGGAGCACTCACGTGGCACGCGTGAAGCGGGCGGTCAACGCCCAGAAGAAGCGCCGGACGACCCTCGAGGCCGCCAGCGGCTACCGGGGTCAGCGGTCCCGGCTCTACCGCAAGGCCAAGGAGCAGATCCTCCACTCGGCCACCTACAACTACCGCGACCGCAAGGTGCGCAAGGGTGACTTCCGCAAGCTGTGGATCACCCGCATCAACGCCGCGGCGCGCCAGAACGACATGACCTACAACCGGTTCATGCAGGGCCTCAAGCTGGCCGGCATCGAGCTGGACCGTCGTGTCCTGGCCGAGCTGGCCGTCAACGAGCCGGCCGCCTTCGCCGCCCTGGTGGAGACCGCGCGCGCCGCGGTCGCCGCTGCCCCGGCCGGCGACGCGACCGGTACCGCTGCCGCCTGAGCCCGACGCAGCACGTCCCGACGCCGTCGGTGACCGGCCCCTCCGGGTCGGCGCCGGCGGCGTCGCACTGTGTACGGGCCCGTGATCGCCACGAGATCGGCGATCTCGTGGCGATCAGGGGCTGATGCCACCGAGATCGCCGATCTCGCCGGTCTCGGGGCCGCCCACGGTGCGAGATCGGCGATCTCGCCGCAGCAGGAGGAGGACGACGCACCGGTGACCGCACCGCTGACCGAGCGCTCGGCGCGCATCGTGGCCGCCCGCAAGCTGACCCGGCGGGCCGGCCGGGACGCCGCCGGCCTGTTCCTCGCCGAGGGGCGGCAGGCCGTCGCCGAGGCCCTGGCCGACCCGGCCGGGGTCCGCGAGGTCTTCGTGACCGCCCCCGCGGCCGAGGCGGCCGCCGACCTGCTCGCCGCGACGACGGTGCCGGTGCGGCCGGTCACGGAGAAGGCCGCCGCCTCGCTGTCGGAGACGGTCACCCCCCAGGGGCTGGTCGCCGTCTGCGGGCTGCGCGACCTGCCGGCCGAGACGCTCGTGGCCGCGCCGCCGCGGCTGTCGGTGGCGCTGGCCGAGCTGGCCGACCCCGGCAACGCCGGCACCGTCCTGCGCACCGCCGACGCGTGCGGCGCCGGGGCGGTCGTCTTCGGTGCCGGCTCCGCCGACCCGTACGGCGGCAAGGCGGTGCGCTCCAGCGCCGGCAGCCTCTTCCACGTCGACGTCGTCCGCGGCGCGCCGCTGCCGGAGCTGCTGCCGCGGCTGAAGGCCGCCGGGGCGACCGTGCTCGCGGCCGACGGCGGGGGAGAGGCGAGCCTCCCGGAGCTCGGCGACCGGCTCGCCGGGCCGGTCGTGTGGCTGTTCGGCAACGAGGCGCGGGGCGTACCGGCCGAGCTGGCCGCGCTGGCCGACGCCCGGGTGCGCATCCCGATGCGCGGGCGGGCCGAGAGCCTCAACCTGGCCGCGGCCGCGGCGATCTGCCTCTACACGACCCAGCTGGCCCAGGAGTAGGGCCTCAGCACCCCGCCACGGACGCCGCCGGCCGCTCGTACCGGCGCAGGGCGGCGGTCCGGAGCAGCTCGGCGAAGTCCCCGCCGTCCTCGGGGAAGACGCCCACGCCCACCCGCACCCCGGCCGGCACCTCCGCGCCGTCCAGCGGCACCGGCGCGTGCAGGGCCTCCAGCAGCTCGCCGGCGATCCGGCGCGCTTCCGCACCGGCGGTGCGCGGGTCCAGGTCGCGCAGCGCCACCACCAGCTCGTGCCCGCCGAGCCGGCCGACCAGGTCACGGCGGCGCAGCACCGCCCGCACCCGCGCCGCGACCGTGCACAGCAGGTCGTCACCGGCGCCGTGGCCCCACACGTTGGTGGCCGCGATGACGCCGTCCACGTCGACGAGGACCAGCGCCAGCGCGTCGTCGCCCGCGCGTGCGCTCCAGATGGCGGTCTCCACCTCCTCGGCCAGCCGCCGCCGGTCGGGCAGCCCGGTCAGCGGGTCGGTGCCGGCCAGCTCCTCGAGCCGGGCCCGGTAGCCGGCGGCGCGGCCCCGCTCCCGGGCCAGGGCGCGCTCGACGGCCACCGTCGCGGTCACGTCGACCTGCACCCCGATGTAGCGGGCCACCGTGCCGTCGGGGGCGTGCACCGGGGCCAGGTGCAGCTCGTTCCACCACGGCGTCCGCTCGGGCCCGCGGTGGTTGAGCAGCGTCACCCGCACCTCCTCGCCGGCCGCCACGGCGCGGCGGACGGCGGCGACCGCGGCGGGATCGGTGTCCGGGCCCTGCAGGAACCGGCAGTTGCGGCCCAGCAGCTGCTCGCGGGGCAGGCCGGCCAGCCGCTCGAAGGCGGGGTTGACGTACACCAGCGGCTGGTCGGGCCGCTGGACGTCGACGATCGTCACCCCGCTGGGCGTGGCGTCCAGGGCGCGGCGCAGCAGTGCCTCGCCGGCCGGGGGAGCGGCCGGTGCGGGCACGCTTCCCGAGGGGACGGGCGCCGGCGGTGCAGGGGTGGGCAGGGCCCCGACGCGCGGCGCCACCCGGGCCAGCAGGGCCGCGGTGGCACGGACGACGGTGTCGCGGTCGTAGGTGAGCGCGTAGGCGAACCGCCGCTCCTCGTCGGGGCCGTCGTCCCCCAGGTCGCGGGCCAGCAGGGCGGCGGCGAAGTGCGGGCCGAGGACGGCGACGTCCCACTCGCCGCGCACCGGATCGGCCGGGTCGAGGGCCGCGCCGCGCAGGCCGGGCAGCGGCTCCACCGGCAGGTCCTCGCCGAGGGCGCAGACGAAGCCGGTCCGCTCCACGAGGTCGCGGTAGCGCAGCGCGGTCGCGGGCGTGAGGTGCCGGGCCTCCTGGAACGTCGCGGCCACGACGGACGCCGGCCCCAGCCGCAGGGCCTCCCGCTCCAGCTGCTTGGACAGCTCGATGAGCAGCGCCTTCGGGGCCTCGCGCAGCGGCACGCCGTCCGGCAGGCAGGCGAAGGGCGAGACGGCGGCGTCCTCGGTGAGGGTGTCCGGCCGCTGGGAGGGCAGGACGAGCGAGCCGGTCGGCGCGCCCTCGACCGGGCGGGGGCCGGGGCGGCCGAACAGCCAGCCCTGACCGAGCGTCGCCCCGAGCGCGCGGGCCATGTCCAGGTGGGCGGCGTGCTCGATGCCCTCGGCGAGCACCACCGCGCCGGTGCGCTCGGCGTGCGCGTTGACCGCGTTCATGATCTCGGCGATCGCCGGGCCGGGCCGCTCCTGCACCAGCCGCAGGTCCAGCTTGACCACGTCCGGGCGCAGCAGCGGCATGAACGCCAGTGACAGCGGCTCGGCGCCGACGTCGTCCACCGCGACGCCCCAGCCGACGGCGCGCACCCGCTCGACGGTGCGCAGCAGCTCGGCCGGCCGAGTGGCCAGCGCGCGCTCGGTGATCTCCAGGACCACCCGCAGTCCGCCGGGCGCGGCCGAGGCGATCGCGAGCAGCTCCTCCATCGGCGCCCGGTCGAGCACCGCGGGTTCGACGTTGACGAAGAGGGTCAGCGGCGCGCCCAGGCCCGCCTCGAGCGCCCCGGAGAGGGCCGCGGCGCGGCAGGCGGCGTCCAGCTCGGCGAGCCGGCCGGCCGCGCGGGCGGCGGCGAAGAGCGCGTCGGGGCGCTCCAGGGGCCCCTCCGGCCCGCGGGCCAGCGCCTCGTAGGCGACCACCCGGCCGGTGTCGAGCTCGACGATCGGCTGGAAGACGCTGCGGACGCCGCGCCCGCTCAGCACCTCGTCGATGGCGGTCGCTGTCTGGGGGAGGGCCACACGGCAGCATCGGCCGCGACCGGGCCGGGGAGCAGCCGAACCGCCGTCCCCCGCCCCCATCGGGGGAGGTCAGGCGGGCAGCGCGATGAGCACGACCGCGGCGCCGGCCGCGGCCAGCCCGGCCACCTGGGTGCCCACCAGGCGCTCGCGCAGCACGACCTGGGCCAGGACGACGGTGCTCACCGGGTACAGCGAGGCGAGGACGCCGGTGATCGCCAGCTGCCCCTGCTGCGTGGCCAGCAGGAACAGCGCGTTGGCCGCCATGTCGCCGATCCCGCCGAGCAGCACCAGCGGCACGACCGCCCGGGGCACCCGCAGCGACTGGCCGGCGCCCAGTGCCAGGACGACGACCAGGGACACCGACACCAGGCGGGCGCCGACGAGCGGGCTGAGCTCCGCGGCCTCACGGGTACGGTCGAGCAGCACGAAGAACAAACCGAACCCCGCACCCGCGGCCAGCGCCGGCACCACGGTGGCCGCCCGCGCCGAGCGCAGGGACGACAGCCCGTCCTCCGCCGCCACCAGGACGACGGCGACCAGCGCGAGCCCGATGCCCACCACCGCCCACCAGGCCAGCTGCTCGCCGAACCCGACGCCGACGACGACCGGGATCGCCGCCGCCGACACCGCCGTCACCGGTGCGACGACGCTCATCACGCCGCCGGCCAAGGCGCGGTAGAAGAGGACCAGCCCGGCCGCCCCCGCCACTCCCGCGGTCGCGCCCCAGACGAGGTCCGCGGTCGTCGGGTCCCCGCCGAGCCAGGGCATCAGGAGCAGCAGCCCGAGCAGGCCGGCCGCCTGGGAGAGCGCGACGACGGCGAACGCGGTCGCCCGCCGGCTGGCCAGGCCACCGCAGAAGTCGGCCATGCCGTAGACCACCGCGCTGGCCAGCGCCAGCAGGACCGCCACGCCGACCTCCCGAACCGGGCCCGCCCGGCGCGCGCCCCCGTCGTCGTGTCTAGCACCCGATCCCGGCCGTCCCCGGCACCTGGGGCAGGTCGGCAGCTCTGCGCCGGTTGTTGGCGCGTCTGCCGCGAGATCGCCGGTGTCGGGGCCTTCCGGGCCCTGATGGCAACGACTCCGCCGATCTCGGTGGGTCGCCGGCGCCCCGGAACCCGGCGGCGGGCACGCGTGCCTGCCGGGCAGAATGGCCTCCCGTGTCTGGCGCCAACGACCCCTACGACCCCAAGCAGGTCGCCGCCCTCTCCGCCGAGGCCCTCGACGCCGCGGTCGCCGAGGCCCGGCAGGCGTTCGCCGCCGCCGGCGACCTGGAGGCGCTGGCCGCCGTCCGCCCCGGGCACCTGGGTGACCGCGCGCCGGTGCTGCTGGCGCGCCGCGAGCTCGGCGCGCTGCCGCCGGCCGCCCGGTCGGACGCCGGCAAGCGGGTCAACGCCGCCCGCGTCGCGGTGACCGAGGCCTACGAGACCCGCCGGGCCGAGCTGGAGGCCGAGCGCGACGCGCGGGTGCTGGCCGAGGAGCGGGTCGACGTGACCCTGCCCTGGGACCGCGCCCCCCGCGGCGCGCGGCACCCGCTGACCACGCTCACCGAGCGGATCGCCGACATCTTCGTGGGCATGGGCTACGAGGTCGCCGACGGGCCCGAGCTCGAGGCCGAGTGGCTGAACTTCGACGCGCTCAACATCGGCCGCGACCACCCCGCGCGCACGATGATGGACACCTTCTTCGTCGCGGGTGGGCGGGACCAGGACGAGGACTCCGGGCTGGTGCTGCGCACGCACACCAGCCCCGTGCAGGCCCGCACAATGCTGTCCCGCACCCCGCCCATCTACGTCGTCGGGCCCGGCCGGGTGTACCGCACCGACGAGCTGGACGCGACGCACACCCCGGTCTTCCACCAGGTCGAGGGCCTGGCCCTGGACCGCGGGCTGACCATGGCGCACCTGCGCGGCACCCTGGACCACCTGGCCCGGTCGCTGTTCGGCGCCGACGCGGTCACCCGCTGGCGGCCGTCGTACTTCCCGTTCACCGAGCCGTCGGCGGAGTTCGACGTCTGGTTCCCCGAGCACCGCGACGGTCCGCGCTGGGTCGAGTGGGGCGGCTGCGGGATGGTCAACCCGCGGGTGCTGGTCGCCTGCGGCGTCGACCCCGACGAGTTCAGCGGCTTCGCCTTCGGCGTGGGCATCGAGCGGGCGCTGCAGTTCCGCTCCGGCGTCGGCGACATGCGCGACATCGTCGAGGGCGACATCCGGTTCACCACGGCCTTTGGAGTTGAGCAGTGAGGGTCCCCATCGGCTGGCTGGCCGAGCACGTCGACCTGCCCGGGGGCGTCACCGTCGAGGACCTCGACACCGCCTTCGTGCGCCTCGGCCTGGAGGTGGAGGCGGTCCACCGGCCCGAGGAGGTCAGCGGGCCGCTGGTCGTCGGCCGCGTGCTGGACATCGAGGAGCTCACCGGGTTCAAGAAGCCCATCCGCTTCTGCCGGGTCGACACCGGTGAGGGAGAGCCCCGGGGCATCGTGTGCGGCGCCCGCAACTTCGTCGCCGGTGACGCCGTCGTCGTGGCGCTGCCCGGGGCGGTGCTGCCCGGCGGGTTCGAGATCGCCTCGCGCAAGACCTACGACCGGCTCTCCGACGGGATGATCTGCTCGGTCCGCGAGCTCGGCATCGGCGAGGACCACGCCGGGATCCTGGTGCTGGGCGACGGCGCCCCCGAGCCGGGCACCCCGGCCGGCCCTGTCGTGGGCCTGGACGACGTCGTCATCGAGCTGGCCGTCACGCCCGACCGCGGCTACTGCCTGTCGATGCGCGGCATCGCCCGCGAGATGGGCACCGGCCTGGGCGTCGACTGGCGCGACCCTGGTGCGGTCACCCCGCCGGCGTGGTCGGGCGACCCGGCCTGGCAGGTCGCCGTCGAGGACGCCGACCGCTGCGACCGGTTCTCCATGATCGCCCTCGAGGGCCTGGACCCGACCGCGCCGAGCCCGTGGTGGATGCGCCGCCGGCTGGCGCAGTCCGGCGTCCGCAGCATCTCGCTGGCCGTCGACGTCACCAACTACGTGATGCTCGAGCTCGGCCAGCCGATGCACGCCTTCGACCGCGCCGCGGTCTCCGGCCCGATCGTCGTCCGCCGGGCGCGGGCGGGGGAGCGGCTGACCACCCTGGACGGCGTCGACCGCGCGCTGGACCCCGATGACCTGCTGATCACCGACGACACCGGGCCCATCGGCCTGGCCGCGGTGATGGGTGGCGCGTCGACCGAGATCGGCGACGGCACGACCGACGTCCTGCTGGAGGCGGCGCACTGGGAGCCCACCGGGGTGGCCCGCACCGCGCGCCGGCACCGCCTGCCCAGCGAGGCGGCCAAGCGCTTCGAGCGCGGCGTGGACCCGGAGATGACGATGGTCGCGCTGGCCCGCGCCGCAGCCCTGCTGGCCGAGTTCGGTGGCGCCCGCGTCGTCGGCACGCCGGTGGACGTCGACACCCGCGGCCCGCGCCCGACGATCCCGCTGGACGCCGAGCAACCCGGCCGGGTGGCCGGGGTGCCCTACTCCTCTGCGCAGGTGGTCGAGCTGCTGGCCAAGGTCGGCTGCTCGGTCGACGGCGACGGCGCCCCGCTGACGGTCACGCCGCCGTCCTGGCGCCCGGACCTCACCGACCCGGCCGACCTGGTCGAGGAGGTGGTCCGGCTCGCCGGCTACGACGACGTCCCCTCGGTGCTGCCCACGGCCCCGCCCGGGCGCGGGCTGACCGAGACCCAGCGCCGCCGCCGCGCGATCGGCCGCACCCTCGCCGAGGCCGGCTACGTGGAGGCGCCGTCCTACCCGTTCGTCGGGGAGGCGGCCCTCGACGCGCTCGGCCTCGACGCCGGCGACCCGCGCCGGGCGGTCGTGCTGGTGCGCAACCCGCTGTCGGAGGAGGAGCCGGCGCTGCGCACGACGCTGCTGCCCGGCCTGCTCGCCACCCTCGCCCGCAACCTCTCCCGCGGCCAGCGGGACGTCGCCCTCTTCGAGCACGGCGCGGTCTTCCCCGGCGGGCAGCGCAGCCGCGCGCCGCTGCCCGGCGTGGACCGGCGTCCGGACGACGAGACGCTGGCCGCCCTGCTCGCGGCGGTCCCGGCCCAGCCCTGGCACGTGGCCGTGGCGCTGGCCGGCAACCGGGAGCCGCGCGGCTGGTGGGGCCCGGGCCGCCCGGCGGGGTGGGCCGACGCGGTGCAGGCCGCCCGCCGGATCGCCGCGGCGGCCGGTGTGGAGCTGACCGTCCGGGCGGGGGACCGGGCGCCCTGGCACCCGGGCCGTTGCGCCGAGCTGCTGGTCGGCGAGCGCGTGGTCGGCCACGCCGGCGAGCTGCACCCGCGGGTCTGCGCCGCCCTGGACCTCCCGGCCCGCACCTGCGTGATGGAGCTCGACGTGGACGCGCTGCCGGCCGCGGAGGTGCCGGTCGGCCCGGCGGTGTCGGTGTTCCCGCCGGTGCTGCTCGACCTGGCGCTCGTCGTCCGCGACGAGGTGCCGGCCGCCGAGGTGGACGCCGCCGTCCGCGCCGGGGCCGGGGAGCTGCTGGAGTCGCTGCGGCTGTTCGACGTCTACACCGGGGCGCCCGTCCCCGAGGGGCACAAGTCGCTCGCGTACGCGCTGACCCTGCGGGCCCCGGACCGGACGCTCACCAGCGAGGAGGCGACGGCCGTCCGGGACGCCGCGGTCGCCGCGGCCGCCGCCGCGACGGGGGCCGAGCTGCGTGGCTGAAGCCGCCGGCCCGCTCTCCGGCACCGTCGCGCTGGTCACTGGCGCCTCGACCGGCATCGGCCGGCACCTGGTGCAGGGGCTGGCCGAGCGCGGCGCCGCGGTGGCCGGGCTGGCCCGGGGCGGTGAGCGGCTGGCGGCGACCATGGCCGAGGTGGCCGCCGCGACCGGTGCCCGCACCCTGGCCGTCGCCGCCGACGTCACCGACCGGGCCGCGGTCGACGCGGCCGTCGCCCGGGTCGTGGAGGAGCTCGGCCAGGTCGACCTGCTGGTCAACAACGCCGGCCTGGTCGACGCCGCCGAGGAGCCGCTCTGGGAGGCCGACCCCGAGCAGTGGTGGGACGTCGTGTCCAGCCACGTGCGTGGCGGCTTCCTGCTCTGCCGCGCCGTCGTCCCGTGGATGGTGCTGCGCAACCGCGGCCGGGTGGTGAACCTCGCCAGCGGGATGAGCCTGCGCGCCCGTCCGGAGTACTCCGCGTACTCGGTGGCCAAGACCGGCCTGATGCGGATGACCGAGGCCCTCGCCGGCGCGCTCGAGGGCACCGACGTGCGGGCCTTCGACGTCGCGCCCGGGGTCGTGCGCACCGAGATGACCGCCGGCATGCCGATGCACTCCGGCCGCACCGACTGGACCGAGCCGGCCGACGTCGTGGCCACCGTCGCCGCGATCGCCGGCGGCGAGCTGGACGCGTGGTCGGGGCGGTTCCTGCGGGTGGGTGGCGACGACCTGGACACCCTCCGCGCGCTCCGGCCGGACGGCGACGCCCGGCAGCTGCGGCTGCAGCCCTACGGGGACGACGACCCCCTGGCCTGATCCGGCCGTCCACCGGTTCCGCACCGCCGGGTCCGTCCGGTGCGGGCATGCTCGTGCTCTGCCCACCCTGGTGGGCAGAGCACGAGCATCTGCAGAGACACCTCCGCTCTCCCGGGCCGGGACAACCCAGATGAACGGTCATGCATGGCCGTGTATGGTCATGCATCGTGAGTACAGGGCAGACGTGGATGGTCGGGGTCACCGGCGCCACCGGGTACGCGGGAGGTGAGGTGTGCCGGCTGCTGGCCGGGCACCCGAACCTGCGGCTGGCCGGGGTGCACGCCAATTCCAGTGCCGGGCGACGCCTGGGTGAGCTGCAGCCCCACCTGCTCCCGTACGCCGGCCTCGAGGTGCAGCCCAGCGACGCCGCGGCCCTGAGCGGGTACGACGTCGTCGTCCTGGCACTGCCGCACGGCGAGTCGGCCGCGATCGCCGCGCAGCTGTCCGACGACACCCTCGTCGTCGACTGCGGCGCCGACCATCGGCTGGGCGACCCCGCGGCGTGGGCGCGGTGGTACGGCGGCGAGCACGCCGGCTCCTGGCCCTACGGGCTGCCGGAGCTGCCCGGCCAGCGGGAGCAGCTGACCGGTGCGCGGCGGATCGCCGTCCCCGGCTGCTACCCGACCTCCGTCACCCTCGCCCTGGCCCCGGCGCTGGCCGCCGGGCTGGTCGAGCCCGACGTCGTCGTGGTCGCCGCCAGCGGCACCTCCGGCGCGGGGAAGAAGGCCTTGCCGCACCTGCTGGGCAGCGAGGTCATGGGCTCGGTGAGCGCCTACGGCGTGGGCGGGGTGCACCGGCACACGCCGGAGATGGTGCAGAACCTGTCGCAGGCGGCCGGCAGCCCGGTGAGCGTCAGCTTCACGCCCACGCTGGTGCCGATGAGCCGGGGCATCCTCGCCACCTGCTCGGCGCCGCTGACCCCGGGCACGGACGCCGCCGCCGCGCGGACCGCCTACGAGAAGGCCTACGCCGACGAGCCGTTCGTCCACCTCCTCCCCGAGGGGCAGTGGCCGACGACGGCGCAGGTGCTCGGCGCCAACACCGTCGCCCTGCAGGTCGCGGTCGACCCCGACGCCGGCCGGCTGGTCGTCGTCGCCGCGGTCGACAACCTGACCAAGGGCACCGGGGGAGCGGCCATCCAGTGCGCCAACCTCGCCCTCGGCCTGCCCGAGACCACCGGCCTGCCGCTCGTGGGGGTCGCGCCGTGACCGTCACCGCCCCGCAGGGGTTCCGGGCCGCGGGCGTCGCCGCGGGCCTCAAGAGCACCGGCGCCCGCGACGTCGCCCTCGTCGTCAACGACGGCCCGCACGACGCCGCCGCCGCGGTCTTCACCACCAACCGCTTCCCGGCCGCGCCGGTGCAGTGGAGCCGGCAGGTGCTGGCCACCGGCCGGCTGAAGGCGGTCGTCCTCAACTCCGGCGGGGCCAACGCCTGCACCGGCACCGAGGGCTTCCAGGACACCCACGCCACCGCCGAGCACGTCGCTGCCGAACTCGGCATCGGCGCGATCGACGTCGCGGTGGCCTCCACCGGGCTGATCGGCGTCCGGCTGCCCATGGACGAGCTGACCGCCGGGGTCACCGCCGCGGCGAAGAGCCTGTCGGAGGACGGCGGGGACGACGCCGCGCTGGCGATCATGACCACCGACAGCGTGCCCAAGACGACGGTGCAGGCCCGCGAGGGCTGGACGGTCGGCGGGATGGCCAAGGGCGCCGGCATGCTCGCGCCGAGCCTGGCCACGATGCTCGTCGTCCTCACCACCGACGCGGTGGTCGACACCGCGACCCTGCAGACCGCGCTGGCGCAGGCCACCAGCGTCAGCTTCGAGCGGGTCGACTCCGACGGCTGCCTGTCGACCAACGACACGGTGGTCGTGATGGCCAGCGGCGCCAGCGGGGTCACGCCGTCCGCGGAGGAGGTCGCCGAGGCGCTCACCGCGGCGGCCACCGACCTGGCGATGCAGCTGCTGGCCGACGCCGAGGGGTCGACCAAGGACATCGCGATCACCGTCCGCAACGCCGCCAGTGTCGCTGACGCGCTGACCGCCGGCCGCGCCTGCGCCCGCAACAACCTGCTCAAGACCGCGCTGTTCGGCAACGACCCCAACTGGGGCCGTGTGCTGGCCGCGATCGGCACCACCGACGCCGCCTTCGAGGCCGACCAGGTCGACGTGACCATCAACGGCGTCACGGTCTGCCGGGGCGGGGCTATCGGTGACCCGCGGGAGCTGGTCGACCTCACCGGACGGCAGATCACCATCGACGTCGACCTGAGGGCCGGCGCCGAGCAGGCGACGATCTGGACGAACGACCTGTCACTCGCCTACGTCCACGAGAACTCGGCCTACTCCACATGAGCGCAGATCCCGAACCCCACGTGACCACCACCCACGACCCCGAGGCGCAGGACCCCACCCCGCCCGACGTCCGCATCGACGAGCTCAAGCCACCGCGCAAGGTCGGCACCCGCCGCGTCATGCGCACCTTCGACCCCGAGGGCGACCGGCAGAAGGTCGCCGTCCTCACCGGCGCGTTGCCGTGGCTCAAGGAGTTCCACGACAACGTCGTCGTCGTGAAGTACGGCGGGCACGCCATGGTCGACGAGGAGTGCCGCCGCGCCTTCGCCGAGGACATGGTCTTCCTGCGGACCTGCGGCATCCACCCGGTCGTGGTGCACGGCGGCGGTCCGCAGATCACCGAGATGCTGGGCCGGCTGGGCATCGAGAGCGAGTTCCGCGGCGGCCTGCGGGTCACCACGGCCGAGACGATCGACGTCGTCCGCATGGTGCTGACCGGCCAGGTGACCCCCGAGGTGGTCGGGCTGGTCAACCAGCACGGCCCGCTGGCCGTGGGGCTGTCCGGGGAGGACGGCGGGCTGTTCACCGCCGCCCGCACGCACGCCCTCGTCGACGGCCGGCCGGTGGACGTCGGCCTGGTCGGTGACGTCGTCGCCGTCGACCCCACCCCGGTCCGGGCGCTGCTGGAGTCCGGTCACATCCCGGTGGTCGCGACCGTCGCGCCCGACGCCGACGGCGTGGTGCACAACGTCAACGCCGACACCGCGGCGGCCGCGCTGGCCGTGGCGCTCGGCGCGGTGAAGCTCGTGGTCCTCACCGACGTCGAGGGGCTCTACGCCGACTGGCCCGACCGCGACTCGCTGGTGCAGCAGATCGACGCCGCCGAGCTGGCCGAGATCCTGCCCACGCTGGACGCCGGGATGATCCCGAAGATGACCGCCTGCCTGCGGGCGGTGAACGGCGGGGTGAAGCGGGCGACGGTCGTCGACGGCCGCGCGCCGCACGCCCTGCTGCTGGAGATGTTCACGTCCGAAGGGACCGGGACCATGGTGGTCCCGGCCGAGACCGGGAGGGAGCCGGCATGACCCACACGGAGGAGCTGGCCACCCGCTGGTCGGCCGTGATGATGAGCAACTACAAGACCCCGCCGGTCGCGCTGGCGCGCGGCGCCGGGGCGACCGTGTGGGACGTCGACGGCCGCGAGTACACCGACCTGCTCGGCGGCATCGCGACCACGATCCTCGGCCACGCCCACCCGAAGGTCGTCGAGGCGATCACCCGGCAGGCGCAGACCCTCGGGCACGTCTCCAACCTGGCCATGCACGAGCCAGGCCTCCTGCTGGCCGAGCGGCTGCTGGAGCTGGCCGGCCGGCCGGGCCGGGTCTTCTTCTGCAACTCCGGCGCCGAGGCCAACGAGGCCGCCTTCAAGATCAGCCGGCTCACCGGGCGGCCGGAGGTGGTCACCGCCGAGGGCGCCTTCCACGGCCGGACCATGGGCGCGCTGGCCCTGACCGGGCAGCCGTCGAAGGCCGCGGCGTTCGCCCCGCTGCCCGGCGGCGTCCGGTACGTGCCCTACGGCGATCCCGGCGCGCTGGCCGGCACGGTGAGCGACCGGACGGCGATGGTGCTGCTCGAGCCGATGCTCGGCGAGGGCGGCGTGCTGCCCGCGCCCGCCGGCTACCTGGCCGCGGCGGCGCAGACCGCGCAGGACGCCGGCGCGCTGTTCGCCGTCGACGAGGTGCAGACCGGCACCGGCCGCACCGGGGACTGGTTCGCCCACCAGGCCGACGGGCTGCAGCCCGACGTCGTCACGCTGGCCAAGGCGCTCGGCGGCGGGCTGCCCCTGGGCGCGACGCTGGCCTTCGGCCCGGCCGCCGACCTGCTGACGGCCGGCTCGCACGGCTCCACCTTCGGCGGCAACCCGATCGCCGCGGCCGCCGCCCTCGCCGTCCTGGACACCATCCGCGACGAGGGGCTGCTCGAGCGCGCCAAGGAGCTCGAGCACCGGTTCACCGCCGGCATCGAGGGCCTCGGGCACCGCGGGGTCAGCGGGGTGCGGGGGCGGGGTGCGCTGCTCGGCGTCGTCCTCACGGCGCCGGTCGCCGCCGCGCTGGAGGCGGCGCTGCGGGACGCCGGGTTCCTCACCAACGCCGTCGCGCCCGACGTGCTGCGGCTGGCGCCGTCGCTGGTGCTCACCGACGCGCAGGTCGACGCCTTCGTCGCGGCCCTGCCGCCGGCCCTCGACACCGCCCTGGAGACAGCACAGTGACCCGGCACTTCCTGCGGGACGACGACCTCACGCCGGCCGAGCAGGCCGAGGTGCTGGCCCTGGCCGCCGAGCTCAAGCGCACCCGGCACACCGCGCAGGCGCCCACCCCGCTGGCCGCGCCGAACGGGGTGCCCCGGGCGGTGGCGGTGCTGTTCGACAAGCCGTCGACCCGCACCCGGGTGTCGTTCTCCGTCGGCGTCGCCGAACTCGGCGGGTACCCGCTGGTCATCGACGCCGGCTCCAGCCAGCTCGGCCGCGGCGAGCCGGTCGAGGACACCACCCGCGTGCTCGACCGGCAGGTCGCCGCGATCGTCTGGCGCACCTTCGGCCAGGACCGCATCGAGGCGATGGCCTCGGTCAGCCGGGTGCCGGTGGTCAACGCCCTCACCGACGAGTTCCACCCCTGCCAGATCCTCGCCGACCTGCAGACGGTCATCGAGCGCAGGGGGACCCTCGCCGGGCTGACGATGACCTACCTCGGCGACGGCGCCAACAACATGGCGCACTCCTACCTGCTCGGCGGGGCCACGGCCGGCATGCACGTGCGGATCGGCTCGCCGGTGGAGTTCCAGCCGTCCAAGGAGGTGCTGGAGCGCGCCGAGGAGATCGCCGCGCAGACCGGCGGCTCCGTGGCCTGGACCGCCGACGCCGCGGCCGCAGCCGACGGTGCCGACGTCCTGGTCACCGACACCTGGGTCTCCATGGGCCAGGAGGGCGAGTACGAGTCCCGCATCGCGCCGTTCCTGCCCTACGCGGTGGACGACGCCGCCCTCGCCCGGGCCGCCGACGACGCCGTCGTCCTGCACTGCCTGCCGGCCTACCGCGGCAAGGAGATCGCCGCCGAGGTGATCGACGGCCCGCAGAGCGCGGTGTGGGACGAGGCGGAGAACCGGCTGCACGCCCAGAAGGCGCTGCTCCTGTGGCTGCTGGAGCGATCGGGGTGACCGGCGCGCTGACCCGCTCCGCGCGGCAGGCCCGGATCCGCGAGCTGATCGACACCCGTCCGGTCACCTCGCAGACCCAGCTCGCCGCCCTGCTGGCCGGCTCCGGCATCGAGGTCACCCAGGCCACCCTCTCGCGGGACCTGGAGGAGCTCGGCGCGGTCAAGATGCGCGGCTCCGACGGCGCACCGGCGTCCTACGTGCTGCCGCCGGAGAACGCCCCGCTGCGCCCGGCCCAGACCGCCCCGGCCCGGCTGACCCGGCTGCTGGCCGACCTGCTGACCAGCGCGGAGGGCAGCGCGAACCTGGCCGTCCTGCGCACGCCCCCGGGCGCCGCGCAGTTCCTGGCCTCCGCCCTGGACAAGGTCGGCCTCCCCGACGTCCTGGGCACGATCGCGGGGGACGACACTCTCCTGGTCGTCTCCCGCGCACCCGACGGTGGTCCGGCGCTGGCCGACCGCCTGCGGGCGCTCGCCGCGCGCACGCCGGCGGTCTACCCCGAACTGACGTCGGACCTGGAAGAGAGCTGATCGTGACCTCCGCACCTTCGGAGACCCGTCTGTGGGGCGGCCGCTTCGGCGGCGGCCCCTCCCCGGCGCTGGCGGCGCTGTCCAAGTCGACCCACTTCGACTGGAAGCTGGCCCCCTTCGACCTCGCCGGCTCGCGGGCCCACGCGCGGGTGCTGCACCGGGCCGGGCTGCTCACCGACGACGAGCTCGCGCAGATGCTGCGGGCCCTCACCGAGCTGTCCAACGAGGTCGAGGCCGGCACCTTCGTCGCGCTCGAGTCCGACGAGGACGTCCACGAGGCCCTCGAGCGCGGGCTGTCGGCCAAGCTCGGCGCGCTCGGCGGCAAGCTGCGCGCCGGCCGCAGCCGCAACGACCAGATCGCCACCGACCTGCGCCTCTACCTGCGCCACCACGTGCGCGCGCTGGTGGGGGAGCTGTCGTCGCTGGAGTACGCGCTGCTCGGCCTGGCGCAGCGCTACCAGGACGTCGCCGCGCCGGGCATGACCCACCTCCAGCACGCCCAGCCGGTGCTCATCGCCCACCAGCTGCTCGCCCACGTGCACGCCTTCGCCCGCGACGTGGACCGGCTGCGGGACTGGGACCGGCGCACCGCCGTCAGCCCCTACGGCTCCGGCGCGCTGGCCGGCTCCTCGCTGCCGCTGGACCCCGACGCCGTCGCCGCCGAGCTCGGCTTCGACCGCGCGTCGGACAACTCGATGGACGGCGTCAGCGACCGCGACTTCGCCGCGGAGTTCTGCTTCGTCGCCGCGCTCATCGGCGTGCACCTCTCCCGGTTGGGGGAGGAGGTCGTGCTCTGGACGTCGACCGAGTTCGGCTGGGCCCGGCTCGACGACTCCTGGGCCACCGGGTCGTCGATCATGCCGCAGAAGAAGAACCCCGACATCGCCGAGCTGGCCCGCGGCAAGTCCGGCCGCTTCGTCGGCAACCTGACCGGGCTGCTGACGATGCTCAAGGGCCTCCCGCTGGCCTACGACCGAGACCTGCAGGAGGACAAGGAGCCGGTCTTCGACTCCATGGAGCAGCTGCTGCTCCTGCTGCCGGCCGTCACCGGGATGACGGCCACGCTGACGATGCGTCCCGAGGTCATGGAGGCCGCCGCGCCGCAGGGCTTCGCGCTGGCCACCGACGTCGCCGAGTGGCTGGTCCGCCAGGGCGTGCCGTTCCGGTCGGCGCACGAGATCAGCGGCGCGATGGTCGCCTTCTGCGAGGGGGCCGGTCTCGAGCTCGACGAGTTGGACGACGACCAGCTGGCCGGCATCGACGAGCGGCTGACCCCCGGCGTCCGCGCGGTGCTCACCGTGCGGGGCGCGCTCGCGGCCCGCAGCGCCCGCGGGGGGACGGCGCCGGAGCGGGTCGCCGAGCAGCTCACCCGGCTGGCCGACCTCACCCGGCAGCACGCCGACTGGGCGTCGTCCTCACCCGTGGCGGCCGCGCTCTGAGCTCGCCGTCGCCCGGGCCGCTCCTCACCCCCGAGGAGCTGCTCGGGCCACCCGACGTCGTGGCCCCGGCGCTGCTCGGGTGCTGGCTGGTCACCGACCGGCCCGAGGGGCGGGTCGCGCTGCGGCTCACCGAGGTCGAGGCCTACGCCGGCGACGGCACCGACCCCGCGGCCCACTCGCACCGGGGGCCGACCCCGCGGGCGGCGATCATGTTCGGCCCGCCGGGGCGGCTCTACGTGTACTTCAGCTACGGCGTGCACTGGTGCGCCAACGTCGTCGTCGGCCCGGAGGGGCACGGCTCGGCGGTGCTGCTGCGTGCCGGGGACGTCGTGGTGGGGGAGGAGCTGGCCCGCGCCCGCCGTCCGGCGGCCCGGACGGCCCGGGACCTCGCCGGCGGGCCGGCCCGGCTCACCCAGGCGCTGGCGATCGGGCCGGACGACAAGGCCGCCGACCTGCTCTCCCCGGACAGCTCGGTACGGCTGCACCGGGGGGACCCGCCGGCGGAGGTGTCGGCCGGGCCGCGGATCGGCATCAGCGTCGCCACCGAGCTGCCGTGGCGGTTCTGGGAGACCGGCGCCGACTCGGTCAGTGCGTTCCGCCCAGGGGGTCGACCCCGCCGGCGGAGCGCAAGGGAGGATCAGTACCCGTGACCGACGTGATCGACGAGCTGCACCGCCGTGGGCTGATCGCCCAGAGCACCGACGAGGAGGCGCTGCGCGCGCACCTCGCGGAGGGGCCGGTCGCCTACTACGCCGGCTTCGACCCGACGGCGCCCAGCCTGCACGTCGGCCACCTGCTGCAGTTCATGGTGCTGCGGGCCCTCCAGCGCGCCGGGCACCAGCCCGTCGTGCTGGTGGGTGGCGCGACCGGCCTGATCGGGGACCCGCGGCCGACGGCCGAGCGGCAGCTCAACGACCGAGAGACCGTCGCCGGGTGGGTGGAGAGCCTCCGCACCCAGGTGGCGCCGTTCCTCGAGGTGCCGGCGGAGCGGGACGGCCTCGCCGCGCCGGTCTACGTCGACAACCTCGACTGGACGGCGCAGCTGTCGGCGATCGACTTCCTGCGGGAGATCGGCAAGCACTTCCGGGTCAGCCAGATGCTGGCCAAGGAGGCCGTCTCCGCGCGGCTGAACTCCGAGGCCGGCATCAGCTACACCGAGTTCAGCTACCAGATCCTGCAGGCCAACGACTACCGGGAGCTGCACCGGCGCAACGGCGTGACGCTGCAGACCGGCGGCTCGGACCAGTGGGGCAACCTGACCGCCGGCATCGACCTGGTGCGCCGCACCGAGGGCGCGCGGGTGCACGCGTTGTCGACGCCGCTGGTCACCAAGTCCGACGGCACCAAGTTCGGCAAGACCGAGGGCGGCGCGGTCTGGCTCGATCCGGCGCTCACCTCGCCCTACGCCTTCTTCCAGTTCTGGCTCAACGCCGACGACGCCGACGCCCGCGCCTGGCTGCCGCTGTACTCCGAGCGGCCGGCCGAGGAGGTCGAGGCGCTGATCGCCGAGAGCGTGGAGCGCCCGGCCTCCCGCGCTCCGCAGCGGGCGCTCGCCCAGGAGCTGACCCTGCTCGTGCACGGCCCCGAGGAGCTGCGGCAGGCCGAGGCCGCCGGCCGGGCGCTGTTCGGCCGTGACGACCTCTCCGCGCTGGGGCCGGACACCCTCGGCGCCGCCCTCCGCGAGGCCGGCAGCGTCACCGTGGACGGCCAGACGCCCACCGTCGCCCAGCTCCTCCAGCTCACCGGTCTCGTCGGCAGCCTCTCCGAGGCGCGCCGCACCGTGAAGGAGGGCGGCGCCTACCTGAACAACGAGCGGGTCACCGACGCCGAGGCCGTGCCGGGGGAGGACGCGTGGCTCCCGGGCGGCTGGCTGGTCCTCCGCCGGGGCAAGCGGGCCGTCGCCGGGGTGCAGCGGGTGGTCTGACCTGGGGTGTGAACGGCGTGTGACGGCGCCGTTGCCGGAGGGTGTCCGGCGTCACCGCCCATCGGTTTGACACGGCCTCCGGGTCCACGTAACTTTCTCTCTGCGCCGGGAACGACCGCGAGGCCGGGCCCGGGCGCCAGAGTGAGACAACCAAGCCGAAGACGACGGCCGTGAGGCCAGGTTCTCCGCGCGTCCGCTCCTTGAGAACTCAACAGCGTGCCGAAAGTCAGTGCCAAGTAACAAATCCCCCGCACTGCACGTTTTCGTGTGGTGAGGGATTCCTTTGGTTGATGGATCATCGAGAGTGCTAGCTC
>NZ_JBJGYW010000048.1:0-25118 GCF_054050215.1 Geodermatophilus sp. SYSU D01186 | reverse complement strand
CTGGTCGAGGATGACCTCGCCGCCGCCGTGCTCGATCTCGGCGTCGAGGGCGCGGTTCTCCTCCTTGGAGAACGACATCCGGTCCATGTGGGAGCGCCAGACCAGTCCCCGCACGGTCACCCCGCGGTGCACGGCCTCCGTGAACAGCTGCGCGACGGTCGGCCCCCCGGGGCGCAGCTGCTCGTCGGGGTCGCCGCGCCAGTCGGTGAAGAAGAGGTGGTCACCCTCGTCGAGGGCCTGCACGCACTCGACGAGCCGGTCGAAGTAGGCCGCCCCGTGCACCAGCGGCACGGCGAGGTTGCCGTCGGTGTACGCGGGCAGCGCCGTGGCCGGGTTGCCCCGTTCCTCGGCCGTGAGCAGCCACCGCTCGGGATCGTCCACGCGGTGATCACAGCCTGCCGTCCCGGGGCACGCAACCACGTCGGGCGCGGACGTCGGTAGCCTGTGGACCCGTGGCCCTCGTCGTCCAGAAGTACGGCGGATCATCCGTCGCCTCCGCCGCGCACATCAAGCGCGTCGCCGAGCGCATCGTGGCGGCCAAGAAGGAGGGCGACGACGTCGTCGTCGTGGTCTCCGCGATGGGTGACACGACCGACGAGCTGCTCGACCTCGCCGGCCAGATCACCGACGACCCGGCCGGCCGCGAGCTGGACATGCTGCTCACCGCGGGTGAGCGCATCTCCATGGCCCTGCTGGCCATCGCCATCAACACCCACGGGTACGAGGCGCGGTCGTTCACCGGCTCGCAGGCGGGGGTGCTGACCACCTCCAGCCACGGCAAGGCGCGGATCATCGACGTCACGCCGGGCCGGCTGCGCGACGCCCTCGACGAGGGCTCGATCGTCATCGTCGCCGGGTTCCAGGGCGTCAGCCAGGACACCAAGGACGTCACGACGCTCGGCCGCGGCGGGTCCGACACCACCGCGGTGGCCGTCGCCGCCGCGCTGCAGGCCGACGTCTGCGAGATCTACACCGACGTCGACGGCGTCTTCACCGCCGACCCGCGGATCGTGCCGAACGCCAAGCGGCTGGACACGGTGACGTACGAGGAGATGCTCGAGCTCGCTGCCTCCGGCGCCAAGGTGCTCATGCTCCGCTGCGTCGAGTACGCCCGCCGCTACGGCATCCCGGTGCACGTCCGCAGCTCCTACTCCCAGCTCCCCGGCACGATCGTGACCGGCTCGATGGAGGACCCCACGGTGGAACAGGCCATCATCACCGGCGTCGCGCACGACCGCTCCGAGGGCAAGATCACCGTCTACGGGGTCCCCGACCGGCCGGGCGAGGCCGCACAGCTGTTCCGCGTGCTCGCCGACGCCGAGATCAACATCGACATGATCGTGCAGAACGTGTCGGCCGAGGCCAGCAAGCTCGCCGACATCTCCTTCACGCTGCCCAAGAGCGACGGTCCCGCCGCGCTGGCGGCCCTGGAGAGGGTCAAGCACACCGTCGGCTACACCGACATCCGCTTCGACCAGCACATCGGCAAGGTCTCGCTGGTCGGCGCGGGCATGCGTTCGCACCCGGGCGTCTCGGCGCGGTTCTTCGGCGCGCTCGCCGACGCCGGGGTCAACCTCGAGCTGATCAGCACCTCGGAGATCCGCATCTCCGTGGTGTGCCGCGACACCGACGTGGACCTCGCCGTCCGCGCGGTGCACGACGCCTTCGACCTCGGCACCGACGAGGCCGAGGCCGTCGTCTACGGAGGGACCGGACGATGAGTCTGTTCAAGAAGGACGGCCTGCGCGTCGGCGTCGTCGGCGCCACCGGCCAGGTCGGCGGCGTCATGCGCCAGATCCTCGCCGAGCGGGACTTCCCGATCAGCGAGCTGCGCTTCTTCGCCTCCGCCCGCTCCGCCGGCAGCACCCTGCCGTGGGGCGACGGCGAGATCACCGTCGAGGACGCCGCCACCGCAGACCCCACCGGGCTCGACGTCGCGCTGTTCTCCGCCGGCGCCACGACGTCCCGCGTGCAGGCGCCGCGGTTCGCCGAGGCCGGCGTCACCGTGATCGACAACAGCTCGGCGTGGCGGCGCGACCCCGACGTCCCGCTGATCGTCGCCGAGGTCAACCCGCACGCCGTCGGCGAGATGCGCAAGGGCATCATCGCCAACCCGAACTGCACCACGATGGCCGCGATGCCGGTGCTCAAGCCGCTGCACGCCGAGGCCCAGCTGGTGCGCATCGTGGCCAGCACCTACCAGGCGGTCTCCGGCAGCGGGCTGGCCGGCGTCGAGGAGCTGGACACGCAGGTCAAGGCGGTCGTCGACAAGGCCGCCGAGCTGACCCACGACGGCGCGGCGGTGACCTTCCCCGAGCCGGTCAAGTACGTGAGGCCGATCGCGTTCAACGTGCTGCCGATGGCCGGGTCCCTGGTCGACGACGGCACGTTCGAGACCGACGAGGAGCAGAAGCTCCGCAACGAGAGCCGCAAGATCCTCGAGATCCCGGACCTGCGGGTGTCGGGCACCTGCGTGCGGGTGCCGGTCTTCACCGGGCACTCGCTGTCGCTGAACGTCGAGTTCGCCCGGCCGCTGTCGGTCGAGCGGGCCACCGAGCTGCTCACCGGCGCGCCCGGGGTCGAGCTGACCGCCGTCCCGAACCCGCAGCAGGCGGCCGGGCAGGACCCGAGCTACGTCGGCCGCATCCGGCAGGACCCGGGCGTGGACGGCGGCCGCGGCCTGGCGCTGTTCGTGAGCAACGACAACCTGCGCAAGGGCGCCGCGCTCAACACCGTCCAGATCGCCGAACTCATCGCCGCCTCCCGCTGAGCGGAGGCTGGGGGCGCAGCTGACCTGCGCCCCCAGCCTCCGCCTACGGGCTCACGTTGCGCAGCGCGAAGGACAGGGCCACCTCGACCTGACGGATCGTCTCCTCGATGACCAGCGAGCCGTGGCCGGCGTCGAACCGGTACACCTCGTGCGGCTTGCCCAGCTCGTCGAGGCGCGCCAGGTAGTTGTCGATCTGCCGGATGGGGCAGCGCGGGTCGTTGGCGCCGGCCACCACGAGCACCGGCGCGCGGACGGCGTCCACGTAGGTGATCGGGGACGAGCGCACGTAGACGTCCCGGACCTCCTCCGGTGACCCGCCGAACAGCGCGCGGTCGTAGGCCCGCAGGCCCTCCATCTCGTCCTCGTAGGCGGCCAGGTAGTCCGCGACCGGCACTTCGGCGATCCCGGCGGCCCAGCGCTCCGGCTGCGTGCCCAGCCCCAGCAGGGTGAGGAAGCCGCCCCACGACCCGCCGGACAGCAGCGCCCGCGACGGGTCCACGAGGCCCTCGGCGACCAGGGCGTCGTAGACCGCGGCGACGTCCTCCAGCTCCGTGAGACCGGGACGGCCGGTGAGGGCATCCCGCCAGGCGCTGCCGTAGCCGGTGGAGCCCCGGTAGTTGACGTGCACGACCGCGTATCCGGCGTCCACGTAGGCGGCGCGGCGGGCGCGGTAGGAGTCGTCGTCGGCCGCCTCCGGGCCGCCGTGCACCAGGAACGCCGTCGCAAACGGTCCGCCCCGCCCACCCGCTCCGGCCGGGCGGACGACGAGCGCGTGGACGTCCCCGCCCGGCCCGGGCACCCAGCGGTCCTCCACCGGGTACGCGGCGGGGGGCTCCTCGCCCGGCGCGGCCAGCACGACCGGCCCGTCGGCCCGCCGGATCACCGGCGGCAGCTCGGCGTTGGACCACGCCAGCTCCACGGTGCCGTCGGGCCGGGCCGTGGCGCCGCGTACGACGCCGCGCGGGGTGTCCAGGCGTTCCAGTGACCCGGTGGCCAGGTCGTAGCGGTACAGCTCGCTGCGCGCGGCGTGGTCGTGGCCCACCAGCAGCGCCGAGCCGTCGGGGTACCAGCCGGCCGTCACGTCGCCGGGCAGGTCGAGCACCACCTCGGTCTCGGTGTCGGTGCCGACGTCCCAGACGAGCACCTCCTCGCGGCCGCGGCGCTCGTGCCCCACCAGCAGCCGCCGGTCGCCGGGCAGCGGGGCGAACTCCAGCGCGTGCAGGCCGCGGCCCTCGCCGTCCCACTTCTCGGCCACCAGGGAGTCGTCGTCCGTGCGCAGCACCCGCAGCGCCGGGTAGCGCGGGTCGCCGTGCTCGGAGTGCGAGATGACCAGCAGGTCCTCGTCGTGGGTGAGCGCGTCGACCGAGGCGGGGTCCTCGTGCCGGTAGACCACCCGCGGCGTCCCGCCGGCGGGGGCCAGCCACAGCTCCGAGCCGTCGTCGGTGGAGCGGCCGACGGCGACCACCCGGGTGCCGGTCTCCAGCCCCGCCGGGTAGGCCGGCCCGACCTCGGGGACGGCGACCCGGTCGTCGCCGCCGGCGAAGGGCTGGACCATCCAGACGCCGAACTCGTCGCCGTCGGTGTCGGCGAACCACCAGATGGTCTCGCCGTCGGGGCTGAGGGTGCCGATGAGCGTGCCGTTGGCCCGGTCGGTGACCTGCCGGTGGGCGTCGGTGGTCCGGTCCCAGGCGTACTGCTCGACCACGCCGCTCACGTCGGAGGAGTACAGGCAGCGCTGCGGCGCGTCGCGGGCCCAGTCGGGCAGGCTGACCCGCGGGGCGCGGAAGCGGGCCTGCCACCGGGCGGTGACCTCCGGCGGGAGGGCCGCCGCGTAGGGCGTCGGCGTCTCGGGGGTGATCACGCCGGACTCGGCGGCGGGCTGGGCTCTCACCGCGTCATCTTCCCCCGGCCCCGGCCCCGGCCGCCGCGCCGACACCACCCGCGTGCTCCACCGCGGCGTCCCGGACGTCGCCGATCAGCTGCTCGAGGACGTCCTCCAGGGCCACCACGCCGACGGTGACGCCGTCCCGGACGACGGAGCCGAGGTGGGCGCCCTGGGTGCGCATCTCGGCGAGCACGTCGGGCAGCCCCGAGCGCGGGGCCAGCGGCACCAGCGGGGTGACGTGCTCGTCGTCGATCGGCCGGTCGCGCCCGTCGCCGTCCACCCCGAGCACGTCCTTCACGTGCACGAACCCCAGCAGCGCGCCGTCCTCGCCGCACACCGGGTAGCGGCTGAAGCCGTGCCGGGCCACGACGGTCTCCAGCTGCCGCGGGGTCGTCGACCGCGGCACGGTGACCACGCGGTCCATCGGCAGCAGCACCGACTCGACCTCGTGCTGCTCGAAGGTCAGCGCTCCGGTGGCGAGCTCGCCGACCTCGTCGCCCAGGCGGCCCTCCTTCCGCGACTGGGCGATCATCGACCGGATCTCGGCCTCGTCGAAGCTGGCGGTCACCTCGTCGGTCGGCCGGACGCCGAAGAGCCGGACGAACCCGTTGGCCACGGTGTTGAAGAACCAGATGAACGGCGCGAGCAGCCGGACCAGGGCGGCCAGCGGCGGGCCCAGCACCAGCGCGGCGCGGTCGGGGCCGGCGATGGTGACGTTCTTGGGCACCATCTCGCCGAGCACCATGTGCAGCACGGTGACGATCGCCAGGGCGATCACCAGCGCGATCGGGTGCAGCAGCCCCTCGGGGACGCCGAGGGCCGCCATGGGCCGCTCGATGAGGTGGGCCACCGCCGGCTCGCCGACCGCGCCCAGCCCGAGCGAGCACAGCGTGATGCCGAGCTGGGCCCCGGCCATCATCCGAGAGACGTTGCGCATCGCGGCGAGGGTCTTGCGGGCCCGGGGCGAGCCGGCCTCGGCGCGCGGCTCGATCTGGTCGACGCGGGCGGAGACCAGCGCGAACTCCGCGGCCACGAAGAACGCGTTGCCCAGCAGCAGCGCGACCAGGACCAGCAGGCTGACGACGTCGCTCATGCCGCGACCCCCTCGACGGGGACCTCTACCCGCTCGGCGCGCACCCGCGCCACCCGCCGTCCGTCCAGGGTCTCCACGGTGAGCCGGGCGCCCTCCAGCTCCACGGTGTCGCCCACCTCGGGCAGCCGCTGCAGCCGCTCGGCGAGGTAGCCGGCCAGCGTCTCGTAGCGGCCCTCCGGCACCGGCACGCCGGCGCGCTCACGCACCTCGTCGGGTCGCAGCAGCCCGGACAGCAGCCACGTCTCGTCGTCGGCCCGGCGCAGGGTGCGCAGCGGCCGGTCGGTCTCGTCGGAGATCTCGCCGACCAGCTCCTCCACGATGTCCTCCAGGGTCACCACGCCGTGGGTGGCGCCCCACTCGTCGACCACCAGGGCGATCTGCAGGCCCTGCTCGCGGAGCAGGTCCAGCAGCCGCTCCAGCTGCAGCGACGAGGGGACGGCGAGCACCGGGGCGGCCAGCTCACCCGCGGTGCGGGTGGACCGCTCGGCCTCGGGCACCGCGACGGCGTTCTTGACGTGCACCACGCCGGTGACCTCGTCGAGGTCGGCGCCGTACACCGGGAAGCGGGAGTTCCCCGACTCGACGGACGCGGCGATCACGTCGGCCGCGGTGGCGCGGGTCGGCAGGCTCCACAACCGCGTGCGCGGGGTCATGACGTCGGTCGCCAGCTTCTGCCGCAGCCCCAGCGAGCGCTGCAGCAGGCGGGCGGCCACCGGGGAGAGGTCGCCCTCCTCGGCGGAGCGGCGGGCGACGGCGGCCAGCTCGTCGGCGCCGCGGGCGGACTCCAGCTCCTCGCGGGGCTCGATGCCCAACCGGCGCACGATGCCGTTGGCCAGCCCCTGCAGCGCACCGACCACCACGCCTGAAGCCCTGGTGAACGCGCGCATGCCCGGGGCGACGAAGGCGGCGACGGCGAGCGGGTTGGCGATCGCGAGGTTCTTGGGCCCGAGCTCGCCCAGCAGCATCTGCAGCACGGTCGCCAGGGCCAGGGCCACGCCGTAGGAGACGCCGGTGACCGCGCCGCCGGACAGGCCCAGGGCCTCCAGCGGGCCCCGCAGCAGATGGCCCAGCGCGGGCTCGGCCAGGTAGCCGACGACGAGCGTGGTGATCGTGATGCCCAGCTGGGCGGCCGAGAGCTGGGTGGACAGCGACCGCAGCGCCGTCACCACGCCCCGCGCGCGGGGGTCGCCGCCGGCCGCCGCCTCCTCCGCCCGGCCGCGGTCGACGGTGGTGAGCGAGAACTCGGCGGCCACGAAGAAGCCGGTCAGCGCGGTCAGCGCGACGGCGGCGAGGAGGAGCAGCCACTCGGTCATCGCTCCCCCCGGTGCCCCGCTGGTGAGCGGCCGAACCCCGGGCGCCGGTGAACCTGCCCACCGCAGCGGGGGAGCGCCCCCCGGAGACGACTCAGGGGCCGCCTCGCGGCGGCCCCTGAGCACTGGTCGGGGTGACAGGATTTGAACCTGCGACCTCGTCGTCCCGAACGACGCGCGCTACCAAGCTGCGCCACACCCCGAGGTACGCAAGGAGTCTAACCGACGCCCTCCTCAGGTCTGACGGGCGGTCAGCGTGAGGAGCGTCGCCTCCGGCGGACAGGCGAACCGGGCCGGTGCGTAGGGGCTCGTGCCCAGCCCCGCGGAGACGTGCAGCCAGGTGCCGGCGGGGCGGTCGGCCGCCGGCTCGGCCCAGCGGTGCAGCCAGCGGACCCGGTCACGGTCGATGCCGCAGTTGGTGACCAGCGCACCGTAGAACGGGATGCGCAGCTGCCCGCCGTGGGTGTGGCCGCACAGCAGCAGGTCATAGCCGTCGGCGGCGAACCGGTCGAGCACGCGCGGCTCCGGGGAGTGGGCCAGCCCGATCCGCAGGTCGGCGTCCGCGTCGGCGGGTCCGGCGATCCGGTCGTAGCGGTCCCGCCGGATGTGCGAGTCGTCCACGCCCCCGAACACGACCCGGCGTCCGCGCACCACCAGCTCCCCGGTGGCGTTGGTGAGGTCCAGCCAACCGCGTCCGGCGAGGCCGTCGCGGAGGTCCCGCCACGGCAGCGGGTCGCCGTGCACGCGCTTGTGGTGCCGCTTGAAGTACTTGAGCGGGTTCTTCGGCCTCGGCGCGTAGTAGTCGTTGCTGCCGAGGACGAAGGCGCCCGGCAGCTCCAGCAGCGGCTCCAGCGCCCGCAGCGTGCCGGGGACGGCGTCGTGTCCGGCCAGGTTGTCGCCGGTGTCGACCACCAGGTCCGGCTCCAGTTCGGCCAGCGAGGCCACCCACGCCTGCTTCGACCGCTGGTCGGCGGTCATGTGCAGGTCGGACAGGTGCAGCGCCCGCAGCGGCGCGGACCCGGGCGCCAGCACCGGGACGTCGAATCGGCGCAGCGTCCAGCGGTTGCGCTCGTAGAGGGAGGCGTAGGCGATCCCCGCGGTCGCCGACGCGAGGACGGCGGAGGGGACGAGGGTGGTCGCGCGCACGGGAGCCCAGGGTACGGGGGCGCCGGCCGGACCCGCCGTGCCAGGCTGGGCACGTGCCCGACCTCAAGGACCAGCTGCGCGCCGACCTGACCACCGCGATGAAGTCCCGCGACGAGCTGCGGACCGCGACCCTGCGCATGGTGCTGGCCGCCGTGACCGCGGAGGAGGTGGCCGGCAAGGAGGCCCGCGAGCTGACCGACGACGAGGTCCAGGCCGTGCTGCGCCGGGAGGCGAAGAAGCGCCGGGAGGCCGCGGACGCCTTCGCCGCCGCGGGCCGCACCGAGCAGGCCGAGCGCGAGCGCGCCGAGGGCGAGGTCGTCGGCGCCTACCTGCCCGCCCAGCTCGAGGACGCCGACCTGGCCGCCCTCGTCGCCGACGTGATCACCCGCACCGGGGCGGCCGGCATGAAGGACATGGGCCGGGTCATGGGCGCCGTGCAGGGCGAGGTGGCCGGGCGGGCGGAGGGCGGCCGGGTGGCCGCGGAGGTCCGCCGCCAGCTGGGCTGAGCCGGGACGGCGGCCCGGCCGGGGCCGTCCTCAGCGCGCCATCACGTCTCGCTCGGCCCCGGACGTGCGACGTCCCCGGGACCGGGAGCGGTCGCCGGGGACGTCGCAGGTGGGTCAGTTGCCGGGCCGGCCCCCACCGCCGTCCCCGCCGGGGAACCCGCCGCCGCGCGTGAGGACCCCGCCGCCGTTCTGGTTCGGGGCCGGGCCGCCGGCCGGTGCGGGCCCCCCGTCCGTCGCGGGCGGCGCCGTGGCCCCCGCGTCCGGTGCCGGGGCGACGAAGGCCGAGCCGTTGCTGACCCGGATGGTGACCACCTGCTCCGGCGTGACCCGGCCGCCGGCACCGGGGTCGGTGCCCAGCAGCGTGCCGGGCGGCTGGTCGCTGTCCACGGCCACGGTGGTCGAGGTCAGGCCGGCAGCCTGCAGTGCGGCCCGGCACTCATCCTCCGCCGAGCAGGCGGGCACCTGACGGGTGTTGCCGTTCTGCGTGGCCGGGTCCGCCGAGGGGAAGGGCACCACCGGCCGGCCCCCGAGGATCGGCTGCATCGCGTCGTGCCAGATCGTGGCGCCCTTGCCGCCACCGAAGCCGCCGACGTTCTGGTTCTCCTTGGGGTTGAGCACCATCACGCTGGCTGCGTACTGCGGCGTGTAGCCGACGAAGGCGACGGAGAAGTTGTTCTGGCTGGTACCGGTCTTGCCGGCGATCTGGTGGCCGGCCACGTAGGCGCGCGCACCCGTCTGGCCGGGGTGGCCGGGCTCGACGTCCTTGCGCAGCATCTGGTTGAGCGTGCTGGCCACACCCGACGGGATCGCCTCGGAGGTGCAGTTGTCGTCGCGGACGACCGGCTGCCCGTCCTCACCGGTCAGCGGCTTCCCCTCGTCGTCGAGGACGGCGGTCACCGGGGTGGGGTCGCACTGGGTGCCGTTGGCCGCCAGGGTCGCGTAGGCCTCCGCGAGGTCCAGCGGGCTGGTCGGCTCGGCGCCGAAGGTGAACGACCCGCGGTTCTCCTCGATGATCTGGTCGGCCGGGGTCGAGCGGAAGTCCATGCCCATGGCCTCGGCCATGCGCACCGGCTTCTCGACGCTGCCCAGGGCGTCCTCGAGCGCGAGGAAGTAGGTGTTGGAGGACATGTAGAGGGCCCGCTCCATGTCCAGGGTGGCCGGGTAGTTGCCGGCGTTCTCCACGTCGTAGCGCGCGCGGCCGTCCCGGTAGACCCGGGAGACGTAGGGGTCCCCGGTGGTGAGCGTGTAGTACTGCGAGTACCCCTCGGCCAGCGCGGCGGCGGCGACGAAGGTCTTGTAGGTCGACCCCGCGCCCTGGCTGTGGGCGGTGTTGAGGACGACGGACTCGCACTCGGGTCCGTCGCAGCCGAAGCGGCGGTTGACGCTCATCGCCAGCACGTGCCCGGTGCCCGGCTCGACGGCGGTGTACATGCCGGCCAGTCGGTCGCCCATCGGCAGGGTGTTGAGCACGGCCTGGTCACCGGCGGCCTGCACGTCCGGCCGCAGCGTGGTCTGGATGGTCAGGCCGCCGTTCTGCAGCGTCTCGTCGGAGATGTCGAGCGTCTGCACGAGGTACTGGTGCAGGTAGGCGCAGAAGAAGCCGCCGATCGAGGCGTCGATGCAGCCGTTGGCCGGCTGCGCGCCCGGCGCGACCTCCACCGGGGAGGCGGAGATCTCGGTCAGCTCCTGCTGGCTGATGTGCCCGAGGTCGAACATCCGCTGCAGCACCTGGTTGCGCCGGACCTGCGCGTTCTCCGGGTTGGCGATCGGGTCGTCGTTGGCCGGGCTCTGCACCAGCCCGGCCAACATCGCCGCCTGCGGCAGCGTGAGGTCGGCGGCGTCCACGCTGAAGTACTTCTGTGCCGCGGCCTGGATGCCGTAGGCGCCCTGCCCGAAGTAGGCGATGTTCAGGTACCGGGTGAGGATCTCGTCCTTGGAGTACTCCTCCTCCAGGGCGAGGGCCAGCCGGGCCTCCTTGAGCTTGCGCCCCAGGCTCTCCTCGGTGGCCGCCTGCCGCTCCTCCGGTGTGTCGGCCGTCTCGGCGAGGGTCTGCTTGACCAGCTGCTGGGTCAGCGTCGAGCCGCCCTCACGCACCGACCCGGCCGCCACGTTCGTCACGAGCGCCCGCAGCGTGCCCTGCACGTCCAGGCCGTTGTGCTGCTGGAAGCGCGAGTCCTCGATGTCGACCAGCGCCTGCTTCATGACGTCGGCGATCTGGTCGGGCTCCACCGGCGTCCGGTTGTTCCGGAAGAAGTGCGTGATCAGCGACCCGTCTGCGGCGAGCACCCGGGTGTTGCCGGCCGGGGCGGCGTCGGTGAGCTCGACCGGGAGGGCGTCGAGCAGTGACGCGGAGTTCCGCGCCACCACGCCGCCACCCCCGACGAAGGGCAGCAGCATGCCGGCGAGCAGTGCTCCGGCGAGGACGATCGTCGCGGCGAGCTTCGCGAGGACCCGGGCGCGGGCGGGGGCGGCGGGAGACATCGCGAGCAAATGTACGTGCCGGCGTGCTCCTGACGTCGCCGTCAGCGACGGCGCGCGGGGAGCACTCTGGTGCGTGGGACTCCTGTCGGCGTGTCGTCATCCGGACCGGTCAGCGCGTCGGCCATCACCCGAAGCCCGTCGAGGTCGTGCACGTCGCCGGCGGCCGCCGGCACGGTGCGGACGGCGACCTGGGGGTGGGCGCTGGTGAACCGGTCGGCGAGCCGCTGCTCGCGGGCGGCGGCGCCCATGCGGTCGGCGTGCACGCGCAGCGCCCCGGCGGCGAGCCCGGCGCCCTCCCCGCCGGCCTCGAGCACCTCCTCGGCGGCCGCGTCGGCGCGGGTGGCGGTCAGTCCGGTGGTGGCCGGCGGGTGGGTGCGGTTGAGCACCAGCCCGGCCAGCGGCATCTGCTCGCTGGAGAGCCGGTCGACGAAGTAGGAGGCCTCACGCAGGGCGTCGGGCTCCGGCGTCGCGACGACGACGAACCAGGTGCCCGGCCGGCGCAGCAGCTCGTAGGTGGCGGTGGCACGTTCCCGGAACCCGCCGAACATCGTGTCCAGCGCGGAGACGAACGCGGAGATGTCCCGCAGCAGCTGGCCGCCGAGGATCTTGCTGATGATCCGGCTGAACACCAGGAAGCCGGCGCCCACCAGTCGCATGCCGGCGCGGCCGCCGGCGCGGGCGGGGGCGGTCAGCAGCCGGATCATCGTGCCGTCGAGGAACCGGCTCATCCGGTTGGGGGCGTCGAGGAAGTCCAGGGCCGACCGCGACGGCGGGGTGTCGACGACGATGAGGTCCCAGTGCTCGCTGGCCCGCAGCTGGCCCAGCTTCTCCATCGCCATGTACTCCTGCGTACCGGCGAAGGAGGACGACAGCGCCTGGTAGAAGGGGTTGGCCAGGATCTGCTCGGCCCGCTCCGGCGTGGCGTGCGCACACACGACGTCGTCGAACGTGCGCTTCATGTCCAGCATCATCGCGTGCAGCTCGCCCTTGGCCCCCGGGACGTCGACCCGCCGCGGCTCGTTGTCCAGCTCTCCCAGTCCCAGGGACTGCGCCAGGCGGCGGGCCGGGTCGATGGTGAGGACGACGACGCTGCGACCGCACTCCGCGGCGGCGAGGGCCAGGGCGGCCGAGGTCGTCGTCTTGCCCACGCCGCCGGCGCCGCAGCAGACCATGATCCGGGTGTCCGGGTCCGCGATCAGCTCGGCCAGGTCGAGGGGGAGGGCCTCGGGTGGAGGGGGTGCGGCGGGGCGCGGGTGCCGGTGGTGCCGCTCGGCCGGGGCCGGCCCGGCGGCCTCGCTCATGCCGCCACCTCCGCCCGGAGGTGGTCCTCCAGCCGGCCGGCCAGCTCGAACAGCGCCCCGACGTCGATGGGGCCGGGCAGCAGCGGCAGCTCGACGGTGGGCCGGCCGAGGGCCTCCACCTCGTCGCGCAGCTCGTCCTGGGCTGCCCAGCGCCGGGCGTGCTCGACCGCCTCGGCGGCCAGCGCTTCGGCCAGCGCGCTGCCGTCGTGCACGTGCGCGGCGGTGAGGGCGGGAGCGAGGTCGGCGCCGGTCAGCCCGGTCGTGGCGGCGCGGTCGAGCTCGTCCTCCGGCAGCAGCGGCTCTGCGGCCATGTTCACGACCACCGAGCCGACGGGGAGACCGGCCTCCGTCAACTCCGCGATGGCGTCGGCGGTCTCCTGGACCGGCATGTCCTCGAGCAGGGTCACCAGGTGCACCGCCGTCTGCGGCGACTTGAGCACCGCCATCACGCCGTCGCTCTGCGTCTTGATCGGCCCCGAGCGGGCCAGCCCGGCCATCTCGCCGGTGACGCCGAGGAAGCGGGTGATCCGGCCGGTCGGCGGGGCGTCGACCACCACGGCGTCGTAGACCCGGCGGCCGTCGCGGCGGCGGGTGACCGCCTCCTTGATCTTGCCGGTGAGCAGCACGTCCCGCAGGCCCGGCGCGATCGTGGTGGCGAAGTCGATGGCGCCCATCTTGCGCAGCGCCCGGCCGGCCCGCTTGAGGTTGTAGAACATCTCGAGGTACTCGAGGAGCGCCTCCTCAACGTCGATGGCCAGCGCCTTCACCTCGCCGCCACCCCGGGTCACAGCCACCCGCCGCTCCTCGTAGGGCAGGGGCGGGGTGTCGAACAGCTGCGCGATGCCCTGCCGGCCCTCCGTCTCGACCAGCAGCACGTGCCGGCCGTCGGTGGCCAGGGCGAGGGCGAGAGCGGCGGCCACCGTCGTCTTCCCGGTCCCGCCCTTGCCGGTCACGACGTGACAGCGCACGGGGAAGGGTTCGGAGGCCACGGCGCCAGCCTAGAAGGACCCCGTCCTCCCCACCCCTCGCGAGCTCGGGGCGGGCCCCGGGACGGGGCCTTCGGCCGGGACCGGGACGGAGCCGGGGGGCTGCGCTAGCGTCGCGGCCATGAGCGAACCGGCCCGTGTCCGGTGGGAGTACGCCACCATCCCGCTGTTGATCCACAACACCAAGGCGATCCTCGACTCCTGGGGCGTCGACGGCTGGGAGCTGGTGACCGTGCTCCCGGGCCCGGCCGGCGCCGAGCAGCCGGTCGCGTACCTCAAGCGCCCGCTGGGCTGACCGCCGTGACGACGCCGCAGACCCAGAGCTGGCACGCCCGGCTGGCCGAGCTCGGCATCCGGTTGCCCCCGGTGGCCGCACCGGTGGCCGCCTACGTCCCGGCGGTGCGCAGCGGTCAGCTCGTCTACACCTCCGGGCAGCTGCCGTTCGTGGACGGCGGGCTGCGCCGCACCGGCAAGGTCGGCGGCTCGGTCGACCCGGAGGACGCCGCGCACGACGCCAAGCTGTGCGCCCTCAACGCCCTGGCCGCCGTCGACGACCTGGTCGGGCTGGACTCGGTGGCCCGGATCGTCCGCGTGGTCGGCTACGTGGCCAGCGCCGAGGGCTTCACCGGTCAGCCACGGGTGGTCAACGGGGCCAGTGAGCTGCTCGGGCGCATCTTCGGCGACGCCGGGCGGCACGCCCGCAGCGCCGTCGGCGTGGCGGAGCTCCCGCTGGGCGCCCCCGTCGAGGTCGAGCTCACCGTCGAACTGCGATGACGGCGGGCGAGCCGTGGGCGTGGAGGTGACCGAGCCGCGCCAGGCGGCCACCGTCCTGCTGCTGCGGGACGGCACCCCGGGCCTCGAGGTCTACGTGCTGCGGCGCACCCGGGGCATGCCCTTCGCCGGTGGGATGACCGCCTATCCCGGCGGCGGCGTCGACCCGCGGGACGCCGACGTCCACACCGCCTGGACCGGCCCGTCCCCGGCGCAGTGGGCGGAGGCGTTCGGCTGCGACGAGCCGACCGCCCGCGAGCTCGTGTGCGCCGCCGTCCGGGAGACGTTCGAGGAGGCCGGCGTCCTGCTCGCCGGGCCGGCCGACGGCTCGGCCGTCGTGCCGGACGTGAGCGGCGACGACTGGGAGGAGCAGCGGCAGGCCCTGCTGACCCGGGAGCTGTCCCTGGCCGAGCTGCTCACCGACCGCGGCCTGGCACTGCGCTCGGACCTGCTGCGCCCGTTCGCGCACTGGATCACCCCGCCGGACGAGCCACGGCGCTACGACACCAAGTTCTTCGCCGCCGCGCTGCCGGTCGGGCAGGAGGCGCGGCACGTCACGGGGGAGGCGGACGAGGCGAGCTGGCTGACGCCGGCCGCCGCCCTGGCGGAGATGCGCGGTGGCACGCGGCCGATGCTGCCGCCGACCATCCACACCCTCGGCCAGCTCGAGCCCTTCGCCGACGTGGCCGCTGTGCTGGCCGGCTCGCCGCCGGAGCCGCTGCAGCCGATCAGTCCCACCTTCGTGGAGGAGCCCGACGGCCGCTGGGCCGTGCTGCCCGACGGCACGCGGATCCGGATCGTCGTGCCGCTCCCGGCCTGAGCCTGTGCCTTGCGGGTCCTCCTCGCGCTCTGCGGGCACTGCAGCGCCCGCAGACCCCGGAGAACGCCCGCAGAGCGGCCGCCGGGCGCTGCCACGACGCGACGAGGCCCCGCTCCGGGACCGGAGCGGGGCCTCGTCGCGTCGAGTGCGTCAGCGGGCGCGGCGGCGCAGACGCTCCTCGTCGAGGACGACGACCGACTTGCCCTGCAGCTGGATCCAGCCGCGGTGCACGAAGTCGGCCAGCGCCTTGTTCACCGTCTCGCGCGAGGCGCCGACCAGCTGGGCCAGCTCCTCCTGGGTGAGGTCGTGCTTGACCCGCAGGCCCTCGCCCTCACGGCTGCCGAACCGGTCGGCCATTTGCAGCAGCGCCTTGGCCACCCGGCCGGGGACGTCGGTGAAGATCAGGTCGGCCACGGAGTCGTTGGTCCGTCGCAGCCGGCGGGCCAGCACCCGCAGCAGCTGCTCGCCGATCTCCGGGTGCGCCTCGATCCAGGGGCGGATGACCGACTGCGGCATCCGGGCCAGCTTGACGTCGGTGACCGCGGTCGCCGTCGCGGTGCGCGGGCCCGGGTCGAAGACCGACAGCTCACCGAACTGGTCCGACGGACCCATGACGGCGAGCACGTTCTCGCGGCCGTCGGGGGAGCGGCGGGACAGCTTGATCTTGCCGGACATGACGATGTAGAGGCTGTCGCCCGGCTCGCCCTCGTTGAACACGACTCGGCCTCGCGGCAGCGTGATCGTCTCGAGGCGGCTGATGACCGTTTCCACCGCCTCTTCCGACTGTCCCTGGAAGAGCCCGGACTGGGCCAGCACCTCGTCCACTACGCGTCCTCTCGCACGACCAGTGGGAACGCCGACAACCGGCGCCTCCCGGAGAGCGCGCGCCTGTGGCGCGGCGCTGTCCGCAGTGAGTCTAGGGGGCTGTGCGCGTGGTCACCCGATCGGTGGGAGACCGGGCCACCCCGACGAGGGAGGGGACGGCGGACGACACCGCAGGTCCGACTCGCGTTTCCGCCCGTCCCGGGGCCCGCCCTGAGCTCGCGAAGGGTGGGGACGGTGGGGTGTTCCGCGAGGGGACGTCTCGGACCGGATGCTGCTCTTGGCCCCGTCCCGGGTCCCGCCCTGAGCTCGCGAAGGGTGGGGAGGACGGGGTCCTTCCTCAGACGACGGGCGGCTCGGCCTCCTGGATGACGCGCGACGAGCGCCGCCGCCGCCAGCGGGCCATGGCCCGGCGGATGCCGGAGGAGGCGAGGGTGTCGACCTCGCCGGGGCTCGCCGTGGAGAGGAACTCGGCGACCTCACGGGGACCGGTGGGCCGGCGCAGCGGCTCCTCGACCCGCTCCATCACCAGCAGGAACGCTATGAGCAGCGGTGGGAACAGGATGACGATGAGGGCGACCACCGGGTACCTCCTCCGTCCTCGTCGGGGGCGGCGCCGGTCGGCCGGCGCCCGCGCGCACTCCTGTGTACCCCGTCCCGCGGGGCGGAATCCGCGCCCACGGCGGCTGCGATGATGGCACGCCCCCGGGATCGTCAGCTCATCCGCCTACCCTCGACCGCGTGTCCTCGCCCGCCTACGCACGCCCGGTCCCCCCGCACGCGAGGCGCGCCGCCGCCCGCGGCGGAGCGCCGTACGACCCGGAGGAGACGCCGCTGGCGCGCACCCGCCGGGCCCGCCGGATGGCCCGCGAATTGGCGCTGATCCACCCCGACGCGCACTGCGAGCTGGACTTCACCAACCCCTTCGAGCTGCTGGTCGCCACCGTGCTGTCGGCGCAGACCACCGACAAGATGGTCAACCGGGTCACTCCCACCCTGTTCGCCAAGTACCCCGACGCCGTGGCCCTGGCCGGCGCCGACCGCGGCGAGCTGGAGGAGATCCTCAAGCCCACCGGTTTCTTCCGGGCCAAGGCCAACTCGGCCCTCGGCCTGGCGCAGGCGCTGGTCGAGCGGTTCGACGGCGAGGTGCCCGGCCGGATGGGCGACCTCGTCACCCTCCCCGGCGTGGGGCGCAAGACGGCCAACGTCGTCCTCGGCAACGCCTTCGGCGTCCCCGGCCTCACCGTCGACACCCACTTCGGCCGGCTGGTGCGCCGTTTCGGCTGGACGGCGGAGGAGGACCCCGTCAAGGTCGAGACCGAGGTCGCCGGGCTGGTGCCGAAGAAGGAGTGGACCGACTTCAGCCACCGGGTGATCTTCCACGGCCGGCGGGTCTGCCACGCCAAGAAGGCGGCCTGCGGGGCGTGCGGTCTGGCCCGCTGGTGCCCGTCCTACGGCATCGGCCCCACCGATCCGGAGGTCGCGCTGAAGCTGGTCAAGACGCCGGCCGCCTCCGACACCGAATGAGCGTCCGCGGGCGGGTGGCCGCCGGTGCGCTGCTGCTGGCGCTGGCCGGCTGCGGCGCCGAGGCGACGGACGACGGTGCCGCGCCGTCCGCGGCCCCGGCCGTGACGAACACCACCGCGGCGTGCCCGGAGCAGCCCGACGAGCCGGCGTCCGGCGGGAACGTGCTCGCCGACGTGACCGTCGACTGTCTCGGGGGCGGGCAGCTCGCCTTCGGCCGGGCGCAGGGGGTGCCCACCGTGGTGAACCTGTGGGCGAGCTGGTGCGGACCGTGCCGGGAGGAGCTGCCTGTGGTGCAGCAGCTGGCCGACGCGGCCGGCGACCGCCTGCGCGTCGTCGGGCTGGTCAGCCAGGACACGAGCGACAACGGGCGGGCCTTCGCCGCCGACGCGGGGGTCACCATGCCCACCGGCGTCGACGCCGACGGCGACCTCGCCATCGAGCAGGGGCTGCGCGGGCTGCCCTACACCTACTTCCTGCGCGCCGACGGCTCCGTCGCCCACCTGCAGCTGCGCCCGGTGACCTCGCTGGAGGAGCTGGAGGGCCTGGTGGCCGAGCACCTGGGGGTGCAGCTGTGAGCGCGGCGGCCGGCGAGGAGCAGCGCCCTGACGGCCTCCCGGCGTACCTGCACCGGCTGCTGGACACCGGCGCCGACCTGCCGCTGCGCCACCGCATGCCCCGCCCGACCGCGACGGCCCGCCGCTCGGCGGTGCTCATCCTCTTCGGCGAGGGCCCGCGCGGCGCCGACGTCCTGCTCATCGAGAAGTCCGCGCACCTGCGCACGCACGCAGGTCAGCCGGCCTTCCCGGGCGGGGGCGCCGACCCCGGCGACGAGTACCCGGTGGGCACGGCGCTGCGGGAGGCCGAGGAGGAGGCCGGCATCGACCCCGACGGGGTGCGGGTGCTGGCCACCCTGCCCGAGCTGTTCCTCGGCCCGTCGGACAACCTCGTCGTGCCGGTGGTCGGCTGGTGGGAGGACCCGCGCGACGTCAGCGTCGGCGACCCCCGGGAGGTGGCCCGCGTGGCGCGGGTGCCGCTGGCGGAGCTGACCGACCCCGCCAACCGGTTCCGGGCCCGCCACCCCTCCGGCTACGTCGGGCCGGCGTTCGGCGTGGCCGGCATGGTCGTGTGGGGGTTCACGGCGGGGCTGCTCGACGCGATCCTCGAGGCCGCCGGCCTGGCCCGGCCGTGGGACCAGTCCGACGTCCGCGAGCTGCCCGTCCTGGGCGTGCGGCGTCCGCAGCTGCCGGGCACGCTCGACGCCGTCGAGGAGGAGGACGCCGCCGCGCCGACGGTCGCCGACCCCGCGCCCGACGGGCCTCCGACGCGTACGGTTCCCCCGCGATGAACGGGAGAAGGACCTTCTCGGCCCCCACCGGTCGCACGCCCGCGACGGGCCCCTGCAGGAAGGCCGTCGTGGTCGCCGCCGCATTGGTCCTGTTGGCCGGGTGTGGCGGCGGCGGATCCGGGAGCCCGACGGCGACGACGTCGGCCGGGCCCGACCTCGGCACCGTGAGCACCGCCCCGGACGGGGTCCAGGAGGTCACCCTGCAGACGCAGGACGACTACGTGTTCACCCCGGCCACCTTCACCGTCGCACCCGGGCCGGTCCGGCTGACCGTGGTCAACGTCGCCGAGCAGCTGACGCACAACTTCCGGTTCACCCCGGACGCCGGGGCGGAGCCGATCACACCGGAGATCCCGCTGCTGGCCCCGGGGGAGAGCCGCACCATCGAGTTCACCGTGTCCGTCCCCGGTGAGCACCCCTTCGAGTGCAGCTTCCACACCCAGCTCGGGCAGCTCGGCACGATGACGGTGCAGGGCTGACCCGGGTGTCGATCGTCGACGTCGTCCTCATCGTGCTGGCCCTGTCCTTCGGCTTCTCCGGCTTCCGGCAGGGCGTGATCGTCTCCGCGGCGTCCTTCTTCGGCTTCTTCGGCGGCGCGGTGCTCGGCGCCCAGCTGTCCGGACCGGTGACCGAACGGGTCGACGGCTCACCGGTGACCCGCGTGTTCGCCGCGCTGGTCGTCGTGCTGGCCGGTGCGCTGCTCGGGCAGGTGCTGGCCGGTGCGGTCGGCCGGGCGGTACGCCGGCGGGTCACCTGGGAACCGGCCAAGATGGTCGACTCCGTGGCGGGTGCGGTGCTGTCGGCCGCCGCGGTGCTGCTGGTGGCCTGGATGGTGGCCACCCCGCTGGCCACCGCCCCCTTCCCGGAGGTGGCCGGGCAGGTCCGGCAGTCGGCGCTGGTGCAGGCGGTCGACCGCAGCGTGCCCGACAGCGTCCGGGCGGTGTACGACTCGCTGCGGGAGGCGATCGACCGGCGCGGGCTGCCCGACGTCCTCGACCCGCTCACCCCCACCGACGTCCCCGACGTCCCGGCGCCGGACGAGGCGCTGCGCGGCAGCCCGGTGGTGGCCTCCGTGCAGGGGTCGGTCGTGCAGATCAGCGGTGTCGCGCCGTCCTGCGCGCGGCAGATCGACGGCTCCGGGTTCGTCTTCGCCGACGAGCGGGTGATGACCAACGCCCACGTGCTCGCCGGGGTCACCGACCCGGTGGTCGCCGCCGAGGGCGAGGAGTACGACGCGACGCCGGTGTACATCGACGAGGAGACCGACATCGCAGTCCTCGCCGTCCCGGACCTGCCGCAGGTGCCGCTGACCTTCGCCCCGGCCCCGGTCGAGTCCGGCGCGGACGCGATCATCATGGGCTACCCCGGCGGCGGCGGCCTGTTCGTCGGGCCGGCCCGGGTGCGCGACCGCGGCGAGATCAGCGGCCCGGACTTCCGCAACTCCCAGACGGTCGTCCGCGACGTCTACGCCCTCCGCGGCGAGGTGCGCGCGGGCAACTCCGGCGGCCCGCTGTTCGACTCGCAGGGGCACGTGCTCGGCGTCGTGTTCGCCTCGGCCATCGACGACCCGCTCACCGGCTACGCCCTCACCAACGCGCAGGTCGACGGGGCCCGGCAGGCCGGGCTGACGGCGACCGCGGAGGTGCCCACCGGCGCCTGCGAGTAGTCACCTCGCCCAGTCGACCAGCGCCTGGTTGACCGCCTCGGGCGACTCCTCCTGCGGGAAGTGCCCGACGTCGGGGAGCACCCGCCAGTCGTAGGCGCCGGCGACGTAGCGGCCGGAGCCGAGAGCCGACGACGGCAGTACGCAGGGGTCCAGGCCCCCGTGCAGTTGCAGGGTGGGCGCGGTGACCGGGGCGGCCATGCGGCGGGCGTAGCGCCACCCGTCGGGGCGGACCTGGGAGCGGCCGAACCAGCGGAAGTACTCCATCGAGCCGTAGGCGGCCTGGGGGATGCGTGCCGCCGAGCGGTAGCGCTCCACGGCGTGGGCGAAGTCGGCGGTGGAGGTCCAGTCCGGGCCGGCCCACCGGCGCATCAGCTCGGCGACCGGGTCGTCGTCGGCACGGGTGAGCCGGCGCTCGGGCAGCCGCGGCAGCTGGAATCCGAGGACGTGCCGCAGCGCCCGTCGCTGCGCGGGGTCGGTGAGCGACGCGCGCAGCCGCCGGGGGTGAGCCATCGAGAGCACCACCAGCCGGCGGACGCTGCGGGGGTGCAGGGCGGCCGCCGACCAGGCCACCAGCCCGCCCCAGTCGTGCCCGACGAGGACGGCGTCCCGTTCACCCAGCGCGCGCACGAGCGCGGCGACGTCGGAGGCGGCCGTCGGCAGGTCGTAGCCGCGCGGCGGCTTGTCGCTGCCGCCGTATCCGCGCAGGTCGGGGGCGACGGCGTGGAAGCCGGCGGCGGCCAGGGCGGACAGCTGGGCGCGCCAGGTCCACCAGAACTGCGGGAAGCCGTGCAGGAGCAGCACCAGCGGGCCCTCGCCGGCCTCGGCCACGTGCAGCCGGACGCCGTTGGCGGAGACGTCGCGGTGGGTCCAGGGGCCGGGCAGCAGGACGCTGGTGGCGTCGGGCGGCTCCTCGTCGGCGGTGCTCACCGGGCCGGGCGCCGGGGCGCGCCGGTCAGACGGAGTACTGGTCGCTGCCGCGCAGCTGCACCCGGCCGTTGGTCACGGTCGGCACCTCCCGGCGACGCTCGCCCGGGGCCTCGCGGTGGACGACCTCCGGCAGCTCGCGGAGGGTCTCCAGCGTCCGCTCGGGCTTCTCGATCTTCTTGAGCTGCCCGCGCCCGATCACGGCGGCGATCACGGCGAGCAGCACGAAGAACGCCCAGACGATCAGGTAGGAGATCCAGCGCTGGAGGCCGAGCCAGGTGAGGAACTCAGCGATCGTGATGAAGAGGAAGACCGTGGAGACGGCCAGCAGGACACCGGCCGCGCCGAACGCGCCGGCGCCGATGCCGGCCTTCTTCGCCGACCGCCCCATCTCGGCCTTGGCGAGCTCGATCTCGCTGCGGATCAGCGTCGACATGTCCGCCATGGCGCTCTGCACGAGCACCCCGATGGAGGGGTCCTCCGCGCCGGCGGGCCGGCCCTGGGACGGGGTCGACTGTGCGCTGTGGGCCACGGGGGGCACCTCCTGGACTGGGGCGGACGTCCCCGCGTGCACGCGGGGCTGGGGGAATCGTGCCCCATGATCGCCGGGCGCGCGTCTCCGCGTCCCCCGACCGGGTCGCCGGGGAGGGGGAGCCCCTCCCCGGCGCGGCCCCCTGCAGGGTCCCGCCGTGAGCGTGCGAGCGGTGGGGGCAGGGGGCGCGCCTTGGCTTCTGGCCCCCTGCAGGGTCCCGCCGGGAGCGTGCGAGCGGTCGGGGCAGGGGGCGCGCCTTGGCTTCTGGCCCCCTGCAGGGTCCCGCCGGGAGCGTGCGAGCGGTGGGGGGCAGGGGGTCCTTTCTCAGTCCTCCGAGGGCGACGCGGGCAGCTTGTCCTTGATCAGGTTCATCACCGACGAGTCGGTGAGCGTGGTGACGTCCCCGAGCTCCCGGTTCTCGGCGACGTCGCGCAGCAGCCGGCGCATGATCTTGCCGGAGCGGGTCTTGGGCAGCTCCTGCACGACCATGATCTGGCGGGGCTTGGCGATCGGGCCGATGTCCTTGGCCACGTGGGTGCGCAGGGTCTGCACCAGGTCGTCGCCGGAGTCCTCCGCGCTGCCGCGCAGGATGACGAAGGCGACGATGCCCTGCCCCGTCGTCGGGTCGCTGGCGCCGACGACCGCCGCCTCGGCCACCGCCGGGTGCGCGACCAGGGAGGACTCGACCTCGGTGGTGGAGATGCGGTGCCCGGAGACGTTCATGACGTCGTCCACCCGGCCCAGCAGCCAGATGTCACCGTCAGCGTCCTTCTTGGCGCCGTCCCCGGCGAAGTAGACGTCCTTGCCGAAGCGCGACCAGTAGGTGTCGACGTAGCGGTCGTCGTCGCCCCAGATGGTGCGCAGCATCGCCGGCCACGGCTCGGTGAGCACCAGCAGGCCGGTGGTGTCGTCGCCGAGCTCGTTGCCCTCGTCGTCGACGACCTTCGCCGAGATGCCCGGGAACGGGGTCTGCGCCGAGCCGGGCTTGAGGTTCGTGACGCCGGGCAGCGGGGTGATCATGTGGGCCCCGGTCTCGGTCTGCCACCAGGTGTCCATGATCGGGCAGCGGCCGCCCCCGATGTGCTCGTGGTACCAGAGCCACGCCTCGGGGTTGATCGGCTCACCGACCGAGCCGAGCACGCGCAGGCTGGTGAGGTCGAAGCCGGCGGGGATGTCCTCGCCCCACTTCATGAACGTGCGGATCACCGTGGGCGCGGTGTACAGGATCGTGACGCCGTACTTCTGGATGAGCTCGAACCAGCGGCCGCGGTGCGGCGTCTCCGGCGTCCCCTCGTACATGACGCTCGTCGCCCGGTTGGCCAGCGGCCCGTAGACGATGTAGCTGTGGCCGGTGACCCAGCCGACGTCGGCGGCGGTCCAGTAGACGTCGGTGTCGGGCTTGAGGTCGAAGGTGGCCCAGTGGGTGTAGGCGACCTGGGTCAGGTAGCCGCCGCTGGTGTGCAGGATCCCCTTGGGCTTCGCCGTCGTCCCCGACGTGTACATGATGTAGAGCGGGTGCTCGGCGTCGAAGGACTCCGGGGTGTGCTCGGCCGACTGCCGCTCGACGACGTCGTGCCACCACAGGTCGCGGCCCTCGGTCCACTCGACGTCCTGCTCGGTGCGCCTGACCACCAGGACGTTGCGCACCGCGCCGCCCCGGCCGACCGCGTCGTCGACCGCGGGCTTGAGGGCGCTGGGGGCGCCGCGGCGGTAGCCGCCGTCGGCGGTGATGACGAGGACGGCGCCGGAGTCGTCGAGCCGGCTGGCCAGCGCGTCGGCGGAGAACCCGCCGAACACCACCATGTGGACGGCGCCGATGCGGGCGCAGGCCAGCATCGCGATCACCGTCTCGGGGATCATCGGCATGTAGATGGCCACCCGGTCGCCGGCCTGGACGCCGAGCTCGACGAGGGCGTTGGCCGCCTTGCAGACCTCGTCCTTCAGCTGGGCGTAGGTGATGGTGCGGGTGTCGCCGGGCTCGCCCTCCCAGTGGTAGGCGACCTGCTCACCGTGGCCGGCCTCGACGTGCCGGTCCACGCAGTTGTAGGCGACGTTGAGCTTGCCGCCGACGAACCACTTCGCGAAGGGCGGGTTGGTCCAGTCGAGGACCTCGTCCCACTTCTGCGTCCAGGTCAGGCGCTCGGCCTGCGTCGCCCAGAACGCCAGCCGGTCCCGCGACGCCTCCTCGTAGACGTCGGGACCCACGTTGGCCTGCGCGGCCAGCGCCTCCGGCGCCGGGAACCGGCGGCCCTCCACCTCGGTCGTCTCGCTCATGCGGCTCCTCCCGGTCTCGGCCGTCGTCCCGGGGACGACGGAACGTGCTCCCCGCCACACCGTATGGCGCCCGGGCGCCCCGCGTCTGCCCCGGATGGCGTGCTCGGGCGAGACTGCCCCGGTGACCGCGGACGCGCAGGTGGAGGTGGCCGCCCGGGTGCCCGGGGCGGCCGCGCTCGGCCTGCTCGCGCCGCCGTCCGCCCGCCCGCTGCCCGCCGTCCGGCTGGCCGACCCGGGGTGGACGGCGTCCCGCCTGGCGGAGCTGGGCGAGCGGTACGGCAGCGCGGACCGGCGGGTGCTCGCGACGGTCTGGTGGTACTCCGCGTCGTCGGTGCTGCTGACGCCGTCGCTGGCCGGCCTGCTGACCGGGCGCCCGCTGTCGGCGCGGCTCGCCGACACGACCCTGGCCGAGCTGTCCGGCGGGGTCCTGGTGGCGGCGACCGCGGCGGCCGGGGGAGCCGACCCCGCCGGCGAGCTGCGCGGTTCGCTGGCGGAGGTGGTGGCCGCCGTGGCCGAGGCGGGCCGGATGCGGCCGCGCCCGCTGTGGGCGATCGCCGCCGACTCGCTGGCCGGCCGGCTGCTGGCGCTGGGCCGCGCGCTGGACGACGTCCCGCGGGCCACCGCGCTGGCCGGCGACCTGGCGGCCGCGGTGGGACCGCCGCTGCCGGTGCCGGGCTACGTCGACGTCGAGGGGGTCCGCTTCGTGCGGCGGGTGTCGTGCTGCCTGCTCTACCGGCTGCCCGCCCAGCCGCTGTGCACCTCCTGCCCGCGGCGGCCGGCGGCGCACCGGGAGGTGCTGCTGGCCGACACCGCGGCGCGGATGCGCTGACCGCTAGACGAGTAAGTCCAAAGTCGGTCAGTGGTCGTAGGCGATCAGTGAGCGGGTGATCGGCTGGCCGGTGGCGCGGTTGTGCCAGATGGCGGCGGTCAGCGCCAGGATCCGCTGGGCCACGCGGGTG
>NZ_JBJGYW010000047.1:0-25708 GCF_054050215.1 Geodermatophilus sp. SYSU D01186 | reverse complement strand
GTACGCGTATACCCCCCGCCCCCCCCCCCGCCCCCCCCCCCCCCCCCCCCCCCCCCCCCCCCCCCCCCCCCCCCCCCGGCCCCCTCGTCCGCCCGGGATCGGGGAGATGCCGTGGTCGGTCGCCGCCGGTGACCGCGCGACCTGACGGGACGCCATGACGGAGGGACGACGCGGTGGCGGTGGCGGGCCTGGGGCGTGCGTTCGCCGGAGCGCTCCTGTTCTCCATGCCGCTGTTCATGACCATGGAGCTGTGGCGCCTGGGCCTGGCGGTGGACCGTCACCGGATCGCCCTGCTGCTGCTCAGCACCGTGATCCTCGTCGTCGGCCTGGCCCGCGAGCTCGGTGGGGCGTCGGCGCAGCCGGGATGGCGGGGCTGCCTGGTCGACTCCGGGGTGGCCTTCCTCATGGCCGCGCTGGCCGCCACGGTCGTCCTCTCCGTCCTCGGCGCGGTCTCCTGGTGGCGGGACTGGCGGGATGCGTTGTCCGTCGTGACGCTGGAGACGCTTCCGGCGGCGGTGGGTGCGTCGTACGCCCGTAGCCAGCTGGGCCAGACGAGCGGCGAGTCGCAGCGCGCGGGCTACGTCCACGAGTTGTTCCTCATGACCGCCGGCGCGGTGGTCTTCGCCGCCAACGTGGCGCCGACGGAGGAGATCGTGCTCTTGGCCGCCGAGGCCGCTCCCTGGCACGGGCTGGCCCTGGTGGCGGTCAGCCTCGTGCTCATGCACGCCTTCGTGTACTGGGTGGGGTTCAGAGGGCAGGAGCGGGCGCGCCACGGCCCGTTGCACGCCTTCGCCAGCCTGACCGTCGTCGGCTACGCGTTGGCGCTGGCCGTCGCCGCATATCTGTTGTGGACCCTGGGCCGGTTCGATCAGACCGGCTGGGCCGCGCTGGTCATGCAATCGGTGGTCCTGGCCCTTCCGGCGTCCCTCGGCGCCGCAGCCGCCCGGCTGATCCTGTGAGAGGACCACGCGACGTGGACGTAGCCCGAGACGACGCCGAGGAGGGCGGCGGCTCCGGCGCCGCCGAGTATGTCGCCGGGGCACTGGGCGGTCTGCTGGTGCTCGCCCTCGTCGGTTTCCTGGCCTACCAGGCCCTCGGCGCCCGCGAGACCGGGCCCGAGCTGGCCGTCGTCGTCACCGGGGTGGAGGAGACCGGGGCGGACTGGACGGTGTACTTCCAGGCGGTCAACTCAGGAGGGCACACCGCCGAGGGGGTCCAGATCGAGGGTGCCGTGCTCCGCGCGGGGCGCCCGGTGGACCGGGCGTCCAGTTCGATCGCCTACCTCCCTGCGCACAGCTCCCGAGCCGGGGCGCTGGTCTTCTCGACCGACCCGGCGAGTGGCGAGCTCGAGGTGGGGCCGGTGGGCTACCGGCTGCCCTGAAGCGGACCGCCGCTCCGTCGCTCGGCCGCACCGGCGCCACGCCGGGGGGCTGGCCGGGATCCCGACGTTCTGGCCAGCGCGTCGTCGCCGAGTGCTCCGGACGTCGCTCCGTGCTCCGGCCCGGTGCGGGCGGTCGGCGTCCAGCGGCAGGCCGACCAGTGCGTCTCGACGGTCACGGTGAGGGCGGCGTGCCAGATCGGTGAGCACGATGGTGAGCCCGATGGGGTCCAGCACCCAGCGCACCGGGGCCGCCGGGGGCAACAGGAACTGGAGGACACCTGGAGGCTGGGCCCGGTCGGTGACCTCGAGGAGCAGGCCGATGCCGACGTCTGCGGCCACGAGCTCACCGAGCAGCTCGTCGACGGGGCCGGCAGCGGCGCGGACGACCGTCCGGCGGCCGCGGCAGCCAGCCCGGCCGGCCCCTCGTCCAGGGAGTCGCGGCGGCGCTCCGTCATCGCGCCGGGGGACGGCCACCCTCGCCGTTCGGCGCGGCAGCCGGTCGGGTCGCGTCGACCGGTGCTGGGCCGGGTTCGTGGAGGGACACCGGCGGCCGTGCGTCGGGCTGCCCGGCCGGTGGGTCGGGGTGTTGACGTACGGACTCGCCGACCCGGTGATTGACGGCCAGGAGGGGTACGGCCAGGACGGCTCCGGCGAGCCCCCACAGCAGCATGCCGGCGGTGACCGCGACGAGGACGGCGGCCGGGTGCAACCGCACTGCGCGGCCGACGATGAGGGGCTGGAGGAGGTTGCCCTCGACCTGCAGGACCACGAGGACGACGACCAGCACGATGACCGCGTCGCCGAGGCCTTTGGTCACCAGGGTGACGAGCACCGCGACCGCACCGCTGACCGTGGCCCCGAACAGCGGGACGAACGCGCCCAGGAACGTCAGCAGGGTCAGGGACACCCAGAGTGGCACGCCCAGGACCAGGAGGGCCGCTCCGATGCCCACCGCGTCGATCAACGCCACCACGACGATGCCGCGGACGCAGCGCGACAGCGTGGTCCAGGCGCACCGACCGGCCTCGTCCAGCCGCCTGCGCCGCCGATGGGGCACCCGCTCCAGCAGCCAGGCCCACATCCCGGCGCCGTCCTTGAGCAGGAAGAACAACAGGAAGGCCACGAGGATCACCGCGGCCAGCAGGTGGAGGGCCATCCGCGCTGCCGCCGTGGGGTGGGGGGCCAGCTCGTAGATCTGGTCGACCACCGCGTTGCGGATGTCGGCGACCTGGTGCGGGTCCACGTGGAGTGGGCCCTCGACCAACCACACCCGGATGCGGTCGATGCCGGCCGTCAGCGGCTGGGTGAGGTCGCGCAGGCGACCGCGCGGAACCCACGAGCAGGCCGATACCGGTCAGGCCGCCGAGCAGCAGCAGGACGGAGAGGAGAGCCGCGAGCGCCGAGGGCAGCCTCCGGTGGCGCAGCCCCCGCGCCATCGGCTCGACCAGCGCGGGGAGCAGCAGGGCCACGGCGATCGTCACGGTGAGCAGGGGTATCCGGAGCGGGAACCAGAAGAGCAGCCAGGCGGTGGCGGCCAGCGACAGCACCGCGCCGCTGGTGGTCGGGACCCGGAGCGCCCAGGGGGGCGCGGGCGGCTCGTGCGCGGAGGGGGCTTCACCTGGCCGCGCCTCGGACGAACCCAACGGTCCGTATCCGGGATCACTCGCGCGGGACGGCCTCGATGCTGTGCCGGCTCATCATCCCCACCCTCGGCCGGTCAGGCGTGTGCTGACCGCGGACGACAACGGACGCCGCCGACGTTCGAGTGGCCTCGGCGCCACGGGCGTCCGCCTGCTGCTGTGCCGGGTCGATGCCCGGGGTGACGCGGATGCACCGCCCCGCGGGTCTGCCGTCAGTGCATCGTCATCTCCGGGGCGTCGGTCGTGACGTGCACGTGACACCGGGACGCCAGGGCCGGGTGACCGGCGCCTCCTGACCGGGCGGCGGTCACCAGCCGGGGCGGCGTCCTGTCAGGCCTGCACCGCCCGCACCCCGCAGGGGTCGTCCCGCCACGTCGGCAGCTGCCTCCAGGATCCGGTGGGTCACTGGCCGTCTCCGCCACCCATGGTCGGTCACCTGGGCGCTCACGGCGAGGTCCTCCTCGAAGTGGGCGTCCAGCAGCCCGGTGAGTACACGGTCGTCGACCAGCATGCACACCTGCTCGTTGAGGGCGAGCGAGCGGGCGTCGAGGTTGGCGGTCCCCACCATCGCGGTCTCGCCGTCCACGGTGAGGACCTTCGCGTGCAGCAGGCTCGGCTGATAGCGCCAGATCTCCACCCCGGCGTCCAGCAGCGTCTGGTACTCCCGCTGACCCTGCAGGTGGACGGCCGGGCGCTCCACGTGCGGGCCGGACACCAGGAGCTGTACCGCGACGCCGCGGCTGGCGGTGGCGCACACGAGCGCGCTCAGCCAGCCGGGCAGCCGCACGTACGGGGTGGTGATCCGCACCCGACGGCACGCTGTCTCGAGGAGGGCGACGACGGCCAGTGCCGCGTCGTTCCAGCCTGGTCCGGACGACGGGCGCAGCACCTGCACGGCGCTGCCGCCAGCGGGCAGCAGCGGCGGGAAACGGTCGGCGTCCGACACCAGACCGGCCTCGCCCGTCCGGGCCTGTGCCTGCATCCACGGAACGGCGAATGCCGCCCGGACGCCCGCCACGGCCGGCCCGGAGACCCGGAAGGCGGTGTCCCGCCAGTGCCCCGGTTGGTGGCCGTTGCCGGTCCAGGCGTCGGCGATCCCGGTTCCCCCGGTGAACGCCAGCGTCTCGTCACAGACCAGGACCCGTCGGTGCGTTCGCAGGTTCCACACAGTGGGCCGCCCACTGGGCAGGGGGCGGTAGAAGACCACCTCACAGCCGGCGTCACGCATCCGCCCGAGGCCGCCCCGGTCGATGTGCTTGGCCCCGTAGCCGTCGAGCAGCACGCGAACCCGCACGCCGGCGCGCGCCCGGTCGGCGAGAGCCTCCGTGATGCACGCGGCGACGGTCCCGCTGCGCCAGGCGAACCACAGCAGGTCGATGCTGCGGGTCGCCGCCGAGATCGCGGACAGCAGCGCGGGGAAGGTCTCGGTGCCGTTGCGGAGGACCTCGACCCGGTTTCCCTCGCTGAACGGCACCCCGAGGAGGGCCTCCAGGGCCCGGCGCCGCCCTGTCGGTCCCCGGGCCTCGCGGCGGGTCTGTGCGGGATGGCCGGTCGTGAGCATCGGTGTCTGCCTCTCCTGGACTGACTGGAGGGTGGTCCGGGGCTGCCCGCCCGGGATCGGGGCGGCCGGCCGGCCCGCAGGGGTGTGCCTGCGTGGCCGGCGTTCCGGTCCGTCGACCGCGGATCGCCGGTCCGTCCTCGTCCGGGGCGGCGCCACGGACACGTAGTCCCCCCGGTCCACCGGCTCAGCGGAGAGGCCCGTGTCCGTCGGCACCTCCACCAGGGCGCCGCCCAGGCTGAAGCAGACCCGGTCGACCTCCGGGAACTGGGTGACCGTCCACACGACCTGCGCCACGGCCAGCAGCTGGTTGCCGCCGTCGATGCTGGTGAACTCCCCGCCGACCACGATCCTCGCCGTTCCGGTGCCCTCGGGTCCGGAGCGCACCGCCAGGTCCTGCGGTGAGAGGGCGGTCCGGAGCTCCGACACTGCCTCGGCTCGGGTCGGCCCGGCCAGCAGGAGCTCCAGCGACGTCTGGGGTCGCCGCTCGACGACCTGGCGCGGGACTGCCTCGAGGCGGATGCCGCGCACGAAGTAGACCATGATCTCGCGCCGTCCCTCCATCGTCCCCGGGGCGGCCGGGGAGGTGCCGACGGTGGGCACGGCGATCTCCTGGACCGGCCCACCGGCGGGGACTCCGCAGGCGGTGATCAGCGCCACCACCAGGAGTCCGAGGAGCCGCCCCCGGTGTGCCCACCGTGGCGCAGCGGCCGGCGCTCCTGGTCGGACGTCAGCCATCCGGATCTCCACCAGCACGTCGTCGGGGGCCTCCTGCCGTGAACGGCCTCCAGGGACCGCCGGGTGAGCGGCCTGGCACCGGTCCACCGTGTCCCCGCTCCAGAGCGGAGTGAGCGACCGACGGGGACATCGACACGGAGCCGTCACACACCCCCGTCGGGGGTGACGCTCGAGTGACGTCCGCGAGTTCCCCCGCAGCAGGGGGCGACGGCGAGCACAGGGCAGCCCGGCGGCGGGTGCCCGCGGACGGCATCAGAGCGCGGCCACCCACGCGGAGCCGAGCCCGTCACAGGCATGTCACTCAGGCCGCGGACGCCGTTGCGGACCCGTGACGAAGCAGCCGGGGAGGGGAGAGCGGCTCCTGCCGGGGCAGCCCCGGACGACCCCGATCACCGTCCTCGGCCGGGTCGCCTCGGTGACCGCGGCCGACTCAGCAAGGAGAGTCGCCATGTCCACCGGAGCCAGGGTTGGGCGAGTTCTCGCCGCCACCGCCATCGCTGTCTCGACCGGCCTGGGCGTCGCCGCCTGCGGCGGCGACGAGCAGGACCGCGGCACGACGCTCGAGGACATCAACGAGGAGGGGGTCGAGGACCAGGGCGACCTGGACGACCTGCAGGACGACGCCACCGAGGAGGACATCGCCGAGGCGCCGAACGATGACGACTCCGTCGCCTTCTTCGACGACCCCGAGTCCTTCACGAATGAGCCGGTCACCGTCCGCGGGAAGATCGTCGAGGTGCTCAGCCCCCAGGCATTCGTGATCGGCGAGGGTGACATGGCCACCCTCGTCACCCGCCCGACGGCCGACGGGGTGACGCTGCTCCCCGGCTACACCGCACAGGTCACCGGGGACGTCGGCACCTTCGTCCTCCTGGAGGTCGAAGAGGACCTCGGGGTCGACCTCGTGGACGAGGGTGTCGCGATCTTCGAGGACGGCCCGTACATCGCCGCAGTCGACGTGAACCTGCTCGACGAGGACTGAGCGACCCCAGCCGTCGGTGGGAGTCGCGGGAGCGACACAGGACGATGGCTGCTGCCCGCCACCGGTTCGCCGGTTCCCGTCGGCGTCTGGGCGTCGTGGCCCGGCTGCGTCGGGCATCCAGGGAGGCGCCCAGCCGTGTCGGCGTCGCCGGTGCACCACGCTGTCGACCAGTCGGCCGGCGATGCGGCATCCCCGGTGGTGGCGGCCGGGGAGCACCGGTGTCCCGGAGGCGGTGGGTGCTCAGGTGGCCCGGTCAGGCGCGTCCTGGACGTAACCGTCCGGCGGCGCCTCCGGCGCCCGGCTGAGCCAGCGCTCGGTGCCCACGGGGTCGCGCCGGCGCAACTCGGCGATCAGCAGGCAGCGCAGCCGGAACCGGGTCTCGGGCCCCCTGCCGTCGAGGGCTGGCTCCGCGATTCGGCGCCACTCGTCGAACAGGAGGCCGACGGGCACCACGCTCAGCAGTTCGCGCAGGGATCTCTCGTCGGGGTCCGGATCGGCGTCCTGCCCGGCCGGGCGTGGGTGCGGCTCGCCGCAGGAGCCACCCCACCAGCCGACGGCGACCGCCACCGCGATGGTGACGCCGGCGACGCCCAGGGGACCTAGGCCCAGCGGCGCCGTCCCGGCCGCAACGGCCGGCAGCACCGCCATCCATGCCGCAGCCGACATCGGGTGGGGCAACGACGGCAGGTGGCCCTCTGGACTGTGGTGGAGGGCTCGGACGAATGCCCAGCCCAGCGCGGCCGCGACCACGCCGATCAGGAGTGATGCCAGCGGCGCGGTCAAGGCACCGAGCGCGGCGAGGACTCCGAGGACGACGGCCCCGGCCCACCGCAGCGCAGCGACCGCGCCGCGCCCGAGGCGCCAGCTCGATGACGACGTCCAGGGGGCGCCGGCTGCCATGAGATGCCTCCGTCCGTGGTGTCGGGCGTACCTCTCGACGGAGGGGTGCTCGTCTCGCCGCCCGCTCTCACCTGCGGCGGCGAGATGTCATCCGTTCATCACGGAGGTGGCGGCGCAATCGGGTTCGCGCGGGCCAGGTGGGTGTGCCCTGCCGAGTGGGTCTCCCGTGTGTCACCTGGCCGTCATGCCGGCCGCTGCTCCGAGCCCCCGTCGACCTCGGGGAGGTGCAGCAGGGTCAGCCGGCCCCCATCGGCCTCGACGAGGGCTTGGAGTGTGTGCAGCGCCCGCAGGCCGAGCGCGTCGGCGGAGTGCAGGCCGTGCAGGTCCACGAGGATGCGCCGGTGGCCACCGCGCCGGAGGGCCTCGACGGTTCCCCGCAGCTGGTCGGCGGTGCGGTGGGTCAGGTCGCCGGTGGCGCCGATGCAGCCGCGGCGGCCGTCGACGACCTGACTGAACGCCGGCGCGCCGGCGTGGTGGTGATCGGGGAGTGGGCAGGAGCGCCGAGCGTCGGCCCGGTGGGGGTGTTCCACGGGGGTCCTCCGATGTGACAGCGAGGCGGACCGGGCTGCTGGCCGTGGGATGGCATCGCAGGAGCGGTCCTGCCGGGCGGGCGGGTGCCGCGCCTGGTGCACCGTGACACGGCGGGGCCTCGCGCGGGGTCGGTGAGGGGCGACCGTCACGCAGCTGTCGGGTACGGCGGGCCGGCTCCTGCGACGGCGCGGCCGGTGCATGACGCCTGCGTTAAGGCGAGCATGCGGGGAGGTCAGCGCGGTGTGGTGCTGCCGGTCGGTGTGGACACCTCTGGTGGCGGTGGCGGGGGAGGTGTGGGGGTGGGTGTGGGAGTCGGCTCGGCGGGCGCCACCGAGCGGTAGTCGTCGCGGCCCACGGGCCGGTCGGTCAGGCCTCCGTCGGTGGGCACCTCGACCGGCGTGCCTTCCACGACGAAGCGGACGGTGGTCACCGTGGGCAGGGCGGTGAGCGTCCACACGATCTGCGCGACGGCGAGCAGCTGGTTGCCACCGGTGATGCCGGTGAAGCCACGGGTCACCGAGACGGTCGTCAGACCATCGGAGAGCACCTCGTCGACGCCGACCACCTCAGGGGGCAGTGCGGTGCGGAGGCCCGCACGCACTTCCGCGCGGGTGGGCCCCTCCACCAGTTGATCAAGGGCGGCCGCGGTCGTGGTCGCGCGGGTGCGCCGCTCGACCGGAGCCAGATCGGCGCCGCGTACGAAGAAGACGGTGAGCCGGGGGCCGGCCCCGGGTGGACCGTTGTCGCCGTTCGACGACGGTGCGGCCGGGGTCGTGACCGGTTCGGGCCGGGTCTCTGCGCGGACGCCGCACCCCACGAGGAGCAGGGCGGCGACCAGCAGGACGACGGCGCGCAGTGCGGCGTCGAGGGGGGGCGTCATGACAGCGGATGCAGCGGGAGTTCGACGACGAACCGGGCGCCTCCGGAGGGCGCCTCGCCCACGCTCACGGTTCCTCCCATCGCCTGGACGTGACGGGCCACGAGCGCCAGACCGAGGCCGGCGCCCTCCGTCTGGGTACGGATGCTGCCGCCGCCGCGGGCGAACCGGTCGAAGATGCGGTGCCGCTCCTCCGCGGGGATCCCCGGGCCGTCGTCGTCGACCAGGACGCAGACGGTCTGCTCGCCCCGCGCGACGGTGACCGCGGTGAGGCCGCCGCCGTGCTTGTCGGCGTTGTCCATGAGGTTGGCCAGCACACGTTCCAGCCGGCGCTTGTCGGCGTGGATGACCACTTCCTCGGCCGTGGCCCGGACGTCGAGCCGCGCGGTCGGCCGCCCCGCGAGTCGGCGCCGGGCCAGCGACTCCTCGGCCAGGGCCGCCAGCCGGACCTCCTCGACGACGACGTCGGCGGTGCCGGCATCCGCGCGGGAGATCTCCAGCAGGTCCGCGACCAGGCGCTCGAACCGGTGGACCTCCGACCGCAGCACGGCCAGCCCCTCCCGACCGTCGGGCGGCAGGGCGTCGGCGGTCGCCTCGACCAGCTCCACGGCACCGAGCATCGCCGTCAGCGGGCTGCGCAGCTCGTGACTGACGTCGGCCGCGAATCGGGCGTCGGCGCGGACCCGCGCCTCCAGATCGGACACCGTCCGGTTGAACGACGAGGCGATCGGGACCAGCGACGGGTCCCCGCGGGGGTCGATGCGGGCCGACAGGTTCCCTCCGGCGATCGCCTCGGCCGCCGTGGCGATGCGCTGCAGCGGCCGCAGCGCCGGGCCGGTGACCCACCAGCCCACCGCCAACGAGAGCGACCCCATCCCGGCGACCGCGACGGCGAGCACGGTGGCGAGGACGCGGTAGGTGCGGTCCAGCTCGTCGAGGGAGAACACCTCGAAGTAGGCCTGGTCCAACCCGGCCAGCGGGATGCCCACCGCCATCATCGTGGTGCCCTGCACCTCGATCCGCTGGCGTGCCGGGGTCCCGTCCACGACGGTCTCGGCGAGCACGGCGGGGATGTCGTCGCGGCCGATCAGGAGTGATGTCGTCACCCATTCACCGTCGTCGACGTACAGCGACACCGAGCCGGTCTCCCGCGGCAGCTGGGCGAGTAGCTGCGGGACGGTGAGCCCCTGCGTGCCCAGGGCGCGCTGCACCTGCGCGGCGTTGTCCGAGGTCTGGATCAACGTGCTGCGCTCCCGCTGCACGAGCAGGTACTGGGAGACGGCGATCCACACGGCCACCGTCAGCGCGGCGGAGAGCACCAGGGTGACCGCGGTGAAGGCGAGGGTGGCCCGACCTCGGAGGGTGCTCGAGGGGCCGGTCCGACGTCTGCGTTCGGCCGGCGGTTCCGCGGCGATGGGCTCGGCGTCGGCGAGGAGGAGCGCATCGGGGTGGGACCGCGTGGCGGTCACCCGGGGACGCGGTATCCCATGCCGCGCACGGTGGTCACCACGGTCGGGTTGCTGGGGTCCTCCTCCACCTTCTTGCGCAACCGCCGCACGTGCACGTCGACCAGCCGGGAGTCGCCGAAGTAGTCGTAGCCCCACACCCGCTCCAGGAGCTGCTCGCGGCTCAGCACGCGACCGGGTTCCGTGGCCAGCTCGCACAGCAGCATGAACTCGGTGCGTGTGAGGTTGACCAGCTCCCCGTCGCGGGTCACCGTGCCGTCCTGCGGAGCGATCTCCAGGTCGCCGACCTCGATCCGCACCCGGGGTTCGGGGGCACGGGTGCGGCGGGCCAGGGCGCGGATCCGCGCCGACAGCTCCTTGGGCACGAACGGCTTGGACACGTAGTCGTCGGCCCCGGCTTCCAGACCGGCGACCACGTCGTGGCTGTCGCCCCGGGCGGTCACCATGATGATCGGGACGTTGGAGGCGCGGCGGATCTCCCGGCACACCTCGAAGCCGTCCTTGCCCGGCAGCATGAGGTCCAACAGGATGACGTCGAAGTCGCGTTCGGCCAGCCGCTCGAGCCCCGATTCGCCGCTGTCGGCCTCGACGACGTCGAGGCCCTCCCGCTGCAGCGTCATCTGCACGATCCGCCGGATCCGGGGGTCGTCCTCGATGATGAGCACGGATCGGGGCACGTCAGACAGTCTGCCCACCCGCACCTCCCTAAACCACCCTCTCCGGGAACAGGCCGGTCCTGTTCTTCCGCATCGCTCGGCCACCGTGTCCCGAACCAGCGGAACGGGCACGTTGGGGGCGTCGATGTCGCGAGATCGTCAACTCCGCCGGCGCAGCGCCCAGGGCTGTGTGACGGGCCCGTGACGACGGTGCCGGTGCCGAGGGGCAGTGGGGACGGCGAGGGGTCAGCCGTGGGGCAGGGAGACGCGGAAGGGGACCTCGACCACAGAGCCGTTGGGGGCGCGCGGTGTGACCGCCTCCAGCGCGCCGTCGGGGCCGAGGGCGGCGACGGGTGTGACGGTCAGGGTGCGGTCGTGCACCCGCGCCAGCAGCAGATGGGCCTGGGCGTTCCACGCGTACGTGCCGGCGGCGGCGAATCCCTCGGGGGTCTCCTCGCGCAGCTGACCCCCGGCGCCGGAGACGAAGTACGTGATCCCACCCTGTCGGGCCGCCTGGAAGTTGTGCTCGTGCCCGGCGAAGGCCGCCCGTACCCCGGCACGCTCGAACAGCGGCACCAGGTGCTCGACCATCGCCGCCGTGTTGGGGTGGCTGGGACCGGCGCAGTACGCCGGGTGGTGGGAGAAGGGGATGCGCCACCGCGGCCCGCGGTCCTCGGGAGCCGAGAGCGCCTCGGCGAGGAAGCACCGGTGGCGGGGGTCCTCGAAGAAGTGCTCGGTGGGCAGAGAACGGGCCAGGGAGGTGTCGATGGACACGAACTCGACGTCGGCTCCGTAGCCGAACCGGTAGCACATGCCCGGGTCGAGGGAGGACCGTGTCGCGGTCGTGTGCGGCCCGAACCGGGCGTCGGTGTGGAAGTTGTCGCGGATCTGCGTGCGGTCGTCGCTGGACTCCTCGTCGCTGGTGTCGTGATTGCCCACCGCCGGGTACACCGGAACCCGCGCGAGGGCGTACCGGTAGGGCTGGTAGAAGCTGCCGTACCAGTCGTCGTCCTGCCCGCCGCTGCCTTGTGAGCCGCGGCGGCCCGGGGTCGCGTACACGTTGTCCCCGACGGTGATGACGAGGCGGACCCCGGGGTCGTCGACCAGCCGGTCGAGGACGGCCGCGACCCGGCGCTGGCGGCGTCCGGCCTCGGTGTCGGCGACGATCCCGATGCCGTAGTCGCCGAGCACGGCGAAGTCCAGCGGCGCCGGGACGTCGGGGGCGGGGTGGGTGCGGAACACCGGCGTGTACGACCGGCCCGCCGGCCGCAGGTCGAGCCCACCGCGGGGCACCGGGCCCCAGTCCCAGCGCTCGCCTTCCGCCCAAGGATGTCCCTCGACGGTGATGCGGTAGCGGTAGGAGGTGTCCGGTGTCAGGCCGGTGACCCATGTCGAGGTGGCGTCCGCCGACCCGGCCGTGGCAACGACCCGGCCTGCCGCATCCGTGACCTCGACCAGGGCCCGTCCGTAGGGCTCGGCGGCCGCGCCCATGCTGCCGGTGCGGCCGGGGTCTACGGCGTCCAGATTGTCGTCCGCCAGCACGCGCCAGCGGCCGCCCGGGTCGTCGCGGCGGAACCAGAACCCGCCCCACGCCACGAGGGCGCGGTCGGGCCCGACGTCGACGAGGTGGACGAACGGCTCGAAGTGTGTGTCGGTGCTCATGCCGTGGGCACCCGCCGGCTCCATCCGGTGAGGTCGGCCGGCCAGGTGTCACCGGAGGACGGAACGTCGGCCATGGATCTCCTCGGGCCGTGGCGCGCAGCGGTCGGGGGTCAGTCGCCGGGGCGGAGCTCGAAGAAGGCGACCTGTGGTGGGGCGTTGACCCGGATCGGGGCGAGGCTGAAACCGATGCCGCAGGTTACGAACATGCGGTTGCCCTCGGCGCCGTAGTCCTCCGGCGCCCAGCCGTCGGCGACGATCCGCTCCTCGCTGGTCAGGGCCAGGTAGGCCCACCGCGGGGAGCCGGGGAGCGCGACCTGGCCGCAGTGGGTGTGCCCGGCGAGGGTCAGCGGCGCGCTGCCCGGGGGCAGCTTCGGGAAGACGGTCGGGTTGTGCATGAGGACCACGCGCGGCGCGCCGTCCGGGACGTCGGCCAGCGCCTGGTCCACGTCGGCGAGGCCGGGGCGGTCCGGGCCGACGCCCACGACGTGCAGCGACTCCCCGTCGGCACCCTCCAGGCCGGGCACCGGGGCGGCCTCGTTCCGCAGCACCGGCACACCGGCACCCTCCAGCGCGGTGGTCAGCTCGTCCGCGGCGTCGACGGCGTGGTCGTGGTTGCCGAGGACGGCGAAGGTCGGGATGCCGGAGTCCAGCAGCGGGTCGAGGAGCTCCAGCAGGGTGTCGATCTGGTTGCCGATGCTCGGGTCGGTGCTGTAGAGGAAGTCCCCCCCGAGCAGGGCGACGTCGGGCTGCGCTGCGACGATCGTCTCGACCGCGTGCTCGACCATGCCGGTGTTGGCGAACCACATGCCCAGCTGGAGGTCGGAGACGACCGCCACCTGGGTGCCGGCCAGTTCGTCGCCGACACCGGGCACGGGGACCTCGGCTCGGACTTCCTCCAGGATGAGCCGGGGTTCGACGAAGATCCCGTACCCCAGGACCAGCGCCAGCAGGATCCCCAGCGCGGCGCCGATCCGCTTCAGCCAGCGGCTCACGATGCCCTCCGTTCCTCGGTCGTGGCCCGGACCCGGGCCAGCAGGCCGCGCAGGGCGGTGGTCACCGCGTCGGGGTGGGTCAGGGTGACCATGTGGCCGGCGCCGGGGACGAGTACCAGCCGGGCGGCGGGCCCGATGCGCCGTGCGAGCCGTCGGGCGCCCCGGGCGGCGAAGGTCGCGTCGCCCGTGCCGGCCAGGACCAGGACGGGCACCGCGCCCACCACACCGGTGACCGCGTGTTCGTCGTAGGTCGCCAGGCCGGGCAGGAACGCCGACACGACGCCGAGGGGGGTGGCGGCCCAGGAGTCGGCCATCGCGGCGACGGCCGGCTCCGGCGGCTCGGCGGCGAACAGTCGACCGCGCAGCCACCGCCGCCCGGCCGGGCGGCGGAAGGGATCGACCGCCTGCACCACGGGGGCGGCCGCCCACAGCAGGCGCGCGACCAGCGGTCCGAGCCGCGCCCGAAGGGCGAGACGGAGCGTGGCGGGCAACAGGCTGCTCCGGCCGAGCGGTCCCGCGGTGGTGGAGAGCAGGGCGACGCCCGCCACCCGTCCGCCGAGGAGCTCCGGGCGGTCCCGGAGCAGCGCCAGGACCGCCATCCCGCCCAACGAGTGCCCGACGAGCACGACGGGCTCGATGCCCGCACGCTCCTCGAGGACCCGGCCGAGGTCCCGTCCGAGCTGCCGCACGGTGGCCGACCGGTGTCCGGACCAACCGCTGCGGCCGTGCCCGCGCTGGTCGTAGAGAACCAGCCGAGCGGAGTCGTGCAGCGCCGTCCGGAGCGGGCCGAACACCGACGCGTCGGCGCCCAGCCCGTGCACCAGGACCACGGTCGTCGTCGCGTCGACGCGACCGGCCTCCTCGACGTGCAGCCGCACGCCGTCCTCGGTGAGCACTCCCTCGGGGTCACCGCGCAGTCGACCCGCGAGGTGCCGTGCCGTCCGGAACCGGAGCGCCACAACGGCCGCTGCCGCGCAGCCGGTCACGACGGCCGCCCGCCCGCTCACGGCCGGGTCCCCGCCGCCCTCTGCGGAGCCGTCCCGGCCCGGCTGCCCCGACCCGGTGGCGGGAGGAGGAGGTGGGCGCAGGCGGCGACCCAGAGGCCACCCAACAGGAGGCCGGCCACGACGTCGGTCGGGTGGTGGGCGGCGACGTACACCCGGCTGATCCCGACGGCGGGCGCGACGAGGACGGGCAGGAGCAGCACCGCCCAGCGTCCGCGCCCCCGCCCGTAGACGATGACCAGCGCCGCGACCGCCCCGTACGCGGCCGCGGCGGCGGCCGCGTGACCGGAGGGCCAACCCGCGCCGGTCGGCAGACCCGACGTGAGGTCGGCGACGGCCGGCCGCGCCCGGTCGACGACCTGGGCGATGGCCCAGTACAGGACCACCTCGCCGACCAGCGTGACGGCGACGAAGACGACCGGTCGCCAGCGCGCGGCCACGGCCAGGGCCAGCACCGCCAGGGTCAGACCGACGGCGATGACCGTCCGGGTGCCGCCCAGGGAGCCCATGACCTCCATGACGGTGGTCCGCCCGTCGCTGCGCACCGCCACGAACCAGGCGACGACACTGCGGTCGAAGCGGCCCAGCCAGGTGTCGGTCAGGGCACCGGTGACCAGCAGGCCGAGCCCGACCAGTCCCCCCGCCAACGTCAGCGCCACCACGAGCAGCCGCGCGGCGGCCGACCGGCCGGGCAGGGGTGATCCCGCGGCAGGGGCCAGGTGCGCCGCCTCGTCCGGCTCGACGTCCAGCGGGTCCAGGGTCTCGCCGGAGCGGTGCCCGGTGTCGTGCTGCCAGGCCCGGAAGGCCGCCGTCGTGGCGGCCAGCCACCCGGCACCCAGCGCCCATCCGGCGATCACGTCCGAGACGAAGTGCACCCCCAGGGCCAGACGCGTGCAGCCGACCGTGACGACGAGGATCACCGTGGCCGTGATCAGCCACGGTCGCGCCCGGCGCCTGACCCCCGGCAGGGTGACGAGGAGGAGCGCCCCCCACGTCACGAGGGCGGTCATGGCGTGCCCGCTCGGAAAGCTGGCGTTCGACGGCGTCTCGACCACCGGGGACTCGACGACGGGCCGGGCCCGGTCGACGACGGCCTTCGTCACCGGGCCGAGCACCGCCAGCCCCAGCCCCGTCGTTGCCACGAACGCCGCCAGGCGCGGTCGCCGGCGGATGAGCAGGAAGACGGTGGCCAGCGTCAGCACGAGCACCGCGACCGCGGGGCCGCCCAGATCGGTGGCGACGGTCAGCGCCGACACCAGCACCGGCGACCCGCTGACAGCGTCGTTCAGGCCGGCGGCGACCCCGCCGTCGAGGCCGGCCAGCGGAGACCAGGCCTGTTGGACCAGCAGCCACAGCAGGAGGAACGGGACGACACCGACGACGGCGGCAACCCATCCGAGCAGGGCACGCGCGCCGAAGCGACCGATCCCGGCGGTGTCCGCCGGGGTCGTGCGGGGTGCGAGGTCTGGTCGCATCGTCCGATCTCCACGGGTCTTGGCCGGCACGTGTTCCGTACGGCACCGGCCGGGGCCGGCGGGGCCTCGGCAGTGGACGGGCTCGTGGACTCCGGCGGGCTGTGCGCCACGAAGCCGCGGATGCCGCGGAGTCGTCGTCCAGGGTCGTGCGCGTGGGGCGTGCCTCTCGAGGACGGGGGCGGCGGTGACTGCGCCTCCACCGTGCCCTCGGCCTCCGGTCGCACTCGGCTCGACGGGGGTTCGTCACCGAGCTGACAACGCAGCCCTCGGGAGTCCGTAGCCGATGTGACGGGCAGGTGACGTTGCGTCCGGTCATCAGACGTCCCGGCTTCGGGGCTCGTGCCGCATCCTCCGCGACCATCCGAGGCACGTGTGGTGCCGCAGGACGTGCAGGGCAGCAGGCGATCGGAACGTCGCGGATCAGCGTCCGCCGCCGGTTGGCACGGGACGACCGGAGACGGTGGTCACCCGCGCGTCCGGTGGCCGTCACGGACCCGGTCGACCTGTGCGGTCGAGCGCCACGGCGCCGACCGGGGTGGTCGGCGGGTGTTCCTGGTGTGTGGGGGCCGACGTGCGTATCCGGCGGCTGGGCCAGCTGGCCGCCGGTCCTAGGAGCGTCAGCAGGGCCGGGGTGATGATCGGCCGGATGAGGAAGGTGTCGAGCAGGAGGCCCACGGCCATCATGAACGCCAGCTGCCGGAAGGTGGCCAAGGGGATGATCGCCACCATCGCGAACGTGGCGGCGAGGATGAGTCCGGCCGCGCCGATGGCCCGGCCGGTCGCCGGTAGGGCCAGGGCGATGGCCTGCCTCAGGGTGTGCCGGGAGCCTCTCGCCCAGATGCTTCCGACCGCGAAGACGTTGTAGTCCGAGCCGAGGGCCAGCAGCAGGACCGCGGCGGTGAACGGCGCGTAGAACGTGAGTCCCGGATCGCCGCGCAGGTCCTGGAAGACGAGGACCGCGAGCCCGACGGCGGCGGCGACCCCCAGCGCGCTGGTGGCCAGCAGGACCACCGGGGTCACCACGGCGCGCAGGTACAGCACGAGGATCACCAGCTCCACCGCGAGCGCGGCGAGCAGCGTGAGCCACAGGTTCTCGCGGGTGAGATCGACCAGCTCCGCGGCGATCGCCGTCTGACCGGTCACGGCCACGGCCGCGTCGTCCACCCCGGCCTGGAGCAGGAGGTCGTCGAGGCGGTCCTGCAGCTGTCTCAGGTCGGCGATGGCCGGTGCGGCGAGCGGATCGCTGTCGAGGATGACGACGAACCTGGCGGCGTCGCCGTCCTCGGCGAGGAAGACGCCGTACTCGTCGGGCAGGGGGTTCTGCGCCGGGCCCAGCACCTGGGCCACCCCGGGTTGCGCGTCGATGGCAGCCTGCAGGCTCTCGAGGGCGTCTCGCTGTGCGGTGACGTCCGCCCCCTCCACCAGCACCTCGGTCGGCGCGACCACCCCGCGGATCCCGGCCTCTTCGAGCACCGCGGCAGCCTGCTGCACCGGATCGTCGTCCGGCAGGCCGGAGGCGAAGGACACGTCCAGCCGCATGTGCTGGAGGGGGAGCGCGGCCAGCGTCAGCAGCGTGATGCCGAGGATGACCGCCATGGTCGCCCCCCACCGGGCGGTGACGATGCTGACCAGTCGGCCGGCCGCTCCCGTCGCCTGCCCGGGGGGCCGGGCGTCTCCGGCCCGGATCCGCCTCGGGAGGTACAGGCCCGGCCCGAGTACGGCCAGCAGGGCGGGCACGAGGGTCAAGGAGACCAACAGCCCGATGATCACCGTCAGCGACAGGGCCGGCCCGAACGCCCGGAACAGCTGGAAGTCCGCCGCGAGCAACGCAGCCGTCCCCCCGGCGACGGTGATGCCGGCGACGGTGACGATCGGCCCCTCGGTCAGCAGTGTGCGCCGCGCCGCCTCGTGGCGGTGCACTCCGCCCTCGAGATGGCTCCGGAAGCTGGAGAAGAACAGCACGCAGTAGTCGGTGACCACGCCGATCAGCAGCGCCGCGGTCAGTGGACGTAGCTGGTCGGGGAGCGCGAACCCGAGTTCCCCGGCCAGGTACTCCAGCGTCCGGAAGGACACCAGGTAGCCGATCCCGGCCGCGAACAGGACCACGAGCGGGGCGACGAGGGAACGGAACGTGAGTGCGACCACGAGGGCGATGAGCAGGAGCGTCGCGATCTCGAAGACGTGCAGCCGGGACTCCAGGTGGTGGACCTGGCGCACCTGTGCCGGGACGACGCCGGTGACGTAGGTCTGTACCGACGGGTCGTCGGCGAAGTGATCGGCGTACTCCTCGGCCAGCCGGACCCGGTCCTCCAGGGCGAGCCACTCGGTGGTGTAGAGGTAGGTGACCGCGGTGTCCTCGGTCGCCGTGGGGACCGGTACGGCGGCCCGGACCCGGCCGGTGCCGGACGCTTCGGGATCCTTGAGCGCGTCCTGCGTGGTGGCCAGCGCCCAGATCGCGACGTCGGCGCGGGTGAGGGCGCTCAAGCCCTCCGGGTCGTGGACGACGACGGAGGTGTCGGAGAGTGCGGGAACGCGGAACTCGGCCAGGGAGCGCTCCAGGACGGCGACGGCCTCGCTGTCCGCGGGCAGGAGGCTGCCGATGTCCCCACCACCCCCGTCGCCGTTCCCGGGGAGCGCCACAGTGGTGACCACCGCCGCCGCGACCCAGACGCCGATCACCAGCCAGCGCCCCGAGACCACCGCAGCACGCAGCGCACGACCGGGCAGGCGCACCAGTCGGCGCCGCCGGCTGCCGGACGGCTCGGCGACGTGCTGCACGGACATGGCGACCCCCAGGGAAGGGCTCCCGGATCGGCCGGGAGGTCCACGTGGACGGCGGTGCTTCGGGGCGGGGCCGGCGGGTGGCCCTCGCCGGGGATGTCACCCGGCGGGCGACGTGCGCGGCGACGACGGCGTGGGCGGCGCCGGTGACAGCGGCCCGGAGCCGGTGGGGTCGTCGGGACGCCGGACGTCGACTCGGCAGGTGGCCGTGCCCTGTTCGAGCTGGTCCTGCAGTGGTCGCAGCTCGTGCACCACCTCGTCCAGTCGGCGTGCATCGAGGTGGAGGAGGGCGCTGCCCAGGTCATCGATCAGGTCGTAGGTCCGCTCCGCGGCCGCCACGGCGCGCAGACAGGCATCGGAGATGCCCGCTTCCGCCTCGGGGTGGCGAGGCGAGTCCTGCCCGGGTGTGTCCGACGCGACGAACGGCGCAGGGGCGGTCCCCACGGCATCGTCGTCGGTGACAGCGCCGATGCTCACACCGAGGGCACCGCCGATGGCCAGGCCGAGGACGAGTGCCCCGCTCAGTAGCAATCGGCTCGGGCTCTGCCGTCGGGTGTCCTGCTCCTGAGGTGTGGATCTGGTGCCGCCCGTCATCGGGGAGCACGCTCCTCGACCCGTCCCGCCAGCTGCATCGGCCGGTCCGCGTGCGGGTCGTCCGCCTCTCCGGCACGGGCCGGCGGATCGACCGTGCAGCTGCAGTCGCCGGACGGCTCCAGGACGAGCAGCGGCTCCCGGGCCGCACCCGGGGCGTGGGTCTGCCGGTCGAGCAGTTCGGGGCCGGAGCCCCCGGCGCCCGGAGGAACGCGGTGGACCTCGAACCCCGGCGCGGCGGGGATCTGCTCATCGACGACGAGAGGGATGCGCCTGGGCGGGAAGGGGCCCGGTGCAGGGCGGCTGCGCGGGCGGGTGCGACGCGATCGCAGGAGCCGAGCGCACAGCTCCGGCCGGACGTGGATGTCGACCGGCTCAGCGGTCCCCGGTCGCCAGGCCTCCCGGAGCAGGTCGCCGGGCGTGTCCTCCGGCGATCCCGGCACGGCGATCCGCGAACGCAGCCCCTCAGGGACGTCCTGCTCGTCGTCGGGGCGGTGACTGGGAACGCTGCGGTGGACACGTGAACTGGTGCCCGCTGGCGCCGAGAGGGTGGACACGGCCATGGTCGCTCCTCGCTGGGTGACGGGCCGCGGCATGTCGTGGGCGGCCCCGGTCCACGGATGCCCGGGCCGGCGAGGAGCACGTGGCATGTCGCCCCGTTGTCGTGAAGCTGTAAACGCCTCGCAGCAGACAGGACCGCCTGGCACGACCACGACTCAGGTGCCGGGCCGTTGTTGGGGGCCCTGGGCGTCGTCCCGCCGTGGTCCTCGTGGGTGGTCCTGGAGCCGGTCGGGCGCTCCCGGGCCTGGGCCGACGGGCGCCTCCGGGTCCCCGCCGCTGGTGGCGCTGCCGGTGTCTCGCGCGGGCAGGGTGCCGGAGAGGTGGCGGGCGGTGTTCACGAGGCCGACGTGGCTGAAGGCCTGCGGAGTGTTCCCGACCTGCCGGCCGGCGGCGACGTCGTACTCCTCGCTGAGCAGACCGAGGTCGTTGCGCAGGTCCAGCAGCCGGGTGAAGAGCGTCTGGGCCTCGGCCCGGCGGCCGATCCCGGTCAGGGCGTCGGCCAGCCAGAAGCTGCAGGCCAGGAAGGCTCCTTCCTCGCCGGGGAGGCCGTCGACCCGGCCGTCGGCGTCGGTCCGGTAGCGCAGCAGGAAGCCTTCCTGGGCCAGTTCGCGCTGGACGGCGGTCACGGTGCCCACGACCCGGGGGTCGTCCCAGGGGAGGAAGCCGACCCGGGGGAGGAGCAGCAGCGCGGCGTCCAGGCCCCGCGAGCCGTAGAACTGGGTGAAGGTGCCGCGGTCGGCGTCGTAGCCGTGGCGGCAGACGTCGTCGTGGATCTCCTGGCGCAGCCGCCGCCAGCGGTCGACCGGCCCGTCGAGGCCGAAGTGCTCCACCGCGCAGACGGCGCGGTCCACCCCGGCCCAGGCCATGACCTTGGAGTGGACGAAGTGCCGCCGCGGGCCGCGGACCTCCCAGAGGCTGTTGTCGGGTTGGTCCCAGGCGCCTTCGAGGAAGTCCAGCAGCGCGTGCTGCAGGTCCCACCCGTCGGCGGTGCCGGCCAAACCGGACCGCCGGGCCAGGTGCAGCCCGTCGAGCACCTCGCCCCAGACGTCGAGCTGGAACTGGCCGGCGGCGGCGTTGCCCACCCGCACCGGCGCTGCGCCCTCGTAGCCGGGCAGCCAGGGGATCTCGACCTCCGGGATGCGCCGGGACCCGTCGACGGCGTACATGATGCGCAGCTCGGACGGGGCGCCGGCCGCCGCGCGCAGCAGCCAGTCGCGCCAGGCCCGCGCCTCCGCGAGGTAGCCGGTCCCGAGCAGCGCCTGCAGGGTGAAGGTGGCGTCACGCAGCCAGCAGTACCGGTAGTCCCAGTTCCGCGACCCGCCCAGCTGCTCGGGCAGCGAGGTCGTGGCGGCGGCGAGGATCCCACCGGTGGGCGCGTAGGTCAGCGCCTTCAGCGTGAGCAGTGAACGGCGCACGGCGCCGGCCCAGTCGCCGCTGTACCGGCATCGGCCGATCCAGTCCGCCCAGAAGTCCTCGGTCTCGGCGAGCGCCCGCCGCGGGTCCACAGCCTCCGGCTGGGGGAGGTGCGAGGCCGCGTGGGTCAGCACGAAGGCCACCGACTGGCCGGCGGCGACCTCGAAGTCGGCCCGCACCCGGCCGTCGCACTCCTGGACCGGGACGTCGCTGCGCAGCCAGATGGCGTCCGGTCCGGCCACCCCCGCCAGCTGTCCGTCCACGGTGCGGGTCCAAGGCGGTACGTGGCCGTAGTCGAAGCGCAGAGCCAGCTCGGCGTGCATCGGCACCCGGCCTGTCACGCCCTCGACGATCCGCACCAGATCAGGCGCCTCGCCGCGGGGCGGCATGAAGTCCACCAGGCGCACGGTGCCGTCGGGGGTCTGCCACTCGGTCTCGAGCACCAGGGAGTCGCCGCGGTAGTGGCGGCGGGTGCAGGCGCCGGCACCCCGCGGGGCGAGCAGCCAGCGGCCGACCCGCTCGTCCCCGAGCAGCGCGGCGAAGCAGGCGGGGGAGTCGAACCGCGGCAGGCACAACCAGTCGATCGACCCGGTGCGGTCCACCAGCGCCGCGGTCTGCAGATCGCCGATGAGCCCGTAGTCCTCGATCAGCCCGGGCACGCCGGCCTCCTCGCGATGGGGTCGTGGGTCAGTCGTGCAGGGTGATGACGGTCTTCACGCCGCCGGGGTCCGGCCGCAGGGCATCGGTCGCCGAGGCCAGCGGCACCCGCCGGGTCACCAGCCGGTCCAGCCAGCCGCGGTCGGCGCGGGCCAGCGCGTCGGCGGCGGCGCGGTAGTGGTCGAGGTTGGCGTTGACCGAACCGAACACCGCGTCGTTCTCCAGCACCATCGAGCGGTTCAACCCGCCGGCGTCCCACTCGATCAGCCGCCCTCGGGGGGACACCCCGGTCAGGCAGGTGAGCCCGTACGGCCGGGTGGCGCTCATGGCGGCCATCACCAGCGGCGCTGCGCCGGTGGCCTCGACGACGATGTCCGGCCGACAGGCGGCGACGGCGTCGTCGACGCCGCTGGAGTGGTAGGTCGCGCCGAGGTCGCGCACCAGGCCGGGCTTCGCGCCGTCGGTCACCCGGTCCAGGACGTGCACCTCCAGGCCGCGCTGGACGCCGAGCAGCGCGGCCAGCAGGCCGATCGGACCGGCGCCGGTCACCAGCGCGGTGTGCGGCTCGAACCACGACCGGCCGCCGATGTGTTCGATCTGCTGCCAGGCCTTGGCGACCACGCTGGTCGGCTCGAGCAGCACGCCGGCGTCCCCCAGGACGGGGTCCAGCAGGACGGCGTAGTCGGCCTCGACGCACCAGCGCTCGCCGGCGTGGCCGGGCAGCTCCTTGATCCCGCGTTCGGTGTAGCGACCGTTGCGGCACATGTCGAAGGCGCCGGACGCGCACGCTCCGCAGGGCACCGGGTCGGGGCGGCGGACCACCCCGACCACCAGGTCGCCCGGCGTGAACCCGCTGCCGTCGGGCGCCTCCCGGACCCGGCCCAGGGACTCGTGGCCGAGCACCAGGTGTTCCTGCCCGGGTGGGGCCCAGCCGTACTCGCCGGCCGCGATCTCCCGGTCGGTGCCGCAGACGCCGACCGCCAGGCCGTCGACCAGGAGCTCGCCCGGGCCGGGGACCGGATCGGGCACGTCGCGCACGGCGGCCGACCCGGGCGACCCGGGCACGACGGTGAAGGCTCTCACCGGAGGGCCAGCCCGCCGCCCATGGCACGGCTGTCGGGGTCGATGCCGAGGTCACGGAGCAGTTCGGCATCCCGGATGGTGTCGACCTCGACGTCCAGCACCCGCTCGGCCCGCCGGGCCTGCTCGGTCCTGCCACCGGCGCGGAGGGTCTGCACGACGTTGCTCCTGTCGATCAGCACGGCCGGTGCCGGCGCTCGTGCCGGTGCCGCACGAGAACGCCCGCCGCGACGCGTCGCGGAGGCCGCTCCGATCGGGCCGGAGCATGTGCCGCGCGGTCGGTGTGCTGTCCACCTGGGCGCACCGGGTTCTCCTCTGGTCGTCTCCCTGCGGGACCGGTCCGGAGGGCGGCCGGACCGGTGCCCTCCGAGCGTGCCGCGCGCGTCGTGGCCGGGGTCAGCGACCTGGGCGTCCGCCACGCGAACGTCACGAGCTCCCGCCGGTTCATGACCGTCGCGTGACCGTTTCCGAGGCTGCACTCAGCGGCGGTTCGCAGTCGGCCGCAGCGGGGCCGATGTGCGCCGGAGGGCCGGTCCGGTCACGGCGTGCCGGCCCCGCGGGCCATCAGGGGTGCGCGCAGCAGGGCCTGCGGCGGGTCGACGCGCCCGGTGGCCCTCAGGAAGGCGCATCCGACGCCGGGGTCGTCAGCGGCAGCGCGTGGACGTGCCGGCCCTGCGGGACACCGCGGCGGTGCTGCGGGCCCTCGGGCAACTGGTCCCGCTCGACGCTCACGACCTCGCGGTAGGCGTCAGCGAGCACGCGCCCGGCCAGCAGGCCGGCCATGCTCCCGCCGAGCACCACGGCTCGGTCTCCCCGGTCACTCCGCATGGGGCCCCTCCCGAGCACATGTGGGCCGTGCAGCCGGGTGCTGGGACGTCCGCTGGGGGCCCGCACCGACCGTCAACAGTGGTCGTCGGACTCCATGCGGATCCACCGCCAGAGCCCACGACGTCCTCGCGCGATGACGTGTGCAGCGCCGTGGTCGCGGTGTCGAGACGCATCGGGACCTCCTCGTGCCGGTTGTACGTCGTGCGGGTGGTTCGTCGTGCGGGCACCAGCAACGTGATCGGCCGACGTTGCGGTTTCGGGGCTTCACGCCTCGCGATCTCGGGCATGCGGCGGCACCGGCCGGGTGGGCCCTCCGTCCGACGATGCCGCGCGACAGCCCGCGGAGCGGGAACGCAGCGACCGCAGGCCGTCGGCAGGTGACGGGCACATGTCGTTCTTCTTGCACATCCCCGCCGTGGCGGCTGCCGGCGATGCCGGCGGCACAGCATCGGGTGACCGTCCCGTGGACCGCTGCCCCTTCCCTCTCCGGACGTCGAGCGGCCCATCGAACGAGAGGAGAGGGCCATGTCCCGTTCCGACACCGCTGGCTGGCTCGTGCGGCTCAGCGAGACCAACTTGACCGTCGCCGATCCCGCTGCGGACGTCCGGGGACGGCGGGCCGTCGACAAGGGAGGTCAGGAGGTGGGCACGGTCGACGACCTCCTCGTCGACGACCAGGAGAACAAGGTCCGCCTCCTCCGCATCGGCGCGGGCGGCTTCCTGGGCATGGGGAAGGAGCACTTTCTCGTCCCGGTGGAAGCGGTGACGTCGGTCGACCGAGACACGGTGACCATCGACCGGGGGCGCGAACGGCTCGGCGACGTGCCCGCGTACGACCCGGCGTTGGCCTACGACGACGCCTACTACTCCGACGTCTACGGCTGGTGGGGGTACGGCCCGTACTGGCAAGCGGGCTCCGTCTACCCGCCCCGTTGACCGGTCGGGACGGTGGGCGGATGGGGATCCGCCGGCCGTCACTGTCACGGGCGGATCCGCGTCTCGACCGACCTCTCCGACCCGCCGGGCCGCGGGATGACGGCCCGACGCCGAGGGCGCGTGGACCGGCTCCCCGCATGTTGCACCGGGTTTGCGGATCGGTGTCAGAAGCACCGCGGCCAGCGTTCACGCACTCCGCCCGGGCAGGCAACCAGCGTCCGAGACCAGTGGTCTGCGCGAGGCAGGCCGCGACGAGAAGAGGAGCGACCATGAGCACGAGCAAGCGCCTCCACCCCGCTGCCACCCGACGCGGAGGGCGCGCTGCGGCGTTCCTGCTGGCAGCGGCCGTCGGCGTGGGCGGGCTCGCAGGCTGCGGTGACTCGGCCGGGCCGGAGGCCGGCGGTGTCACCACGGAGGACCTCCAGGAGATCGAGGACGACCTGGGGGCACTGGATGAGCGGGTCGGCGCCCTGGAGGACGGTCTGGGGGACGTCGACGCGCCGGTGGACCCCGCGGTCGAGGACGAGGCCGGGGTCTTCGAAGACGCCCAAGCCCTTCTCGGTCAGGAGGTCACGGTGAGCGCCGGTGTCTCGGAGGTGATCACCACGACCGACGTCGGCAGCGCCTTCCGCATCGGCAACGACACGGGGGAACCGATCGCGGTCGTCATGGCCAGCCCGCCTGCCCAGCTGGACGTCAGCGACGTCGTCCGCGTCTCCGGCACGGTGGTGGAGGTGCAGCGCGACACCTTCGAGCAGGACTTCGGCATCGCGTCCGACGAGCTGCTCGACGATCCGGATGCCTTCTTCTCCGCCTTCGAGGGTGAGGTCGCCATCGCGGCCGACCGCATGGAGGTCCTCCAGGAGCAGACGGAGGGCTGACTGTGAGCCTGGCCGGGTCGGTCCATCGGTGATGGGCTGACGGCCGGTGGCAGTGGGTGTGACTCCAGGTCTGACTGGCTTCGTGCCTTTGAGCGGACTTGTCCGCCTGCTGCTGCCG
>NZ_JBJGYW010000046.1:0-32558 GCF_054050215.1 Geodermatophilus sp. SYSU D01186 | reverse complement strand
GCTGCTCGTTGAACTGCGCGTCCGCGTTTTTGTTTTTAGGTGGGGGCGGCGCCGGGGGGCCGGGGGGCCCGCGGTGGTGGGGCGGGGGGTGGGGGGCCGCCCCGTCACCTGCCCCGTCGGCCCTCGCCCACCCCGTCCGGAGGACCAGCGTGACCGCACTCCCCGCTCCCGCGGACCGCGTGTTCCGGCTGGTGCGCGACCACCTCGCCCCGCCGCTGGCGCTGCTGGGCCGGATCGCCGGCTCCGGCGCGGTGGAGAGCGAGGCGCAGGGCTGCTCCGTCACCCTGTCCGACGGCCGCCGGATGTTGGACTTCGGCTCCTACGCGGTCACGCTGCTCGGCCACCGGCACCCCGACGTCGTGGCGGCCGTGCACGCCCAGCTCGACCGGATGCCGACCGCCACGCGCACCCTCGGCAACCCGGTGCTCGCCGAGGCCGCCGCGGCGGTGGCCGGGTACGTCGGCCTGCCGCGGGTCTGGTTCGGCTGCAACGGCACCGACGCCGTCGAGGCCGCGCTGAAGCTGGCCCGGCTGGCCTCCGGCCGGTCCCGGGTGCTCGCCGTGACCGGTGGCTACCACGGCAAGACCCTCGGCTCGCTCGCCGCGACCCACCACCCCCGGTACCGCGGCGGGCTGGAGCAGGTGCTGGGACCGGTCACGCACCTGGACCCCGCGGACCCCGACGCGGCCGACCGCGCGCTGGCCGCCGGCGACGTCGCGGCGCTGCTCGTCGAGCCCGTGCAGGGTGAGAACGGCGTGGTCCCGCTGCCGGTGCCGGTCCTGCGCCGCTGGGCCGGCGCGGTCCGGACCGGCGGCGGCTTCGTCGTCGCCGACGAGATCCAGTGCGGGCTGCGCCGGTGCGGCGAGCGCTCGGTGGCCGTCGCCGACGGCATCCCGGTCGACGCCGTCCTGCTCGGCAAGCCGCTCGGCGGCGGGGTGGTGCCGCTGTCCGCGCTGGTGTGCACCGACGACCTGCACCGCCCGCTGGCCGAGGACCCGTCCCGGCACACGGCCACCTTCTCCGGGCACCCGCTGTCCTGCGCGGCCGTGCCGCCGACCCTGCGCGCGATCGAGGCCGCCGCCCCGCGACTCCCGGATCTCGAGCGCCGGCTGTCCGACGGCCTGGCCGACCTCGCCCGGCGGCATCCCGGCGCGGTCACCACGGTCCGCGGCCGGGGCCTGCTGTGGGGCCTGGACCTGTCCTCGCCCGCGGTCGCCGGCGCCGCCCTGGTCGACGCCCTCGAGCGCGGGCTGCTGATCAGCCCCTGCCTGGGCCGCCCCACCACGCTGCGCCTGCTGCCGCCGCTGGTCGCGCGGCCTGCGGACGTCGACACGGCGCTGTCGGTCCTCGACGACGTCCTGCCCGCCTGACCCCGACCGAGAGGAGCACGACCGTGCCGACGACGACGCCCCCGCGGACGGACGGGGTCCTGGCGGCCTACTGGCCGGAGGCGTACCGGTGGCTGCCGGCCGCCGTCCTGGACGAGGTCGAGGCCGGCGCCGAGCGGGCCGACCGGACGGGCACGCCCAACGAGGCGGGGCTGCGGGCCCTGGTGGCCGACGGGTACCCCGGCCTCCCCGTCCCGCGGGAGTTCTCCGGGCGGGGCGCCACGCTGGCCGAGTGCTGCGCCGTGCAGGCCGCGCTGGCCGGGCGCGATCCGGCGCTGGCCATCGCGACCAACATGCACCTGTTCTCGGTCGGCATGATGGTCGAGCACTGGCAGCGCCGCCGCGACGTCTCCTGGTTCCTCCTGGAGGCGGTCGCCGCGCAGGACCGGCTGGTGGCCTCGGCCTTCGCCGAGCCGCACCTGGGCGGCAACGTGCTCGGGTCCTCCTTCCGCGCCTCCCCGGCGACCGGGGGCCTCCGGTTCAGCGGGTTCAAGGCCCCGTGCTCGCTGGCGACCGTGGCCGACCTCGTGTGCTTCCAGCTGGAGACGACCGACGGCGAGCTGCTGGTCGCCCTGCTGCCGATGGACGCCCCGGGGATCAGCGTCACCCGCTCCTGGGACGCCCTCGGCATGCGCGGCTCGGGCTCGGACACCGTCGCCTTCACCGACTGCCTGGTCCCCGACGAGCTGGTGTTCCACCGCAGCCGGCCGGGGGACGCCGACGACGACGCGATCGCGGCCGGGGTGATCTGGTTCTGCCTGACCACCACCGCCACCTACCTCGGCGCGTTCGACCGGCTGCTCACCGAGGCCGGGGCGCTGCTCGGCCGGACGCGGGTCCACCACCTGGGCACGCGTCGCGCCGACCTGCCGTCGACCCACCAGGTGGTCGGTGACGTCCTCACCGAGGTGCTCACCGTGCAGGCCGCATGCCTGGGCATCGCCGCCCGCCTGGCCGACGGGGCCGCGCCCGAGGGGCTGCTCCCGCACGCCGTCGCCCTGAAGCAGCGGTGCGCCGACGCCGTGACGGCGGGGGTGGGGCGGCTCGGCGAGTGCATCGGCGGGCTGTCGTTCAGCCGGCGCACCCCGTTCGAGCGCCTGTGGCGGGACGTGCAGGCGGCCCGGTTCCACCCGCCGACCGCGGCGGCCGCCCGCCAGTACCTGGGCCGCACCGGCCTCGGGCTGCCCGCCGACCTGGCCCTGGACGAGGCGGCGCCGGCGCTGCACCGGGCGGTGGCGGGCGCGTGAGGCTGCTGCTGACCGGTGCGACGGGGGTGGTGGGCAGCGAGGTCGCCCGCCTGCTGGCCCGTGCCCACCCGGACGTCGAGGTGACCCCCACCAGCTACCGCGGGCGCCCGGAGCAGGGCGTCGCGGCGTGGGCCATGGACGTGGCGCCCCCGCCGGCGGCGCTGACCGGCACCCCGTGGGACGTCGTCGTCCACTGCGGTGCCAACGTGCGGTGGAACCTCGAGCCCGCGCAGGCGTGGCGGGCCAACGTCCGCACCGTCGAGGCGCTGCGCCCCGTGGTCGGCCCGGAGACGCGCGTGGTGCACGTGTCGACCGCCTTCGCGACCGGCCTGGCCGGGGACGCGGCGTCGGCCGACCTGGCGGACTACCGCAACACCTACGAGTGGTCGAAGGCGGCGGCCGAGCGGGCCGCGGACGAGCTGTTCGGGCCGTGCTGGATCGTCCGCCCGCCGCTGGTCATCGGCCGCCGCGACGACGGCCGGGTGGCCCGCTTCACCGGGATCTACCAGCTGATCCGGGCGGCCCTCACCGGTCTGCTCCCCGCCGTCGTGGGGCACGCGGAGGCGCAGGTGGAGCTGGCGCCGGTCGACGACGTCGCCGCCGAGGTCGTCCGCCGCGCCCTCGGGGACCCGCCCCGGCGGACGACGCCGGTGACGCTGGCCGCGGGCGCGCACGCGCTGACGCTGCGGCAGGTCATGGACACCAGCTACGCCGTGCTCGACGCGTGGCGGCGGGAGCGGGGCCTGCCGCCGCTCGGCCGGCTGCGGTTCGTCCCGCCGGACACCTGGGAGCGCTTCTACCGCCCCCTGGCCGCCGAGCACCTCCGGCCCCGGCACCTCGCGCTGCTCGCCGGGCTGAGCGCCTTCCGGCACTACTTCGAGACGGCGCGGGCCTTCCCGCCCGACGTGGCCGTGCCCGCGGTGACCCCCGCCCTGGAGCGGTGCGTCCGGCACTGGGCCGACGCCCACCCGGCCATCGCCAGCAGCACACCCCGCCCGTGGACCTGAACCGACCGAGGGAGCACCCATGCCGACCGTGACCACCGAGAGCGCCAGCACGCTGCACCCCGACCGGGTGTGGGCCGCGGTCCTCGACCTCGAGACCTTCACCCCCGTCCTCGACGACGTCCGCCGGATCGAGGTGCTGTCCCGGGACGGCGACGTCCGGATCACCGCCTGGTCGGTGCTGCTCAAGGGCTCGGTCATGGAGTGGGTGGAGCGGGAGACGATCGACGCCCCGGCGCGGCGGATGTCCTTCGAGCAGGTGGAGGGCGACCTCGCGCACCTGGAGGGGTACTGGGAGGTGCTCCCCGAGGGGGCCGGGGGCAGCCGCGTCCGCCTGCACGTGCAGTTCGACCTCGGCGTCCCGCTGCTCGAGGAGATGCTCAACCCGGTCGCCGCGCGGGCCCTGCACGACAACGCCCGCTCGATGATCGTCCAGCTGCACGCCCGGCTCGCGGCGTAGGGGCGACGGTGCACCCGCGGGCGGCGGGCCGGGGCGCGGCCGCGGCCCTGGCCGGACTCGGGGCCGCCGAGCTCCTCACCGCCCTCGTGGACCGGCCCTCGCTGCTGGACGCCGTGGCCCGCGTCGTCGTCGACACCGCCCCGCGGGCGGTCGTGGACCGGGTCGTGACGACGGTGGGGGCGGCGGACAAGGCGCTCACGCGGGCCGGCGTGGCCGGCGGCGTCCTCCTCGCCGGCGTCGCCGCGGCCGGCGCTCCGGCGGCGAGGGGCACGGCGGTCGCGCTGGCCACCGCGCTCGGCGCCGCGGCCACCGCGCGGCGTCCCGCGCGCGCGCCGGTCGCCGGCGCCGGGGCGGCGGCGCTCGGGGGCGTCGTCGGGCTGCGGGCGCTGTCGGCCCGGCACCCGGGTGCCGCGGCCGGCCTGGGCGGCGCCGCGCTGGCCCTCGGCTGCGGACGCCGCGTCCTGCGGCGCCGCCGGTTCGCGGCCGGGGCCCGCCGCGCGCCGCTGCCGCTGGCCGCCGGTGCCCCGACCGACGGCGCGGAGACGTGGGGGGAGTGCAGCCCGTTGTCGACGCCGCCGGAGCGGTTCCTGGCCACCGACGTCGCGCTCGGCACGCCGCTGGTCGACGGCGACGCGTGGCGGCTGCGGATCGGCGGTTCGGTCGCGCGGGAGGTGGAGCTGAGCCGGGCCGACCTGCTGGCGCTCGGCACCGAGGACGTCGACGCGGTGCTCGTCTGCATCCACAACCCGCCGGGCGGTCCGCGGGTCGGCAACGGGCGGTGGACCGGCGTCCCGCTGCGCCGGGTCCTCGACCTCGTCGGCCCGCTGCCCGGTGCCACCGCCCTGGTGTCCCGGTCCGCCGACGGCGTGGACATGTCCTGGCCGCTGGAGGTGCTCGACGAGCTGGGCGGCTCCGTGGTGCTCGGCCTCGGCGGAGCGCCACTGCGGCCGGAGCACGGCCACCCGGCGCGGCTGCTGGTCCCCGGCCTGTACGGCCAGTACGCCGGGGTGAAGTGGCTGACCGAGCTGCGCCTGGTCGAGGACCGGCCCGCGGACTACTGGGTGCGCCGAGGCTGGCCGGCCGGCCCCGTCCGGGTCCGTCCCCAGGCCCGGATCGACGCGCCGGCGGCGGGCCCGTGCCCCGCGGGCGCCGTGGCCGTCCGCGGGGTCGCGTGGGCGCCTCCGCACGGCCTGCGCGGCGTCGAGGTGTCGGTGGACGGCGGCCCCTGGCGCCCGGCGGAGCTCGCCCGCGAGCTGTCCGGCACGTCCTGGCGGCGGTGGCGCGCCTCGGTGGAACTGCCGCCCGGACCGCACGACGTGCGGGCGCGCGCGGTGCCCCGGACCGGCCCGCCGCAGACCGGGGAGCCGGCCCCGCCCTTCCCGGCCGGCACCGCCGGCCTGCACACCCTCCGCCTCGTCGCCCGCGCCGTCCCGGGCGGTCGCCGTGGCTGACCGCGCCGTCGACGCCCAGCGGCGCTACCACGCCGGGCTGTTCGCCACCCTCGCCGCGTGGGACATCGCCCGGGACGTGGCCGAGGACTGGCGCGTGGGGGAGGACCCGGCCGTACCGGCGGGCATGGACCAGCTCGGGCACTTCGGCCCGCCCGGCTGCGACCTCGTCGTCGACCGGGTCGCCCGCGACCTGCCCGACGGCGTGGGCGTCCTCGTCGAGCTCGGCAGCGGGCTGGGCGGGGCGCTGCGGTACGTCGCCGACCGGTTGCGCCGGCGCGGGGTCGGGGTCGGGACGGCGCTCGGCGTCGAGCTGGTCCCGGAGCACTGCGCCGCGGCCGACGTCATCGCCGCGTCCCTCGGCGCCACGAACTGCCGGTCGGTGTGCGCGAGCGCGGAGCGGCTGCCCCTGGCCGACGGCTCGGTCGACGCGGTCGTCGTCACCGGGTCGATGCCGCACTTCGCCCGGCCCGGCCGGGTGCTGGCCGAGGCGTCCCGGGTGCTGCGCCCCGGGGGCGTCCTGGTCCTCACCGAGGAGGTCAGCATCGCCGCGCCCGGGCGGACGGCCGGCACGGACTTCCGCGCGCTGCACCCCTCCGGCGTGTTCTTCCTGTCGTCGGCGGCCGAGCGCCGCCGGCACCTGCGCGCCGCGGGCCTGACGCCCGTCGAGGAGCGCGACCTCACCGACTGGGCGCACCAGTTGCTCGGCGAGCGGCTGCGCGCCCTGCGCATGTTCCGGGGCGTCGCCCGGTCGCTGTTCGGCGACGCCGGGACCGACGCCGTCGAACGCACGCTCACGGTGGCCCGCGACGCCTACGCCGCGGGCGACCTCGTCCCCATGCTCGTCCACGCCCGGAGGTCAGCCGCATGAAGCACGACAGCCCCGTCCTCGTCACCGGCCTCGGCGCGGTCACCCCGCTCGGGCCGGACGTCGGCGCCCTCTGGGACGGCCTGCTGCAGGGTCGGTCCGGGGCCCGGGCCCTCCCCGGGAGCTGGGCCGGGGACCTGCCGGTCCGCATCGCCGCACCGGTGTCCACGGACGTCGCGGAGCAGCTCCGCCCTCAGCAGGCGCGGACGCTGGACCGGGTCCAGCAGCTGGTGCTCCTCGCCGCCCGGGAGGCGTGGCGGGACGCCGGCGCGCCGGAGGTGGAACCGGACCGGCTGGCCGTGGTGATCGGCTCCGGTGTCGGCGGCCTGCTCACCCTGGTCGACCAGTGCGACCGGCTGCGCGAGCGGGGGCCGGCCGCGGTCTCGCCGCTGGCGGTGACCATGTTCATGCCGAACGGGGCCGCGACGACCGTCGGGTTGGAGCTCGGTGCCCGCGGCGGCGTGCGGACGCCGGTGTCGGCGTGCGCATCCGGGGCCGAGGCCATCTCCCTGGGCCTGGAGCTGGTCCGGTCGGGACGCGCCGACGTCGTCGTGTGCGGCGGGAGCGAGGCCCCGATCCACCGCGTGTCGCTGGCCGCGTTCGCCGCCGCCCGGGCCCTGTCCCGCAGGGAGGGCGACCCGCGCTCGGCGTCCCGGCCGTTCGACAGGGGGCGCGACGGGTTCGTCCTCGGGGAGGGGGCCGGCGTGCTGGTCCTGGAGTCCGCCGCGCACGCCGCGGCCCGGGGCGCGGGAGCGCACGCGGAGCTGGCCGGCGCCGGCCTCACCGCGGACGCCCACCACCTCGTCCGGCCCGACCCCAGCGGTGCCGGCACGGCCCGGGCCATGCGGGCGGCGCTGGCCGACGCCGGGGCCGGCCCGGGCGACGTCGTCCACGTCAACCCGCACGCGACGTCCACCGTCGTGGGCGACGTGATCGAGGCCGCGGCGATCCGCGCCGTCCTGGGACCGCACGCCGACGGCGTGGCGGTCAGCGCCACCAAGGCCATGACCGGCCACCTCATGGGGGCGGCGGGCGCGGTGGAGGCCGTGGCGACGGTGCTGGCGGTCCGCGAGGGCATCGCGCCCGCCCACCCGACCCTCGAGCACCTCGACGACGGGGTGCCGCTCGACGTGGTCACGCACCGCCCGCGCCGGTTGGGACGCGGGGTGGCGCTGTCGAACTCGCTGGGCTTCGGCGGGCACAACGTCAGCCTCGCCGTCCGCGCGGCCTGACGACGGAGGTCCCTGTCCGGGCCCTCCGCACGGGGCTACCGTTCGGCCCTGCTCCCGGTACCGGCACCGGCCCCGGACAGGCCGTTCCGCCTGCAGACGCCGGGCCGGGTGTGGGGACAGGAGGCGTCCGTGTCCAGGAACCGCACCGCTCCCCGGCAGGGCGTGGTGGCCGCCGCGCTGCTGGTGCTCGCGACGGCACCGACCGTCGCCGCCGGCTCCCCGCCGGACCCCCCTGCGGGCGACCCCGGGGTCGTGCTGAGCTGGAACGCCATCGCCTGGCGCACCATCGGGGTCGAGGGGCAGAAGCCGCCGCCGGTGGCCCAGCTCCACCTCGGCCTGGTGTCCACGGCTGTGTACGGCGCGGTGGTCGCCGCCGAGGAGCACGACGCCGCCTCCGACGTGGCCGCGGCGACGGCGGCCCGCGACGTCCTCGCCGAGTACTTCCCGGCGTCCCGGGCCGCGCTGGACGCCGACTACGACGCGTGGCTCGGCGGCGTCCCGGACGGCGAGGCGCGGCGCACCGGCCAGGCGGTCGGCGCCGCGGCCGCGGCCGCCCTCGTCGCGGCCCGCGCCGACGACGGGCGGGACGCCCCGATCACCCTCCCGACGCCCGAGGACCCGGAGCCGGGGCGGTGGGTCCCGACCGGCAGCGGGGAGTTCCTCGCGCCGTGGCTGGCCTTCACCGATCCGCTCGTCGTCGACTCGGCCGAGCAGTTCGCCTCGGACGGCCCCGACCCGCTGGACAGCGAGGAGTACGCCGCGGACCTCGCCGAGGCGGCGTCGATGGGATCCGCGACGAGCACGGACCGGACCGCGGAGCAGACCGAGCTCGCCCGGTTCTGGAGCGACAACCCGGTGCGGCAGTACCAGGACGCCCTGCGCGAGCGGCTCGCCCGCCAGCCGATGGACGTCGAGGGCACCGCGCGGGTGTTCGCCGCCGCCAACAGCGCCGGGGCCGACGCCGGGATCACCTGCTGGCGGGTCAAGTACGACACCGCCTTCTGGCGGCCGGTCACCGCGATCCACGAGGCGGACCGGGACGGCAACCCGGCCACCGCACCGGACCCGGGGTGGACCTCGCTGGTGCCGGCCCCGCCGTACCCGGAGAACCCCAGTGGCCACGGCTGCATCAGCTCCGCGGTCGCCGGGACCCTCGAGGGGCTGTTCGGCCGCGGGCAGGTGGACCTGCGGATCCACAGCACCGTCACCGGCACGACGCGCGTCTACGACGACGCCGACACCTGGGTGGACGAGGTCATGGACGCGCGGGTCTGGCTCGGCATCCACTTCCGGGACGCGATGGACGACTCCCGGGAGATCGGCAGCGGGGTCGCCGAGGCGGTGCTCGAGGAGTTCGGCGCGGGCGGGCGGTGACGGCCGGCCGGTCGCCCCGGCCCCGCGGGGACGGCGTGTCGGCACCCGGCCGCCGGGGCAGACTCGGCTCATGACGCGGGTCGGCCTGGTGCTGGGCGCCGGGGGCGTCGTCGGTCAGGCCTACCACTCCGGCGTGCTGGCGGTGCTCCAGCACGACTTCGGCTTCGACGCGCGCACCGCGGACGTCGTCGTCGGGACGTCGGCCGGCTCGATCACCGGCACGCTGCTGCGGCTCGGCGTCTCGGCGGAGGACCTCGCGGCCTGGACGGTGAAGGCCCCCCTGTCCGGCGACGAGGACGTGCTGCGCCAGATGGCCGGCACCTCGGTGCCCGAACTGGCCCCGTTCAACCCGCTGCACCTGCTGCGCCGCCCCCTGCGCGTGCCCGGGCGGCACATGGTCGCGCGGGCGCTCACCCGGCCGTGGCACTTCCGGCCGCTGGCCGCCGGCATGTCCCTGGTGGCGCCGGGACGGCACGACGTCGTGGAGCAGCTCGCCGCGCTGCGGGAGCTCGAGCAGCCGGGGTGGCCGCAGCGGCCGCTGTGGATCTGCGCGGTGCGCCGGCGCGACGGGCGACGCGTCGTCTTCGGCCGCCCGGGGGCACCCGAGGCGCCCGTGCACCTGGCGGTGGCCGCGTCCTGCGCGGTGCCCGGGTACTTCGCCCCGGTCTCCATCGACGGGCACGCCTACGTCGACGGCGGCGTGCACTCCCCGACCAACGCCGCGATCCTGCGCGGCCTGGGGCTGGACCTGGTCGTCGTCATCTCGCCCATGAGCGGCCCGGCCGGGCTGCGGCCGGACGTCTACGCCGCCTCCCGCCGGCACTCGGCGCGGCTGCTGCGGCGCGAGGTCGGCGCCCTGGAGGCGACCGGCGTCCAGACGCTGGTGTTCACGCCGGGCGCGGCGGAGCAGGAGGTGATGGGCAACGACATGATGTCCCGCTCCCGCCTGAACGAGGTCGTCCAGCAGTCGTTCCTCGCGGCCGGTTCCCGCGCGGCCACCCCGGCGGTGGCCGCCCTCGTCCGCAAGGCGGCCGAGGCGGGGTAGCGCCGGCCGTGCGGTCAGGTCCCGGCGCCGGGCGCCCGCAGCCGCACCGGCAACCGGGTCACGCCGCGCATGAGGATGCTGGCGCGCCAGGTCAGCTCGGCCGGGTCGCAGGCGGGGGCCAGGTCGGGGAAGCGGGCGAGCAGGGTCCGGAAGGCGATCTCGCCCTCCAGCCGGGCCAGCGGGGCCCCGAGGCAGTGGTGCAGGCCGAAGCCGAACGCCAGGTGGCCGCCGGTCTCGCGGTGCGGGTCCAGCTCGTCGGGCCGCGGGAAGCGGTCGGGGTCGCGGTCGGCCGAGGCCAGGGCGAGGAGCACCACCTCGCCGGCCGGGATGGTCGTGCCCGCGATGTCGACCGGCTCGGTCGTGTGGCGGAACGTGGCCAGGTCGACCGGGCCGTCGTAGCGCAGGAACTCCTCCACCGCCCGCGGGGTCAGGTCGGGGTCGGCGCGCAGCTCGGCGAGCCGGTCGGGGGAGCGGAACAGCGCGAGCACCCCGTTGCCGATGAGGTTCACCGTCGTCTCGTGGCCGGCGACCAGCAGCAGGAACGCCATCGCCACGGTCTCCTCGGGCGAGAGCCGGTCGGCGTCCTCCGACGCGGCGACGATCGCCGACAGCATGTCGTCGGCCGGCCGGGCCCGCTTCTCCGCGACCAGCGCCCCGAGGTAGCGCGCCATGGCGGCCGCGGCCGCCGAGCGGTCGGCCGCTGCGCCGTCGGAGGACAACAGCGTGTTCGACCACGTGCGGAAGCTCGTCCGCTCGGCGTCGGGCACGCCGAGCAGGTCGCAGATGACCGCCATCGGCAGCGGGAAGGCGAAGGCGTCGAGCAGGTCGACCACCGGTGGGCCGGCGGCCATCCGGTCGGCGAGCCCCGCGGCCACCTCCTCGATCCGCGGGCGCATCGCCGCGATGGCCCGCACCGTGAACGCCCGGCTCACCAGCTTGCGCAGCCGGGTGTGGTCCGGCGGGTCGCTGCTGAGCATGTGCCGGGTGAGCTCCTCGGTGAACACCGCGCGCCGCTCGGGCGGCACCGGCTGGGCGCCCAGCACCCGCGCGAAGCCGCCGGCGTCCTTGGCCAGCCGGGGGTCGGTGAGGGCCTGCCGCACGTCGTCGTACCGGGTGACCAGCCACACGGGCAGGCCCACCGGGGTCCGGGCCCGCGCCACCGGACGCTCCGCGCGCAGCCGGGCGTACAGGGCGTACGGGTCGGCGAAGAAGGCCGCGTCCAGCTCGACCACCGGGTCGAGGGTGGTGGCCGTGGACGAGCGGGGGTCCATCGCCCGAGAGTCCTCGGGCGCCGCGGGCGGGACAACCCCCTGCGCGGCCGGGTCGTCGCCGGCCCGCGGAGCGCGGCACCGGGAGTAGCGTCCGGGCTGCTTCGCCGGGGACGACGGCGGGAGACGACCGTGAGCGCGACCTCGCAGGGAACCGGTCAGCCGGCACCGGCGGTGGTCGTCGCGCTGCGGGACGTCGACGCCGGGGCGGTGGAGCGGGTCGGCGGCAAGGCGGCCAACCTCGGCGAGCTGATCGGCGCGGGGCTGCCGGTGCCCGACGGGTTCTGCGTGACCACCGACGCCTACCGCGACGTGGTCGCGGCCGCCGACCTCACCGGGATCCTCGACGAGCTCGCCGCCACCGGGGCCGACGACCTGGACCGGTCGGCGGACCTCGCCCGGCGGGCCCGCGAGCGGATCCTGGCCACCCCCGTGCCGGCGCACGTCGCGGCCGCGGTCACCGCGGCCTACCGGGAGCTGGGGGAGGCCACCCCGGTCGCGGTGCGCTCCTCGGCCACCGCGGAGGACCTCCCGGACGCCAGCTTCGCCGGCCAGCAGGACACCTACCTCGGGGTCGTGGGCGCCGACGCGGTCCTCGACGCCGTCCACCGCTGCTGGGCCTCCCTCTGGACCGACCGGGCGGTCGTCTACCGGCTCCGCAACGGGGTCGACTCCGCCTCGACCCGGCTCGCCGTCGTGGTGCAGCGGATGGTCGACGCCGCGGTGGCGGGCGTGCTGTTCACCGTCAACCCGGTCACCGGACGGCGCGGGGAGACCGTCGTCGACGCCAGCCCGGGTCTGGGCGAGGCCGTGGTCAGCGGGGCCGTCAACCCCGACCACTTCGTGCTCGACAGCCGCACCGGCGCCGTCCTGGAGCGGCGCCTCGGGGACAAGCGCCTGGTCGTGCGGGCCCGCCCGGGCGGCGGGACCGAGACGCTGCCGGTGCCGGCGTCCGACACCGCCAGCCTCACCGACGACCAGCTGCGCGCCCTGGTCCGGCTCGGCGACCGCGTCCAGCGGCACTACGGGACGCCTCAGGACACCGAGTGGGCCGTCGACGGCACCGGCGCGCTGTGGCTCACCCAGGCCCGGCCGGTCACCACCCTGTTCCCGATCCCGGACGGCGACCCGGCGCGGCCCGGGCTGCGCGTCTGGTTCTGCTTCAGCCTCGCCCAGGGGCTCACCCGTCCGCTGACGCCGATCGGGCTGTCCGCGATCCGGGTCATCGGGTCCTCGGTCGCCGGCCTCTACGGCTCCCCGCCGGCCGACCCGGTGGCCGGGCCGCCCGGGGTCCGGGACGCCGCGGGGCGGCTGTTCTTCGACATCACGGCGATCGTGCGCAGCACCGCCGGGCGGGCGGTCTTCCCCCGCGTGCTCGACGTGATGGAGGCCCGCTCGGCCGCGGTGCTGCGCGGGCTGTTCGACGATCCGCGGCTGTCGGTGGTGTACCCCTCGTGGGCGCCGGTGGTGCGCCGGCTCGCGGTGGTGGCGGCGCGGTACGCCATCCCGCTGCAGGTGGTGCAGGCGGTGGCCCGGCCGGCGGCGGCGCGCCGGCGTCTGGACCGCGTGGAGGCGCGGCTGCGGGGGCGTCCGGTGCTGCCGGCGTCCGCCCCGCCCGCACAGCGGCTGGACGCCGTCGTCGGGCTGCTCGGCTCCGCCGTCGTCCAGGTGGTGCCGCGGGTGATGCCGCCGGCCGCGGCCGGTTTCGCGCTGCTGTGGCTGGCCGGCCGGCTGCTCGGGCCCGACGCGCGACCGGGTGACCTCGCGACGGTCCTCCGCGGGCTCCCGCACAACGTGACCACCGAGATGGACCTGGAGCTGTGGGACCTCGCGACCGCGGTCCGGGACGACGAGGAGGCCGCCGCGGCGGTGCGCCGGGAGCCGGCCGCCGCGCTCGCGGCGCGCGCCCGGGCCGGGACGCTGCCGCCGGTCCTGCAGACCGGGCTCCGGGGGTTCCTCGACCGCTACGGCCACCGCGCCGTCGCCGAGATCGACGTCGGGGTGCCCCGCTGGGCCGAGGACCCCACGCACGTGCTCGGCGTCCTCGGCAACTACCTGCGGCTCGACGACCCCGACCGGGCGCCGCGGCGTGTGTTCGACCGCGCCGCCGCGGAGGCCGAGGCCATGGTGGCGACGCTCACCGGCCGGGCCCGGCGGCGCGGCCGGCTGCGGGGGGCGGCGGTGGGCCTGGCCCTGGACCGCGCGCGGCAGCTGGCCGGCATCCGGGAGCTGCCCAAGGCCCTCATCGTGCTGGTCCTGGCCCGGGCGCGCGGCGAGCTGCTGGGCATCGGCGCCGACCTCGCCGCCGGGGGTCGGCTCGTGCGCGCGGAGGACGTGTGCCTCCTCGACGTGGGCGAGGTCGCGGCCGCCCTCGACGGCCGGGACGTGCGCGACCTCGTCGCCGCCCGCCGCGCCGACCTCGACCGGGAGATGGGCCGCCGCCACGTGCCCCGGGTGCTCCTCAGCGACGGCACCGAGCCGGAGGCGCGCACCGGGCTGCCACCGGCGGCGGACGGCGCGCTGGTGGGCACCCCGGCGTCGGCGGGGACCGTCACCGCGGCCGCCCGCGTCGTCCTGGACCCGGTCGGGGCGCACCTCGCGCCGGGCGAGGTCCTCGTCGCGCCGTCCACCGACCCGGGCTGGACCCCGCTGTTCCTCACCGCCGGTGCGCTGGTCATGGAGATGGGCGGGGCGAACTCCCACGGGGCGGTGGTCGCCCGCGAGTACGGCATCCCGGCGGTCGTCGGCCTGCCGGAGGCGACCAGCCGGTTCACCACCGGCCAGCGGCTCACCGTCGACGGTACCCGCGGGCTGGTCAGCGTCGCGCCGGCCGGGTGAGCCCCCGGCCGGGATCCCCGGTCAGACGAGGACGCGGCGGCCGTGCACCCGGTCGGCGGCCTCGGCGGCCAGCAGGATCCGGCGGGCCGGGCGGTAGCGGCCCTCGCGCAGGCTGCGGGCCTTGTCCGGGTCGGTCCGGGCCAGCTCGGCGCTGGCCGCGAGGTCGTGCGCATTGCCGGCCAGCTCCACCAGCCGGCCGAGGGGGTGGGCCGCGCTGCGGCGGATCAGGCCGGCGATGTAGGGCTCCCCGGGGCGCCGGGTGACCGCGTCCACCGCCTCGACCACCACCTCCGGGACGCCGAGGGCGCGCAGCCGGTCGAGGTCGTAGCGGCGGTCCGGGTCGGGGTGGTCGCGGGTGTCCTCGACGATGTCGTGGAGCAGGCCGGCCATCTCCGCCTCGGGGCCGTGCGGCCGCAGCGCCTCGGCGATCGGCCGCAGGTGGGCCAGGTAGTGGTCGCGGCCCCGGGCGTCCACCTGGCCCTCGTGCGCCGCCAGCGCCAGCAGGTGCGCGTCGGCCACGGTGAACGCCACGTCCCCGAGGTTAGGTGCTGCCGGCACCGGACGTCCGGCGACGATCCGGGTGGGGACCGTCCCGTACCGGAGGCGGGGAGCGCCGGAGCGTCACCACCACGACGCACCGCGCGCCCGGTCGTTGCCCGGGGCGGCGCCGGGTCCTAGGAAGCTGCTGAACGCTGTCGTCCGGCTCGTACGAGGTGGATGCCATGGGACTCCCAACCCCCAGGATCTCCGGCGGCGTCGCGGCCCTGGTACGCGCGGGCGGGGCCGGTCCGCGGCGCCCGGACCGGCACGGGCGGCCGGTCGACCGCGGGCAGGTGACCCGCTGATGGCCTCGATGGTCGGGGCGGCGGTCGTCCGCAAGGAGGACCCGGCGCTGCTCACCGGGCGCGGCCGCTTCGTGGACGACATCCGCCTGCCCGGCACGGCGCACATGGCCTTCGTGCGCAGCCCCCACGCGCACGCCCGGGTCCTCTCGATCGACACCGCGGCGGCTGCCGGGTCGCACGGTGTCCTCGGCGTCTGGACCGCGGCGGACCTGGCCGGGCTGCCGCCCACCCGGTCCCTGCCCGGCATGGAGCGGCCGTGCCTCGCCTCCGACACCGTCCGCTTCGTGGGCGAGCCGGTCGCCGTCGTCGTCGCCACCGACCGGTACCTGGCCGCCGACGCCGCGGCCGCCGTCGTCGTCGACTACGAGCCGCTGCCCGCGCTGACCACCGTCGAGGCCGCCATGGCGGAGGGCGCGGCGCCGATCGTGCCCGGTCAGAGCAGCAACGTGGTCCTCGCCCAGCAGATGACCGAGGACGACGCCGAGGCGGAGCTGGCGGCGGCGCCGCACCGCACCAGCCTGCGCATCCGCAACCAGCGGCTGGCCGCGGTCCCGATCGAGCCCGGCGGCTGCCTGGCGACCTGGGACTCCCACGCCCTCACGCTCCACGCGACGGTGCAGGCACCGCACCCGCTGCGCAACGAGCTGGCCGCGATGTTCGGTCTCGCCCAGCACGACACGCGGGTCGTGGCGCCCGACGTCGGCGGCGGTTTCGGCGCCAAGGCGAGCTTCTACCCCGAGTTCATCCTCACCGCCGAGCTCGCCCGGCGGCTGGGGCGCCCGGTCCAGTACGTCGAGTCCCGCAGCGAGAACCTCGTCTCGATGACGCACGGCCGCGCCCAGGTCCAGGACGTCGACGTCGGCTTCGACGACGAGGGCCGCGTGCTGGCCCTGCGCGTGGCGATCGTCCAGGACTGCGGGGCCTGGCCGGACCCGCTCGGGGCCGCGCTGCCCACCCTGACCGCCTACATGTCCGGCGGCTGCTACGGGATCGGCACGATCGCCGCGTCGTTCCGCAGCGTCGCGACCCACACGACGCCGGTCGCGGCGTACCGCGGGGCCGGCCGGCCGGAGGCCGCCTTCCTGATCGAGCGGGTCATGGACGTGGTCGCCGACGAGCTCGGCCGCGACCCGATCGACGTGCGCCGCGTCAACTTCATCCAGCCCGGCGAGATGCCCTACGCGACGCAGTGGCCGGGGATCGTCTACGACGAGAGCGACTACCCCGGGCTGCTCGACACCCTGCTCCGGCACCTCGACGTCGCGCAGCTCCGGCGGGAGGCCGAGGAGCGCCGGGCCGACCCGGGCCGGCCGCTGCTGGGCATCGGCTTCTCCAGCTTCGTCGAGATGGGCGGCTTCGGGCCCACGCCGCTGCTCGAGCAGTTCGGTTACGTCGGCGGCTGGGAGTCCTCGACCGTGCGGATGAACCCCGACGGCTCGGTGGTGGTGTCGGTCGGCACCAGCCCGCACGGCCAGGGGCACGAGACCGCCTTCGCCCAGATCGCCTCCGACGCCCTCGGCGGGGTACCGGTGGAGCGCATCACCGTGCGGCACGGCGACACGCACACCGTGCAGGAGGGCATCGGCACGATGGGCAGCCGCGCCATCCCGGTCTGCGGGCCGGCCGTGCAGCGCTCGGCCGGCAAGGTCCGGCACAAGCTGCTGCAGATCGCCGCCCACCTGCTCGAGGCCGACGAGGGCGACATCGAGCAGGACGGTGAGACCTTCTCCGTGCGGGGGACCCCGGGCACCGAGGTCCCGCTCGCCGAGGTCGCGCTCACCGCCTACAAGCCGCACAAGTGCCCCGAGGACATGGAGGTCGGCCTCCAGTTCATGGACTACTACGAGCCGACCAACCTCAGCTACCCCAGCGGCGCCCATGCCTGCGTGGTGGAGGTCGACCGCGACACCGGCCGCGTCCAGGTCCTCCGCTACGTCGCCGTCGACGACTGCGGCACCGTGATCAACCCGCTGACCGCCCGCGGCCAGGTCGAGGGCGGCCTGGCCCAGGGGATCGCCCAGGCGCTGCTGGAGGAGGTCGTCTACGACGCGGACGGCCAGCCGGTCACCGCCACGCTGGTCGACTACCAGGTGCCCGGCGCTCCCGACGTGCCGGCCATCGAGAGCCACCACATGGTGGTGCGCACGAGCTTCAACCCCCTCGGCGCCAAGGGGCTCGGTGAGTCCGGCGCGACGGCGGCACCCCAGGCGGTCGTCAACGCCGTCGTCGACGCGCTGTCGCACCTCGGCGTCCGGCACATCGACATGCCGTTGACGCCGTTCCGGGTGTGGACGGCGATGCACGACGGCGCGGGCAGCGGAACCGCCCGCGCGGCCGCCACCCCGCCGTCCGACCGGCCGCCCGGCGGGCCGGGCGGCGGTCCCGACGAGGCTGGACGGTGACCCCGTGAGACACGACGTGCACATGCGGGTGAACGGCGTCGCCACGCACGGCACCGTGGAGTCCCGGCAGCTCCTGGTGCACTACCTGCGCGAGACCCTGGGGCTCACCGGCACGCACGTGGGGTGCGACACCTCCAACTGCGGCGCCTGCACGGTGCTGCTCGACGGCGTCGCGGTGAAGTCGTGCACCGTCTTCACCGCTGCGGCCGACGGCGGGGAGGTGCTGACGGTCGAGGGCCTGGCCCACGACGGGGAGATGTCGCCGGTGCAGGAGGGCTTCCGGCAGTGCCACGGGCTGCAGTGCGGCTTCTGCACGCCGGGCATGGTGGTGGCGGCGACGGGGCTGCTGCTCGACCAGCCCCGGCCCACGGCCGAGGAGATCCGCGCGGGCCTCGAGGGCAACCTCTGCCGCTGCACCGGCTACCAGATGATCGTGGAGTCGGTGGCCTGGGCGCGGGACAACGGCGGCCCGGGCCCCATGGCCACCGCACACGCCGAACGCGCCGCTGAGGCGGGCCGGCGATGATCCCCGCCGCCTTCGACTACCTGCGCGCGGAGTCGCTGGACCATGCCGCATCGCTCAAGGCCGAGCGGGGGGACGACGCCACGTTCCTCGCCGGCGGGCACTCGCTGATCCCGCTGATGCGGTTCCGGCTGGCCGCGCCCGAGGCCCTGATCGACATCAGCGGCCTCGGTGAGCTGCGGAGGCTGGAGCAGACCGACGGGTCGGTGCGCCTGGGCGCCGGGCTGCGCTACCGCGACCTGGAGGCCTCCCCGGTGGTACGGGGACGAGTGCCGTTGCTGGCCGCCGCGGTGGCCACCGTGGGCGACCGGCAGGTACGCGCCCGCGGGACCATCGGCGGCGCCGTGATGCACGGCGACCCGGCGGCCGACGTCCCGGCGGTGCTCGTGGCCCTGGACGCGACGCTGCTGCTGCGGGGGCCCGGCGGCGACCGCGAGATCGCCGCGACCGGCTTCTTCGTCGACTTCTGGCAGACCGCGGCCGAGCCCGACGAGGTCCTGGTCGAGGTCCGCGTCCCGGCAGTGCCCGGGCGGGCGTGGAGCTTCCAGAAGTTCCGCCAGCGCAGCCAGGACTGGGCCACCGTCGGCGTCGCCGTCCAGCAGGCGGCTGACGGCGCGTTGGCGGTCGGGCTGGTCAACATGGCGCCGGTTCCCCTGCGGGCGCGTGCGGTCGAGCAGGCGCTGGCCGAGGGGGCCGGCATCGACGCCGCGGCCACCCGCGCCGCCGAGGGCGCCAGCCCGCCGTCGGACCTGCGCGCCGACGCGGCCTACCGCTCCCACCTCGCGCAGGTGCTCACCGCCCGGGCGCTGAGGGAGGCGGACGCCGGCGCGCACCGGTCGGGGTGACCGGACCGGCACCGCGGCGCCTCCTGGAACCTGCGGCAGGCCTCCGGCGCCCGCGCCGGCGACGAGGGGTGGCCGGCGGCGCTCGCGCACGCCTTCTGCGGTACCGGGCGGGTCGATAGCGTCCAGGCCCCGGCACCGCGCAGCGGCGGTGCGTGCCCGCGAGGCCGCGAGGCCGCGCCGGCCGGGAGCCACGACGGAGGAGGACCCATGTCTCCCCAGGACGAGCCCACGCGATCACCCGCCCCCCGCCCCCGGGAGGAGCCCCGCAGCCTCCGGGTCGTGGTGCTCGGGGCCGGCTTCGGCGGCCTCGAGCTCAGCACCCGGCTGTCCGAGGAGCTCGGCGACGACGTCGACGTCGTGCTCGTCGACCGCCGCGACGGGTTCGTGTTCGGCTTCTCCAAGCTCGACGTGATGTTCGGCCGCACCACCGAGGACGCCGTCTGGCACCGGTACCGCGACATCGACGAGCCGGGCGTCCGCTTCGTGCAGACGACGGTCCGCGCGATCGACCCCCGGGCGCGGCGCGTGGAGACCGACGCCGGCACTCTCGACGCCGACGTCCTGGTGGTGGCGCTCGGCGCGGACCTGCACCCGGAGGCGACCCCCGGGCTGGTCGAGTGCGGCTCCGAGTTCTACACCGAGGCCGGCGCCTTCGCGCTGCGCCGGCAGCTGGCGGGGTTCTCCGGCGGGCACGTCGTCGTGGGGGTCACCTCGACGCCGTTCAAGTGCCCGCCCGCGCCCAGCGAGACGGCGCTGCTGCTCGACCAGTACTTCACCGACCGGGGCATGCGCGACGCCGTGCGGATCTCGCTGGTGACCCCGCTCGGCTCGCCCATCCCGCCGTCCCCGGCGGCGTCGCAGGCGCTGCTGGCCACGTTCGCCGAGCGCGGGATCGAGTTCCTGCCGGACCGGGTCGTGCGGTCCCTCGACCCCGGCCGCAGGGTCGCCGTCCTCGCCGACGGCGACGAGATCGCCTTCGACCTGTTCCTCGGGGTGCCGGTGCACCGGGCGCCGGACGTCGTCGTCGCGTCCGGGCTCGCCGTCGACGGGTGGGTGCCCGTGGACCCGCGCACCCTGGAGACGGCGTTCCCCGGCGTCTACGCCGTCGGCGACGTCACCAGCGTCGGCACGCCGAAGGCCGGGGTGTTCTCCGAGCGGCAGGCCGGCGTCGTGGCCGACCGGATCGTCGCGCTGGCGCGGGGCGGCGACGCGGCCGGCCAGTACGACGGCCGCGGCATCTGCTACCTGGAGTACGGCCGCGACGAGGTCGCCAAGGTCGACGTCACCTTCGTCGCCGGGGCGGCACCGACCGGGACGTTCGACCCGCCGTCGCTCGCCAACTCCGCGGAGAAGGCCGAGTTCGGGGCCAGCCGGGTGCGCCGGTGGTTCCGCGAGCCCGTGCCGGCGGCCGGGCCGTGAGTGCGCTGCGGGCGCGGTGGGCGGCGGGGGAGGCCTGCCACGGCCTGTGGAGCCAGCTCCCTGGTGCGGTGACGGCGGAGCTGCTGGCCCGGGCCGGCGCCGACTTCGTCGTCCTGGACCTGCAGCACGGCCCGCTCGGGGAGGCGGAGCTGCCGGGCGTCACCGCCGCGGTCGTCGCGGCGGGCTCCGTGCCCCTGGTGCGCACCCGCAGTCCGGACGCCGCCGACGTCGGGCGCCCGCTGGACCTCGGCGCGCACGGGGTCATCGTACCCAGCGTCCGGGACGCCGCCCACGCCCGCGACGTCGTCGCGAGCTGCCGCTACGGGCCCGTCGGCACCCGGTCCATCGGGCGGCTGTCCGGTGGGTCCGACCAGCCGCTGGTGGTGGTCATGGTCGAGACGGCCGGCGCGCTCGACGAGCTCGACGCCATCCTCGCCATCGAGGGGCTGGACGGGGTGTACGTGGGCCCGGCCGACCTGTCGCTGGCCCTCGGCCGGGCCGACGAGGGCAGCCGGGAGCACGTGCGCGGCGTCCTCTCCTCGATCGTGGCGCGGGCGGTGGCCGCCGGCGTCCCGGTCGGGGTGCACGCGTTCAGCGGGTCGGAGGCCGCGGGGTACGCCGCCGAGGGCGCCACGATCGTCACCGCGGCCATGGACACCACCTGCTTGAGCGCGGTCGTGCGGGAGCACCTGCGGGTCGCCCGGGGGAGCTAGGGGGCGGGTGGGACACGGCGGTACCAGTCGCGGAGCCGGGTGAACCCCTCGTCGAGGCCCACCCGGGGCCGCCACCCCAGAGCGGCCCGGGTCCGTCTCTGGTCGAACCAGTGGGCGGTGGCCAGCTGCTCGGCGAGGAAACGGGTGATCGGGGGGATCCGCCGCCGGCCGGTCACCGCCCAGACGCCCTCGACGACCGCCCCGGCCGAGTAGGCCGCCGCGAAGGGCACCCGGCGGTGCGGCTCGGGGACGCCGGCGGCCCGGCAGAGCCGGCCGACGACCTCCGCGACCGGCCGCGGCTCCCCGTTCGAGACGACCAGGGCCTCGCCGTGCACCGGGCCGCACGCGTCCACGGCGGCCACCAGGGCCGCGGCGGCGTTGTCGACGTAGGTCGTGTCGATGAGCGCGGCGCCCGAGCCGATCACCGGCAGCCGCCCGGCCCGGGCCCGCGCGACGACGCGCGCCACGAGCTGGGTGTCGCCGGGGCCCCACACCAGGTGGGGGCGGATGGCCAGCACGGCGAGGGACGGGGAGTCCGTCGCCAGCGCGGCCACCTCGGCCAGTGCCTTGGACCGGGCATACCGTCCCCGGGCCTGCGAAGGGGCGGCCGGCTCGGCGCCGACGCCGGGGAGTGCCGACCCGGCGTGCGCCACCGACGGGGAGGAGACGTGCACCAGCCGGCCGACGCCCGCGGCCCGGCAGGCCGCGACGACGGCGCGGGTGCCGTCGACGTTCGCGGCCACGTACTCCGCCCACGGGCCGGTCACGTCCACCTTCGCGGCCAGGTGCAGCACGGCGTCCTGACCCCGGACGGCGCGGCCGACGACGGCCGGGTCGGCGACGTCCCCCAGCACCTCCCGGCACGGCAGGCCGGACGGACGGCGCTGCAGCACCGTCACCTCGTCGCCGCGCTCCAGCAGGCCGGTCGCCGTCGCCCGTCCGAGCATGCCGCTCGCGCCGGTGACCAGGACCCTCACGGCCGCGGCGCCCGCGCGCCGGCGAGCACCCGCGCGGCGCGGCGGGCGACCTCGCCGCGGTCCACCTTCGACTGGTGCCGGATGTCCACCGGCAGCTCCGGGCAGGTCAGCACCGCGGCGACGTCGACGCCGGCGACCGCCCGGACGGCGTCGGCCAGGTCCAGGTCCGCCAGGCGCAGCCGGGACCTCCGTACGCCCGGCCGGGCATGCCGCCCGGTCGGGACTCCGCCGGAGGGCACGACGACGACCACGGCGACCTGCGCCCCGGCCGGCCCGACGCCGACGGCCGCCGCGGCCGACACGCCGTCGAGCCGCTCCACCCGCTGCTCGATCCCGACGGGGGTCACCGCACCCGAGGCCGTGGTGAGGACGTGCTGCAGGCGTCCCTCGATCCAGAGCCGGCCGCCGGTGTCGAGGTGCCCGACGTCCCCGGTGCGGTGCCACCCGGGCTCCCGGGACGTCTCCCGATCGAGGGCCCAGAGCGCGTCGTACCGGTCCTTGACGTGCGCCGCCCGCACGCAGACCTCGCCGGGGACGCCGGGACGGTCGGTGAGCGGGCCGTCGGCCCGGCCGTCGGGGGACAGCGGGCTGATCCGCACGGCGACGCCCGGCAACGGCGTCCCCACGCAGACGCCCTCTCCCTCGCCCGCGGCCTCGACGGCGGCCAGGGAGACGTCCGTGACCGGCAGGACCTCGGTCATCCCGTAGGGCGTGTGCGCGTCGGCGGCGGGCAGGACCGCCGTCAGGGAGCGCAGCAGGGACGCCGGGACGGGCGCGCCGGCGGACACGAGCAGCCGGACGCCGGCCAGCCCCGTCCGCTGCTCCGGGGAGAGGCCGTCCCCCGTGGCCACCACGCGACGCAGCGCCGCGGGGGAGGCGAACACCACCGTGGCGTCGACGGCCGCCACGGCGCCGGCCAGCGCGGTCGCGGTCAGCGATCCCGGCGCCGTCACGTCGACGTCGGGGACCGCCGACCCGATGCCCAGGGCGGGCCCGAGCAGCGCGAACGGCGCGAAGGCGGCCACCAGCCGGTCCCGGGGCGTGAGCCCGTAGGTGGAGCGCACCAGCTCGAGCTGCGCGGCGGCCTGGCGGTGCGTGTAGACGACGCCCTTCGCCGGCCCGGTCGCCCCCGAGGTGAACAGCACGGCGCAGTCGGCGTCCAGCGGAGCCGGTGCCGGTGCCGGTGCGGTCCGGCCGAGCGCCTCCAGGTCGTCCAGCGTGGCGGTCGCCCCCAGGGCGCGCCGGACGGCGGGGCCCGGCGCGCCGGCCGCGATGCGCCTGCCGGGCAGGCCCATCAGCCGCGCCGCGGCCAGACCCGTACGGCCGCCGATCACGGAGTCGACCGCCGCACTGCGCAGGGCCCGGCGCATCCCGGCGAACCCCAGGCCCTTGTCGGCCACGACGACCACGGCGCCGGCGCGCCACACCGCGTACACCGCCGCGGTCAGGTCGGCCGAGGGCTCCACGAGCAGCGCGACGCGGTGGCCCGGACCGATCCCCGACGCCGCCAGGCCGGCGGCCAGGTGCCGCACGCGGCGGGCCAGCCGGGACCAGCTCACCGTCGAGCCGCCGACCTCGACGACGGCCGCCGCGTCGTCGTCCGCCCGCGCGTCCAGCGCGGACCACAGCCGGCGGGCGGCTCCACCGGCAGGGGCCGCCGGTGGCTCGGGCTCCGTGCGGGGGGAGCCGAGGTCGGTCACCCACCGCGCCACCGCCTCGGCGTACCGGGGGGCGTCCTCGGGGAGCAGGTGGGAGGCGCCCGCGTAGCGGTGCAGCCGGGCGTGCGGCAGGCGGCGGCGCAGGTCGGTCAGGTACCGCTCGCCGAAGACGGGGTCGCGGGGACCCCACAGCAGCAGGGCCGGGACGTCGAGACCGCGGATCCCCTCGGCGATCGCCTCCTGCGCCGGGCGGGAGGGATGGCCCGGCGCGAAGGGGATGTCGGCGACGAAGTCGCCCACGGACCGGCGGCGCGCCGGCGAGCGGTAGGGCGCGGCGAACGCGCGGCGCACGTCGACGGGCAGGGCGGGCCGGGACAGCGCCGTCGCCGCCCGGACGAAGACCGGGGTGCCGACGGTGACGGCGGCGCGCACGCCGGGCAGGTGCGCCATCCGGATGAGGGCCGGCCCCCGGTCGCCCTCCGGCATGGCGACGGCGGTGTTGGCGAGGACGACGCCGCGCAGGTCCTTCCGGTGCTCCAGCGCCCACCCGAGGGAGATCACGCCGCCCCAGTCGTGCCCGACGGTGACCACCGGGCCGCTGACGCCGAGGGCGGTGGTGAGGTCGCCGAGGTCGGCGACCCGCTGCCGCAACGACCGTGGGCCGGGCAGCCGGTCGGACCAGCCCATGCCGAGCTGGTCGGGGGCGACCACCCGCCACCCGGGTGGTGCGGCCGCCAGCAGCCGGCGCCACAGGTAGGACCAGGTGGGGTTGCCGTGGACGCACAGCAGCGTGCCCGCCGGGTCCCGGACGCCGTTGTCGAGGACGTGCCAGGTGTGCTCCGCGCCGGTGTCGTCGGCGACGACCACGGTGCGGGACCACGCGGGATCCAGGCCCGGAGGGGGCGGCGGGCAGCCGGCCACGTCCTCCGCCGTCACCAGGCGATCTCGAGGCACGAGACGTTGAGGCCCGAGCCGATGCCCATGAGGAGCACCCGGTCGCCGTCGACGAGGGAGTCCTGCACGCCGGCCAGCGTGTAGGGGACCGACGCCGGCCCCAGGTTGCCCCGCGTCGGGAACGTCGTCGGCACCAGCGCCGGGTCGATCGAGAACCGGTCGCACATCGCCTTGGTGTGCACCTTGGAGACCTGGTGGACGATGTAGCGGCTCATGCCGCCGGCCCAGTCGACCTCCGCCGCGGCGTCCGCCCACATGTCCTCGGACAGCCGCAGCCCGGCGTCGAGGAGCCCCTTGAGGTCGGTCCGCATGATGTCGTTGTCACCGACGCACAGCTCGTGGTGCTCGGTTCCCGCCCGGCTGACGGACGCGACGAGGCGGTGGCCCTCCGGGTGCCGGTCGGCCCGGCCCAGCACCATGGCGACGGCACCGGAGCCCAGGGTCAGGGTGGCGAACTGGGACAGCACGTCGCGCGACACCGTCTCCGGGCTGTGCAACCGGTCGATGGTGCGTTCCTGGACCGGCCGCGAGTCCTCGCCGTTGACGATCAGCGCGTGGTCGACCAGGCCGGACTCGATCATGGCGGCGGCGAGTTCCATGCCGTTGACGAAGCCGAGACAGGCGTTCGTGACGTCGAAGTTCTGACACCAGCGCGGCAGGCCGAGTGCGTGGTGGACGGCGACCGCGGTGGAGGGCTCGAGGTACCGGCGGCTGACCGAGGTGTTGATCATCACGCCGATGCCGGCCGGGTCGACCCCGCTCTCGCTGATCGCCTTGGCGCCGGCCGCGGCCGCGCCGTCGACGAAGGTGACGCCCTCGCCCCACCAGCGGCGCTCCCGGATGCCGGCGAGTCGTTCGAGCAGGCCGGGCCGCAGCCCCACCCGCCGGTAGGTCTCGGCGAGCGCGTCGTCGAGCGCGTCGGAGGTGACGACCTGGGTGGCGTCCGCCGTCTGCAGCGAGAGGACCGCCGTGTTGCCGAACCGGTGTGTGCTGTTCTCGCTCATGTGTGGAGTCCACTCCTCGGGAAGGGCCGACTCCCTCTTCGCGCCGCCCTCGGTGCGACGGGCACTACCCGACCGGCGCACCGCCATTCCGCCGACCCGCCCGGGCCTCGCGCCGGCCCTCGCCCGCCGACGCACCGCCGCGACGGCCCATGGTCGGGAGGCCCCGGGCCCTTGGTCACGGCACCCGGGGTCGTTGGTCATGACCCTCGGGTGTGTCGCGCGGGCTGCGCAGCAACCGCGTGACATCCGGGTCGGCCAGCCAGCAGCATCTGCCCAGCTCCGTCATGGGGGTCCTGGCCAGCCGGGTGAGCGAGGTGGCGTCGGTGACGGACCTGACGACGGCCCGAGCTCCCGGTCAGGACGAGCCGGACCTGCCGCCCGACGTCCCCGAACCGCGGGAGCCGCGAGTGGACGGTCCGCCGTCCGCCGACGGCCTGGCGCTGACCCGCCTGCTCAGCCTGGCCCGGCTCACGCCCCCGCAGGCCCTGGAGCTCGGGGCGGCTGTGGTCGCGGAGGCGGCGGGGCGACGGGATCCGGACACCGGAGGAGCGGAGGACGGCCGGGTCGTCGTGGAGCAGGCCGTCGTCGGTGCCGACGGGCGGGTGGCCCTCGGCACCCCTGCCGACGGCGGGCGCGACGGGCGCCCCGGACCCGACCTCGGGGCGGTGCTCGCCGACGTCGCGGCCGCCGCCCGGCTCCGCGCCCGCCGCAGCGACCCGGCCGCCGAGCGGCTGCTGGCCCCGCTCGACCGGGCGGCGGCCGACCTGGCCATCGCAGGCGTCCCCGCCGTGGCCCGGGACCTCACGGAGGCGGCCGACGCGCTCGACCGCGCAGCCGTGCGCGCGGAGCTGGCCGCGCTGGTGCGCGCGGCCCGCGGGGCAGCGGCCCCGGGGACCGGCGCCGGTGCCCCCGTGAGCCCTCAGGGGCGGCGCGGCGCGGCCGCGGCGGGACGCGCGGGCGGCCGGGCGGGCGGCGGTGCCGGGCGGCGGATCGGCGCGTGGCTGCTGTCGGTGCTGGTCCTCGCCGGGGTCGTGACCCTGGAGGTGGTCCTGCTGCGCGACGACATCGCCACCGACATCGCCCTGCTCCTGGACGCCGGGCGGAGCGGGTCGGAGCCGTCGGCCGCGCCGGAGCCCGACGGCCTGCCGGTCGTGCCGCCCGCGCCCGCGGCGGCCGGGGCCGTGGCCGGGGTGGACCTGCGCCCGCTGGCGGCGTGCGCCCCGGACGCGCCCTGCGACCTGCGGCTGCTGGTGGAGCTGGTCCCGGGACCCGAGGCCCAGGTGGTCACCTGGTCCTACCGGGTCGTCGACCGGTGCACGGGCGCCACGGAGACCGCGCCGGGCGGAACCGTCACCGTGCCCGCCGGGGGGACCCGGGCCGCGGCCGTCGGCACCCTCCCGCTCCCGGCGCACCCGGCCGTGGCGGTGATCGCCGTCACCGACGCGCCGGCAGCCGCGGCGTCGGCACCGGTGCTCGTCGGCTCCTGCCGGCCCGACCCCGGGACCCGGTGACGCCATGCCGATCTCGGGACCTCCCGGGCCGCCGACGGACGGGCTGAGGGGCCGGCGCCGCACCCGCGAGCAGCGCCGGGCCCTCCGCAGCGGCGCGTTCGACCTGCTCGCGGTCCTGGCCGCGCTGGCGCTGGTCGGGCTGGGCCTGGTGAACCTGTACCTCGTCGGCGCCACCGAGCTCGCCGCGCGGCAGGCCGGCATCGCCATCGGCGGGGTCGTGGCCCTCGCGGCGTTCTGGCGGGTCCGCGTGCGCTACCTCGGCGTCCTGGGCTGGATCGCCTACGGCGCGGCCGTCCTGTTCCTCGTCGGCGTCCTCGCCATGGGGCTGTCCGCGAACGGCGCCACCCGGTGGTTCGCCATCGGCTCGCTGACCTTCCAGCCCTCGGAGCTGGCCAAGCTCGGGCTGCTCCTCGTCCTCGCGGCCGTCCTCGGCTCCGGCCGGCCGCCGTGGCAGCGCTTCGCGCTGGCGGTGCTGCTCGCCGTCGTGCCGATCGCGCTCACCCTGCTCCAGCCGGACCTCAGCACCACGACGCTGCTCGTCGTCCTGGCCGGGTCCATGCTGCTCATCGGCCGGATCCCGGCCCGGTTCCTGCTGCCCCTGGTCGCCGCGGCGGCGGTCGCCGCGCCGCTGCTCATCAGCCTGCTGCGGCCCTACCAGGTCGAGCGCCTCGGGACGTTCCTGGTCGGCGCGCACGAGTCCCCGACCGGCTCGGGCTGGGCGCTGCGGCAGGCGCACATCGCGGTGGGCTCCGGCGGGCTGTTCGGCCGGACCGACGACCCGCTGCGCGGCCTGCGCGCCCAGTACCTGCCCGAGCGGGACACCGACCTCGCCCTGGCCAGCCTCGTCGGGCAGCTGGGGCTGGTCGCCGGCGCGGCGGCGGTGCTGGCCGCGATCGTCCTCGTCTGGCGGCTCGCGCTGGCCAGCCGGACCTCACGCACCGTGCACGGCGCGCTCGTCGGCGGCGGGCTGGCCCTGCTCATGGGCGTCGAGATCGTCGTCTCGGTGGGGGCCAACCTGGGGCTCCTCCCGCTGGCCGGCGTCCCCTTCCCCCTGCTCAGCTACGGCGGCACGGCGCTGGTCGTGCACCTGGCCGCGATCGGCGTGGTCCTCGGCGTCCGGCGGGACGGCGCCCGGCGGCGGCTGTGGGCGCCGAACCGCCACCTCATGCGGCCGCGGCTGGTCCGGCTGATCGCGCTCGGCCTCTCGGTGCTGCTGATCTCCTTCGGGCTCTACGGATGGCGCCTGCAGCGCACCCAGGGCGAGGAGCTGCAGGTCGTTGGGCAGGAGCAGATGACCCGCTGCATCCGACTGCCCGCCGCCCGGGGGGCGATCACCGACCGGCACGGCGAGCCGCTGGCCGTGAACGCCGCGGACGTCGGCCGCGGCGTGGACCGGGTGCTCGTGGTGCCCGCCCTGCTGCGCACCCGGCCCGCGGACGTCGACCGGCTCGCCGACCTCGTCGGCCGGCCGCGTGCGGACCTGCAGACCCAGATCGCGACGACGGAGCCCACCACGCTGTCGCTGACGGTGGCCGAGGTGCCCCGCGCGGTGGGGGACGCCGTCAGCGCCGCCGGGATCGCCGCCGTGCTCGTCACCCCGGAGCCGCGCCGCACCTACCCCCAGGGCACCCTGCTCGGGCCGGTGCTCGGCTTCGCGGGAGTGGCCACGCCCGAGGACGAGGAGCGCTGGCCCGGCCTGCCCAACGCCGAGTTCGTCGGCCGCGCCGGTCTCGAGCAGCAGTACGACGCGGTCCTGCGCGGCATCAACGGGCAGCAGTGCGTGTACGTCGACCCGAAGGGCGTGCCGGCCGCCCTCGGGGAGCGGCGGGACCCGGTGCCCGGCGCCGAGCTGCGGCTGTCGATCGACCTGGGCCTGCAGCGTCTGCTCGACAGCCGCCTGGCCGCCGCCGTACGCGCGCAGCCCCGGCCGCAGGGAAAGATCGGCGCCGCGGTCGCGATGGACCCGCGGACGGGCCAGGTCCTCGCCATGGCCAGCACCCCGTCGTTCGACAACAACGTCTACGGGCCGCCGGTCGACACCGGGGCGCTGCAGGCCCTGGCCGACGCGCCCGGCTCCCCGATGCTCGAGCACGTGACCCAGGCCGTCGCGCCGCCCGGGTCGACGTTCAAGCTCGTCGTCGCCGCGGCCAACCAGGCCCACCCGGTGTTCGCGCCGGACCGCGCCATCCCCACCGGGGCCAGCTTCACCTACGGCGGGCACACGTTCGGCAACTGGAAGCCGATGGGGCCGATGGACCTGGTGGAGTCGCTCGCGATCTCCAACGACGTCTACTTCTACAAGCTCGCCCTCGCCCTCGGCGTCGACACGATCGCCGACACGGCCCGGACGCTCGGGGTGGGCGAGCCGACCGGGATCGACCTGCCCGCGGAGTCCGCCGGCTACCTCGGCACCCCGGAGTCGGTCGAGGCGAAGGGCGGCACCTGGTACGGCGGGTCCACCGTCATCCTCGGCATCGGCCAGGGCGAGCTGCAGGTCACGCCGCTGCAGAACGCCCGGTGGACCGCCGCCGTCGCCACCGGCAACCTGGTCACCCCGCGGCTGGGCATGGCGATCGGGTCGGACGCCGGCACGCTCACGGCGCTCCCCGCCCCGGCCGCGACGCCCCTGCCCTACGCCGCCGAGCTGGGGCCGGTCCAGGAGGGCATGCGGGCGGCGGTGACCGGCGGCACCGCCGTCCGGCTGGCCGACCTCCCGGAGCCGGCCGGCGCGAAGACCGGCACCGCGCAGGACGGCGGCCTGCGCGACGACGAGTACGACAACTGGATGTCGGCCGCGGCCCCGATGGGCGCCCCCGACATCGTGGTGACCGCGCTGGTGCAGGGGCCGGGCACGGGCGCGAACACCGCGCGGACCGTGGTGGCCGACGCGCTGCGGCACTACCTCGACCACCGGGCCGACGTCGTCGCCACCGGCCCGCTGCAGCTGCCGTGAGGGGTCAGCTCCGGCCGTAGGCCGCCAGCAGCGGGCGGTTGCGCAGCGCCCGCGCGGCGCCCTCGGCCACGCAGGTCAGCGGGTTCTCGGCCAGCTTGACCGGCAGGCCGAGGCTGCGCTCCAGCTCCTGGGCGAAGCCGGGGACCAGCGAGGACCCGCCGAACACCAGCACGCCCTCGGCCAGCACGTCGGCGATCGCCTGCGGCGGGAGGTCGTCCAGGGAGGCGGCCAGCGTCCGGACGATCTCGTCGGTGATCGGCCGGACGGCGTCGGCGACCTCGGTGGCCTGCACGGTCGCCAGCCGCGGCCGGCCGGTGGCGGCGTCGCGGCCCTGGACGACCAGCGAGCCGTTCAGGTCGGTCCCGGAGCGGACCTTGAGGTCCTCGGCCTCGAGCTCACCGACGTGCAGCTGGTGCTGCTCGCGCAGGTGGCGGGCGACGGCGGTCGTCATCTCGTCACCGCCCAGCTTGCTGGTCCGGTGGGCGAGGACGCCGCCGAAGCAGAACGCCACCGCCTCCGCCGTGCCACCCCCGACGTCGACGACCATGTGCACCCGTCGCTCCAGTGGGTCGATGCCACAGCCGACCGCACCCGCGATCGACTCGTCGAGCGCGGTGACCGGGCGGATGCCGGCCTCCTCCGCGGCCTCGAGCAGCGCGCGGTTCTCCAGCGCCGTCGAGCCGACGGGGACGCCGATCACGGCACGGACCGGGGCCCACACCCGCCGCCCGGCCTTCTGCAGGACCAGCCGCAGGTACAGCCGGGCGGTCTCCAGGTCGGTGACCACGCCGTCGTGCAGGGGACGCACGGGGGCGAACCGGGACGGGGCGCGGCCGAGGAGGTCGGCCGCCTCCTGCCCGACGGCGAGCACCCGTTCCCGGCGGGCGCCCCCGCGGCGCAGGAGCATGACGGTGGGTTCGTCGAAGACGATGCCGCGGCGGAGGTCGCTCACAACGGTGTTGGCGGTGCCGAGATCGATGCCGAGATCCACCCGTGCCTCCTGACCGCCGGCTGCCGCACCAGTCTGGGGGTGCGCCGGTGCCCGGTCCAGGCTCGGCGCCGCCGTCCGGGGAGGAATGTGGTCGGGCCCGTCTCGCGGCGGGACGTCAGCCGCGGGGGACATCGAGACCCAGGCGCCTCGGTCGTCGTCGGCCCGGCCGCCTGGTTAGTGCTCCTGCGGTGTTCTGCCCACTCTGGCGGTGCTGCACGACCGCAAGAGAGTGCGGGACACCGCAGGAGCCGGCCCCAGGGCGGGATGCCGAGGGCTCGCGCGGCGTCCCCCACCCGGAAGTCACCTTGCTGTCGAACTCAGCCGAAGGTGAAGACGAACGCCTCCGCGCCCGGCTGGAGGAACTCGATCTCGAACAGCCGGTCGACGACGGGCGGCGGCTGCCGGACCAGCTGGTACAGCCGCTGCTCGCCGAGCACCCCGCGGCCCTCGTCGTCCACGTCGTCGCCTCCGGCCGGGCCCGGTGGCCGGCCGTCGAGGAGCACCCGGAAGGGCACGGCGGCGTCCGGCGCCGCCGGGCCCATGACGAGGTGGACGTCGCGGGCCGAGAAGTGGTGGGCGATCCGCCCGCCCTCGCCGGCGAGCACGGCCGCCTCGGGCCCGACGGTCCAGGTCCCGGACAGCGCCCAGGTGTTCAGCCGCAGCCGCTCCGGGACGGAGTACGCGCTCGGGGCGTCGGGCACCAGCCCCGGGGGCGAGGCGAAGCCCGTGGTGCGCGCGGAGCCGAGGTAGGTCTCGCCCGACTGCAGGTGGTCCCAGTCCGCCTCGGCCTCGACGCCCTCGCCGCGGACCGAGACGAACGGCTCACCGAGCAGGTCGACGCCGGACTCGGCCAGCAGCCGCCGGATCACCAGCTCCGACTGCATGAAGTCGCCCTCGCCGAAGCGGTGGTGACGGAGGTGCCCCGTGGCGTCGACGAAGTACAGCGCCGGCCAGTAGTGGTTGGCGAAGGCCTCCCAGACGGCGTAGTCGCTGTCGAGCGCGACCGGGTAGGAGATGCCGGTGCGCTCGACCGCCCGGCGGACGTTGTCCACGTCCCGCTCGAAGGAGAACTCCGGCGTGTGCACGCCGAGGACGACCAGCCCCCGGTCGCGGTACTTCTCGTCCCACGCGCGGACGTGGGCGAGCGTGCGGATCCAGTTGATGCAGGTGTAGGTCCAGAAGTCCACGACGACGACCCGCCCGCGCAGCCCGTCCGCCGTCAGCGGCGCCGAGTTGAGCCAGCCGGTCGCACCGTCCAGCGACGGCATCCGGCTCTCCGTGCGCAGCAGACCTGCGATGGCCATGTCGTTCCCCTCACCGGCGGTGGTGGTGGCTCAGTGACGCGGTTCCGGGACCGGGGGTCTGCGCAGCGACCGGAAGCCCGCGCGGAGCTCCTCGGTGAACAGTCGTGGCTGCTCCCAGGCGGCGAAGTGCCCGCCGCGGTCGAGCCGGTTGTAGTGGACCAGGCCGGGATAGGCGCGCTCGGTCCAGCTGCGCGGGGCCTGGTACTGCTCGCCGGGGAAGACGCTGACGGCGACCGGGATGGTGACGCCCTTGGCGTCGAAGAAGCCGCCGCGGTACTCCCAGTACA
>NZ_JBJGYW010000045.1:0-33192 GCF_054050215.1 Geodermatophilus sp. SYSU D01186 | reverse complement strand
ACTGTCCGCCGTGACCAGCAGCATGATCACCGAACGGGTGCGGGCGCAGGTGGGCGGCCTGGCCGCCAGCGGGCTCGACGCGCCCACCTTCGCGCAGTCGGCGCTCGAGGTGCTGTCCCGGGCGGTGGGGGGGGGGGGGGGGGGGGGGGGGGGGGGGCGCGCCCCGCCCCCCCCCCCCCCCCCCCCCCCCCCCCCCCCCGCCGTCGGGCCCTCCCTCGCCGCCGCCGCGGCAGCCGGCACGCCGCTGGTCGCCTACCCCAACAGCGGCGAGGGGTGGGACGCGGCGGCCCGGCGCTGGACCGGGTCGCCCGGCGTCCCTGCCGGCGACGTGCCGGGCTGGCTGGACGCCGGCGCCCGGCTGGTCGGCGGCTGCTGCCGGGTGACCCCCGCCGACGTCGCCCGCATCGCCGCCGCGGTGCGCTGAGCGGAGTCGCTCGAGCGCGATCCCCGCGCTCGAGCGACTCCGGTGCTCACAGGATCGGCTTGCCCCCGGTGACCGCCACGCGGGCACCCGAGACGTACGAGGCCTCGTCGCTGGCCAGCAGCACGTAGACCGGTGCGAGCTCGGCGGGCTGGCCGGGCCGGCCGATCGGCACCTGCTGGCCGAAGCTCTCCACCTTCTCCTCGTCCATGGTGGCCGGGATCAGCGGCGTCCAGATCGGGCCGGGCGCGACGCTGTTGGCCCGGATCCCCTTGTCCGCGTACATCTGCGCCAGCGACGCGGTGAAGTTGGCGATGCCGGCCTTGGTCATCGCGTAGGCGATCAGGTGCGGGCTCGGGTTGTCGGAGTTGACCGACGAGGAGTTGATGATCGACGCGCCCGGCTGCATGTGCGGGATGGCGTCCTTGCACAGGGTGAACATCGCCGAGAGGTTGAGCGCGACGGTGTGGTCCCACTCGTCGTCGGAGATCTCCTCCAGCGTCGGGTGGCTCATCTGGAACGCGGCGTTGTTCACCAGGACGTCGATCCTCCCGAACGCCTCGACGGCCTGGGGGATGATCGTCTTGGCGTGCGCCCGGTCGGCGAGGTCGCCGGGCACGAGCACGCACCTGCGGCCGGCCTCCTCGACGTACTTCTTGGTGTCCTCGGCGTCCTCGTGCTCGTTCAGGTAGGAGATCAGGACGTCGGCCCCCTCGCGGGCGAAGGCGATCGCGACCGCGCGGCCGATGCCGCTGTCCCCGCCGGTGATGACCGCCGCCTTGCCGGTGAGCCGGCCGGAGCCGCGGTAGCTCTCCTCCCCGTGGTCGGGCTTGGGCTGCATCTCCCCCAGCGTGCCGGGGACGTCCTGCTGCTGGGCGGGCTGGGACTCGGGGCGGGGTGAAGACACGTCGTCGTCCTCCTGGTTCGCGGGCGGGTCTGGTGCCGCCTACCCCCGCCGTCGGCTACGGAACCGGACGGCCCGCCGGGAAGGGCCGTGCCGCGGGAAGGGAAGGCGCGTCAGGCACGCTGTCCCCCACGATGACCGCGACCGCCCCTCCCCTCCTCGACGACCCCAGCGACCTCGCCGCCCTCCGTGCGCGCGGCGCCGACCCCGACGAGCTGTTCACCTCCTTCGCCGCGTGGGCGGAGGGGAACGGCACCGTGCTGTACCCGGCGCAGGAGGAGGCGCTGATCGAGCTGGTCAGCGGCGCCAACGTCGTGCTCGCGACGCCGACCGGCTCGGGCAAGTCGCTGGTGGCCACCGGTGCGCAGTACGCGGCGCTGGCCGCGGGACGGCGGAGCTGGTACACCGCGCCGATCAAGGCGCTGGTCAGTGAGAAGTTCTTCGCGCTGTGCGGGGTCTTCGGCGCGGAGAACGTCGGCATGCTGACCGGTGACGCGGCGGTCAACCGGGACGCCCCGATCATCGCCTGCACCGCCGAGGTGCTGGCCAACATCGCGCTGCGCGAGGGTGCGGACGCCGACGTCGGCCTCGTGGTCATGGACGAGTTCCACTTCTACGGCGACCCGGACCGCGGCTGGGCCTGGCAGGTGCCGCTGCTGGAGCTGCCGAAGGCGCAGTTCCTGCTGATGAGCGCCACCCTCGGCGACACCACCTGGCTGCGCGAGGACCTCACCCGACGCACCGGCCGGCCCACCGCCCTGGTCGCCAACGCCGAGCGCCCGGTGCCGCTGCACCACTACTACGCGACGACCCCGATGCACGAAACGATCCAGGAGCTGCTGGACACCCGGCAGGCGCCGGTCTACGTCGTCCACTTCACCCAGGCCTCCGCGCTGGAGCGGGCGCAGGCGCTGATGAGCGTCAACGTGTGCAGCAAGGAGGAGAAGGCCGCGATCGCCGAGATGATCGGCGGCTTCCGCTTCACCTCCTCCTTCGGGACGACGCTGTCGCGGCTGGTCCGCCACGGCATCGGCGTCCACCACGCGGGGATGCTGCCCAAGTACCGGCGGCTGGTGGAGCAGCTGGCCCAGGCCGGGCTGCTCAAGGTCATCTGCGGCACCGACACCCTCGGCGTGGGCATCAACGTGCCGATCCGCACCGTGGTGTTCTCCGCGCTGTCCAAGTACGACGGCACCCGCACGCGGCTGCTCAACGCCCGCGAGTTCCACCAGATCGCCGGCCGGGCGGGGCGGGCCGGCTACGACACCGCCGGCACCGTCGTCGTCCAGGCGCCCGAGCACGAGGTGGAGAACCTCAAGCAGTTCGCCAAGGTCGCCGACGACCCGAAGAAGCGCCGCAAGCTGGTGCGCCGCAAGGCACCCGAGGGCATGGTGCCGTGGTCCGAGGCGACCATGAACCGGCTGGTCGCGGCCGATCCCGAGCCGCTGACCAGCAACATGCGGGTGTCGACGGCGATGGTGCTCGACGTCGTCGACCGCCCCGGCGATCCGTTCGTCGCGATGCGCCGGCTGCTCACCGAGAACCACGAGCCCCGCAAGCGGCAGCTGCGGCACATCCGCGAGGCGATCGGCATCGCCCGCTCGCTGCTGCAGGCCGGCGTGCTGGAGCGGCTGCCGGAGCCCGAGCCCGACGGCCGGCGCTACGGCCTGACCGTCGACCTGCCCCCGGACTTCGCGCTCAACCAGCCGCTGTCGACCTTCGCGCTGGCCGCGATCGAGCTGCTCGACCCGGCGAGCGACACCTACGCGCTCGACGTCGTGAGCGTCATCGAGGCCACCCTCGACGACCCCCGGCAGGTCCTCGCCGCACAGCTGAACAAGGCCAAGGGCGAGGCGGTGGCCCAGATGAAGGCCGAGGGCGTGGAGTACGAGGAGCGGATGGAGCTGCTCGAGGGCATCACGTACCCGAAGCCGCTGGAGGAGCTGCTCGGGCACGCCTTCGAGGTCTACGTGCGCAGCAACCCGTGGGCGGCCGACGCGCACCTGTCGCCGAAGGCCGTCGTCCGCGAGATGTGGGAGCGGGCCTTCACCTTCCGGGAGTTCGTCAACACCTACGGGCTCACCCGGTCCGAGGGCGCGGTGCTGCGGTACCTGTCCGACGCGTTCAAGGCGCTGCGCTCCGGCGTCCCGACGGCGGCGCGCACGGAGGAGGTCACCGACCTCGTCGAGTGGCTGGGCGAGCTGGTCCGGCAGGTCGACTCCTCGCTGCTGGACGAGTGGGAGCAGCTCACCTCGCCCGACCAGCCGCTGGACGAGCCGGTCGCCGTCCCGGCCCGGCCGCGGCCGCTCACCGGCAACGAGCGGGCGTTCACCGCGATGGTCCGCAACGCGCTGTTCCGCCGGGTGGAGCTGTGGGCCCGCCGCCGCTGGTACGACCTCGGCGAGCTCGACCGCGGCTCCGGGTGGGACGCCGACCGCTGGGGCGAGGTCGTGCAGGCCTACTTCGCCGAGCACGACGAGGTGAACACCGGCGCCGACGCCCGCGGTCCCGCCCTCCTGGTCTGGGACAAGAGCGAGCCCGGGGTGTGGCGGGTGCGGCAGATCGTCGACGACCCCGCGGGCGACCACGACTGGGGCATCGACGTGGCGGTCGATCTCGACGCCTCCGACGAGGAGGGCCACGTCGTCCTCCGCGTGGTGGACGCCGGCCGCAAGGACTGAGTTCCTGCGGTCCTCCCCCGTCGCCCGTCGATCTCCCCCCGCTGTCGATCATGGGGTTGTTGCAGGCGACACGGGCGGACACGCCCCGAGCAGCGGCAGCAACACCATGACCGACGCGGGTGGGGGCGGAGCGGCCGCATGAGCGGGGTCACACCCCCGCCGGCGGCGCCCCGGCCGCTGCGCGTGCCACGCTCGACGCGATGACCGGGTGGGAGATGGTCGCGGTGGCCGCGGCGGGGATGGCCGCCGGGAGCATCAACGCCGTCGTCGGCTCGGGCACGCTGGTCACCTTCCCGGTGCTGCTGGCCGTCGGCCTGCCGCCGGTCACCGCGACGGTCAGCAACTCCCTCGGCCTGGTGCCGGGCAACCTGACCGGCTCGATCGGCTACCGGCGCGAGCTCGCCGGCCAGCGCGGCCTCCTGATGCGGCTGCTGCCCGCCTCGGTGCTGGGCGCGCTGACCGGTGCGTTCCTGCTGCTGCACCTGCCGGCGGCGGCGTTCGAGGCGGTGGTGCCGGTCCTGGTCGGGCTGGCCGTCGTGCTGGTCGCCGTCCAGCCGCTGGTGCAGCGGGCCCTGGCCCGCCGCCGCGCCGAGGACGCCGGCCCGCAGCGGATCGGCCGCGGCCGGCTGACCGCCCTCTTCGCCGGCGCCTACGCCACCGGCAGCTACGGCGGCTACTTCGCGGCCAGCCAGGGCGTGCTGCAGATCGGCGTCTTCGGCCTGCTGCTGCACGAGCCGCTGCAGCGGCTCAACGCGATCAAGAACGTGCTGACGCTGGCGGTCAACGCCGTCGCCGCGGGGGCCTACGTCGTGGTCGCCACCGACCGCGTCGACTGGACGGCGGCCGCCCTGGTCGCCGGCGGCTCCCTCCTCGGCGGCTGGACCGGCGCGCGCTTCGGCCGGCGGCTGCCCGCCCCCGTGCTGCGGACGGCGATCGTCGCGCTGGGCTGCGTGGCCATCGCGGTGCTGCTGACCCGGTGAGCTGAACCGCCCGGGATGGCAGGCAAGCTGACGGACGTGACGGGAGCAGGCGAGCGGTGACCGTGCCGGAGTTCGGGTTCCTCGTCCTGGCCGGCATCGGCGCCGGGCTGACCGGCAGCATCGCGGGCCTCGCCTCCCTGATCAGCTACCCGGCGCTGCTGGCCACCGGCATCGCGCCGGTCACGGCCAACGTCACCAACACCGTCTCGCTGGTGCTCAACAGCGTGGGCGCGGTCAGCGCCTCCCGCCCGGAGCTGCGGGGCCAGGGACGGCGGCTGCTGCGGCTGGGGACCGGCGCGGTGCTCGGCGGCGTCGCGGGGGCCGCGCTGCTGCTGCTGACCCCCTCGGAGGCGTTCGAGGCGATCGTGCCGTGGCTGATCGGCGGGGCCTCGATCGCCATGCTGCTGCAGCGGCCGCCGCGGGAGCTCGCCGAGGAGGGCGCCCGGGCCCACCCGACCCACCGCGACCCGTGGTGGCTGCCGCTGGGCACGTTCGCGGTGGGCGTCTACGGCGGCTACTTCGGCGCCGCGGCCGGGGTGATGATGCTGGCGATGTTCCTGCTCACCACGGGCGAGGGGCTCCCGATCGGGAACGCGCTGAAGAACGTGGTACTCGGCATGGCCAACGCGGTGGCCGCCGTCGGCTTCGTCCTGCTCACCGACGTCGCCTGGTCGGCGGCGCTGCCCCTGGCGATCGGGCTGTTCCTCGGCGGCCGGATCGGGCCGCGCGTGGTCCGCCGCGCCCCGCAGACCGCGCTGCGCCGCATCATCGCCGTCGCGGGGATCGGACTGGCGGTCCACCTGGCGGTGCAGGCCTACACGTGAGCGGCGGTCCGCTCAGGTGGTCGCCGCTGCTCAGGCGACGTAGGCGGCGAGGAACAGCACGAACGCGCTGGACAGCAGGAGCAGCCGGGCCGGGGTGAGGCCGTTGATGAGGTTCGCGGTGGCCTCCACCCAGGCCGGCCGGATGCCCGCCTCGCGCGCACCCCGGCGGACCAGCCGCACCTCGTCGGCCAGCAGCGCACCGGCCGCGCCGAGCATCGTCAGCCCGACGGTGAGGAACACCAGCGCCAGCCGCTCGCTGAACGCCTCGGCCACCCCACCGAGCAGGAGCGAGACGACGATGCCCGCGACCAGGCCGAGGAGGGCACCGGCCACCGGCGCCCACGGGCCCATCCGGGTCAGGGTCCCGGGCCGGCGGGGACCGATCCGCGGCCGCCCCGTCACCGGCGTCGTCGGCTGGTGCCCCTCGGCCGCCGGGGCACCAGCCGGGGCGGGCGCCGGAGCCGGGACGGGCGGCTCCGGCGCCGGGGGCTGCACCGGGGCCGGCGGCTGCGTCGACGGGGGCACGGCGGTGGCGCCCGCGGCGGTCGCGCCCTCGAGACCCGGGAACGGCACCGGCGGCGGACCGGTCTCGATCGGCCCGGTGACCGTCGGGTCGGGCGGGGTCGGCTCTCCGGAGGGGACGGCGCCGGACACGGGCAGCTCGGCGGTCGGCGGGGTCGGGGTGCGGGGTGCCTCGGTCATCGGTGCCACGCTAGGCGGCCCGGGCGACACCGCGGTGTCGACACGTCGACGTGTCGACGCATCGATCCTCACACCAGCCGGCGGCTACCGGGAGCGACCACCCGCAGCCAGCGGTACCCGTAACCGCCGAGCGCCAGCTCCACCCCGCCCTTGTCGTCCACCTGTTCCTCACCGGGCTGGAGCAGGTCCACCAGCCGGTGCCCCGAGCCGCACTCCGGCAGGGAGAGCGGCACCGTGCGGGGCTCGGGTCCGAGGTTGTGGACGGCGACCAGAGTGCCGTCGTCCCAGCTGCACAGGTGGGCCAGCACCTCGGGGTGCGGCTGCTCGAGCACGTCGTAGGTCCCCCAGCCGAGCTCCGGGGACTCCCGGTAGCGCCGGATGAGCAGCTTCATGAACGACAGCAGCGAGTCCGGGTCGTGCCGCTGGTCGGCGACGTTGACGAACTCCGGGGCGAACCCGCCGTCGACCACGGGGCCGGGCAGCAGGGTGGGGTCCTCGACGGTCGAGAACCCGCCGTTGCGGCCCGACGTCCACTGCATCGGCGTCCGGACGGCGAGGCGGCCCTCGGCGTCGAGGTCCTCCCCCATGCCGATCTCCTCCCCGTAGAACAGCACCGGGGTGCCGGGCAGGGAGAACAGCAGGCTGTAGACCATGCGGACCCGCCGCGGGTCGCCGTCCAGCATCGGCGGCAGCCGGCGCCGCAGCCCCCGGCCGTAGACCTGCATCCGCTCCTCGGGGCCGAACGCGGCGAAGACCTCCTGCCGCTCGTCGTCGGAGAGCTTGTCGAGGGTGAGCTCGTCGTGGTTGCGGACGAAGGTGGCCCACTGGCTGTCCGGGCTCACCGCGGGGCGCTCGGAGAGCGCGCGGCTGACCGGGCCGGCATCGGCGCGGGCCAGCGACAGGTACAGCGCCTGCATCCCGACGAAGTCGAACAGCATGGTCAGCTCGTCGCCGTCGGCACCGCCGAAGAACTCGACCTGCTGCTCGTGCGGCAGGTTGACCTCGCCGAGCAGGATCCCGTCGCCGGTGCGGCGGCCGAGCAACGAGCGCAGCGCCCGCAGGTACTGGTGCGGGTCGGGCAGCTCCCCGGCGTCCTCCGGCTGCACCTCGAGGAAGAACGGGACGGCGTCGACGCGGAACCCGGACAGGCCCAGCTGCAGCCAGAAGCCCATGATCTTGGCGACCTCGTCGCGCACCCGGGGGTCGGCCACGTTCAGGTCGGGCTGCTCCTTGTAGAAGCGGTGCTGGTACCACTCCCCGGTCGGCTCGTTGTAGGTCCAGGTGCTCTGCTCCTGGTCGGGGAAGACCACCTGGTCGGAGGTGTCCGGCGGCTCGTCGTCGCGCCAGACGTAGAAGTCGTGGTACGGGTCGTCCCGGCTCTGCCGGGCGCGCTGGAACCACGGGTGCTGGACCGAGGTGTGGTTGACCACGAGGTCGACGATCACCCGCATGCCGCGGTCGTTCGCCGTCCGCACCACCTCGACCAGGTCACCGTGGGTGCCCAGTCGCGGGTCGACGCCGTAGAAGTCGGTGATGTCGTAGCCGTCGTCGCGCTCGGCGGTCGGGTAGAAGGGCATCAGCCACAGGCAGGTGACGCCGAGGTCGGCGAGGTGGTCGATGCGCTGGGCGAGGCCGGCGAAGTCGCCGCAGCCGTCGCCGTTCCAGTCCAGGTAGGTCTCGACGTCCAGGCAGTAGACGACGGCGGTCTTCCACCAGAGATCGCTGGTGTCGGTGATCCGCATGGCGGCGTCCTCTCGTCGGGGGCTGCCGTCGTCCCTACCGCACTCCGGCGCGCCGCGCTCAGTCCGCCGGCTCGTTGAGCAGCTGGAACAGCAGGTGGTCCTGCCAGCGCCCGGCGATGCGCAGGTACCGCGGCGCGAAGCCGATCCGCTCGAACCGGTTGCGCCGCAGCACCCGCTGCGAGGCGGAGTTGTGCACGAGGGTGCCGGCCTGCAGCCGGTGCAGGCCGGCCTCGCCGAAGGCCAGCCCGACCATGGCGGCCACCGCGGCGGTGGCCACGCCGCGACCGGTGACGTGCTCGCTGACCCAGTAGCCGAGGTCTCCGGACAGGAACGAGCCACGGACGACGTTGTTGACGTTGACCCGCCCGGCCGGCTCGCCGTCGACGAGCACCACACCGGGCAGGACGGCGCCCTGCCGGTACCGCTCGAGGGTGCGGCGGGCCTCGGCGCGCTGGACGTCCTCGGTGAAGTACTCGTCGGGGCGCTGCGGGTCCCACGGCGCGAGGAACTCCCGGTTGGCGACCAGCAGCCGGGTCAGCGCCGGGACGTCGTCCTCGGTGAGCGCGCGCACGGTGACGTCCACGCCCTCGCACCCTAGGGGACCGGCCGGGGTCACTCGCCCAGCTTCTCCAGCAGGACGGCCACGCGCACCCGGGCCTCGGCGAGTCCCGGCCGGCCGGTGCGGGCGTGCCGATCGAGCAGCTCCCGGGCCCGGCGCAGCTCCACGGCCGGCATCGGCTCCCGCGCGTTGACCCGCCGGATGAGGTCGTCCACGTCGGTCATCTCGTCCCCGTCCCGTGTCGTCGGACGCGGCCGAACGGCGACCGCACCCGGACTTCGCCGGGCGGGGGTCCGGTGGATGCGGGTCAGGCGATCCCGGCGGGGTGCGGCGTCTGTTCGGGGCGGCGCGGGCCGGCCGGTCCGGGCGGGTCGATCGCGACGGCGGGCCCCGGCGCCGTGACGTCGAGCCGCGGCAGCACCTTCTCGCCGAACGCGTCGAGGAAGGCGATCTGGTCGCCGCCGACCTGGTGGAGGTAGACGTCGTCGAAGCCGAGCTCCACGTACTCGGCGATCCAGGCCGCGTGCTGGCCCAGGTCGGCGGAGACGCGGACGGCGCCGGTGACCGCCTCCGGGGTCACGTGCGCGCTGGCGTGCTCGAACGCCTCCGGGCTGTCGAGGTCCCAGCACAGCGGCGGGGGGAAGACGTTGCTGCGCCACTGGTCGTGGGCCACGGCGAGGGCCCGGTCGGGGTCGGGGTCCCAGCTGACGTGCACCTGCAGGACCAGCTTGCCCCGGCCGCCGGCGTCCCGGTACGCGGCGATCATGTCCCGGAGCTTGTCGTGCGGCTGGTTGATGGTGACCAGGCCGTCGGCCCAGTCGGCGCCGCGCCGGGCGGTCTCGACGCTGACCGCGGGGGCGATGAGGGCCGGCTGCTGCTCGGGGAGGGTGTAGACGCGGGCGCGGTCGACGGTGACCAGCCCGTCGTGGCTGACCTCCTCGCCGGCCAGGAGGGCGCGGATGACGTCGACGCACTCGCGCAGCCGGGCGTCGCGCAGTTCCTTGCGCGGCCACTTGTCGCCGGTGACGTGCTCGTTCATCGCCTCGCCGCTGCCGAGCGCGACCCAGAACCGGCCGGGGAACATCGCGCCGAGGGTGGCGATCGCCTGGGCGATGACCACCGGGTGGTAGCGCTGGCCGGGGGCGTTGACCGCACCGAAGGGCAGGCCCGTGGTGGCCAGCGCGGCACCCAGCCAGGACCACGCGAACCCGGAGTGCCCCTGCCGCGGGTTCCAGGGGGTCAGGTGGTCGGAGCACATGGCCGCGGTGAAGCCCACCTGCTCCGCGTGCCGGACGGCGGTCAGCAGCGCCGCGGGGTGGACCTGCTCGTGCGAGTTGTGGAAGCCGATCACCGTCATGGGCCTCCCCTACCCCGGGCGCCCCGGCATCCGAACGCGCTGGCTGCACGCGTGCGGTGACGCCGCCGCCGTCCAGCAGGCCCGGCGGGACAGCGACTCCTGACTCCGGACCCGGCTGACCCCCGACTCTCGGATCGAGAGTGGAGTCGTCGCCGCCGACACGCGGCGACACGCCGCTGCGGGCGACACGACCCCATGATCGACTGGCGGCAGGCGGCGGCCGGCACCCCAGAGCCCCGGCCGCGTCAGGCGGGAGCGGTGGTCCCCGGCTCGTCGGCGGTCGGGGTGGTGGCCCCGCCGAGCAGCAGCAACTCGGCGTCGGTACGCCCGAGGGGTGCGGCGAACAGGTGACCCTGCGCGAGCCCCACGTGCCCGTCGCGCAGGTGGGTGCGCCGGCGCTCCTGCTCGATGCCCTCGGCGACGATCTCCAGGTCCAGGGCGTGGCCCAGGGCGACCAGTCCGCCCAGGGTGCGCACGAGGTCCAGCCGGGCCACCGCCGCGGCGTCGTGGAGCCGGTAGCCGCCCGCCGACCGGGCCGGCGGGTCGACCAGCCCCTCGTCGGACCAGAAGGCGCACCGTCCGCACGGGGACGCCGAGCCGGTCCGCGAGCTGCCCGATCGTGAGCGCGCCGTCGTCCACGGCCCCGACCCTGCACCCTCCAGCGGCTGGGAGGTCGAGACGAGAGACCGGCACCACTCGCGTCGTGCCGTGTGGACGGAGCGCGGCGTGGGGAGTATCGAGGCGTGACGCGCACCCCGACCACCGACGAGTGGGGCATCGACGCCGGCTGGCTCGACGCCCTCGACGAGGAACACCACGTCGCCGAGGCCACCATCGAGCGGTTGCGGGAGGTGATCGGGACGCCCCCGGCCGACCTCGAGGACCGCGCGCCGATCGTGGCCCGGCCCGGGGACGCCCTCGAGGTCGACGAGGCCGAGGTGACCTGCGAGGACGGCTCCGTCCGGCACGTGGACGGCGAACTGCCCGAGGACTTCCCGCTCGGCTACCACTGGCTGCAGGCGCCGGGTGGCCACCGCCGGCGACTGATCGTCTCCCCCGGCCGCTGCTGGTTGCCCGAGGAGCGCGCCTGGGGCTGGGCGGTGCAGCTCTACGCCACCCGCAGCCGCGACAGCTGGGGCATCGGCGACCTCGGCGACCTGCGCGCCGTCCGCGAGATGGCCGCCGGTCAGGGCGCGGGCTTCGTCCTCATCAACCCGCTGCACGCCGTCGCCCCGACGCCGGGCCAGGAGTCCAGCCCCTACCTGCCGGCCACCCGGCGCTTCCGCAACCCCGTCTACCTGCGGGTGCCGGAGGTACCCGGCGCGGGCGCCGTCGACCTCGAGGTGGACGCCGGCCGGGCGCTCTCCGACGGCGACCTGATCGACCGCGACGCGATCTGGGCCCGCAAGCGCGAGGTGCTGCGGCGGGTGTTCGACGCCACCGGCCGCGACGACCCCGCCTTCCCCGACTGGTGGTGGCACCAGGGCCAGCCGCTGCAGGACTGGGCCACCTGGTGCGCCCTCGCCGACGTGCACGGCCCCGACTGGCACACCTGGGCCGAGGAGCTGCGCGACCCGCGCAGCGAGGCCGTCGGCCGGTTCGTCGCCGAGCACGAGCGCGACGTCGCCTTCCACGCCTGGCTGCAGTGGTGCCTGCACCTGCAGCTGGAACGCGCGACCGAGGGCATGACCGTCATCCAGGACCTCCCGATCGGCGTCGCCGGCGGCGGGGCCGACGCCTGGACCTGGCAGGACGTGCTGGCCGACGGCGCCTCCGTGGGCGCGCCCCCGGACGCGTTCAACTCCCAGGGCCAGGACTGGGGCTCACCGCCACTGATCCCGTGGCGGCTGCGCGCCGCGGACTACGAGCCGTTCATCCAGTCGATCCGCGCCACGATGGCCGGTGCCGGCGGGCTGCGCATCGACCACGTCATGGGCCTGTTCCGGCTGTGGTGGGTGCCCCGGGGCGAGAGCCCGGCCGACGGCGCCTACGTCCGCTACCCCGCCGAGGACCTGCTCGACATCGTCGCCCTGGAGAGCGCCCGGGCGCAGGCGGTCGTCGTCGGCGAGGACCTCGGCACCGTCGAGGACGGCGTCCGCGAGGCGATGGCCGAGCACGGCATCCTCAGCTACCGGCTGCTGTGGTTCGAGGAGGACGACCCGGCGCAGTGGCCGGTCGAGGCGATGGCCGCGATCACCACCCACGACCTGCCCACCGTGGCCGGGTTGTGGAGCGGCGCCGACGTCGAGGAGCAGCGCGAGCACGGCACGGGCAGCGACGAGGAGCTCGAGGAGGGCCGGCGGTCGCTGCTGGCGAAGCTGTCCGGCGTCCGGAAGAACGCCCGGCCGGAGACGGCGGTCAAGCGGGCGCACGAGCGGCTGGCGGAGGCGCCGTCCCTGCTGCTGTCCGCGACGCTGGACGACGCCGTCGCCGAGCGGCGCCGGCCCAACATGCCGGGCACCACCGACCGGCCCAACTGGTCGCTGCCGCTGCCGGTGACCGTCGAGGACCTCCCCGCCCACCCCCTCGTCGCGGCCGTGGCCGAGACGCTGGCGAAGGGCGTGGCGGACAGCGCCTGAGACCGTGTCGGTCGAACGCGTGTTCGATCGACGTGCCAGACTCTCCCCATGGCCGGCGGCATGCACCCAGGGCGCTCGGGTCGCCGCTCCCTCGGGGAGCGGGCGGCGGAGTCCGGGGTCGCTGCCGCCGCGTCCCCGTCCGAGCTGCCGCGCCCGGCGACCGACAGCGGTCGCCGGGCGGACGGCCGCGGCCGGCACTGCTGGGTGCACGACCCGCCGGGTGCACCCGGCGTGTGGCCCGGGCTGCTCGTCGAGTGGCGGCAGGACGACGGCGGCTGGCTCGGCCGGGTGACCTACGCCCTCGCCGGTCCGCACGGTCCGGTGCTGGTCGAGGCGTGGGTGCCCGCGGCCCGGCTGGAGCAGCGCTGATCACGGTTGGGGCGGCGGCGGGCTGGCTATGGCCTCCGGGAACCGACATGCCCGACGAAGCGGAGCCCCTCGTGAGCGAGCCCGACCGACCCGACCTCGACGACGTCATGGAGACCACCGAGTCCGCACCGCGCGACCGGTCCCAGCACGCCGGCGGCTACGACCGGCCCAACGACGACGCCCTCCAGCACCGCACCGAGCAGGAGCGGCAGATGGTCGACTCCGACGACGCCGACCCGGCCGGCGCCGACCAGCACTCGGCGACTGATTGATCTGCGGTCCTCCGGACCGCCCCGCGGCACTCCCCTCTGCGGTCCTCCGGACCGCACCGCGGCCACGTGCCGTCCCGGCCGCCACTGAGCCGCTGCCCGTGTCCCCGGCGGGGAGCCTCCGGCCCCCGCGCCGGGTCCACCCGGCCCGATGCCGTCCCCCGGTGGCTGCCGAACGGCACCGCGGCCCCGTCGCTCGAGGCGTGAGGGGTCGTTGCCCGTGGCCCGGCTGACGACGGGGGACGTCGCGTGCTGGGTGCTGAAGTCCACCCGGCCGCCGGCGGCCATCGACCCCGGCTGGCCCGTGGGCGCGGCGCGTGAGCTGACCCGCTGCGTGCGCCGCTCCTACCGGCTGGACCTGGTGCGCCCCGGCCAGCCGTGCCTGCTGTGGGTGAGCGGCCGCACCGACCCCGGCGTCCACGCCCTGGGCGAAGTCACCGGCGAGCCCGAGGACCGCGCCGACGGGCCGGTCGTCGACGTCCGGCTCACCCGGCTGGTCCGGCCCGTGCCCCGCGCCGAGTTGCTCGGCGACCCCGACGTCCGGAGCGCCGAGGTGCTGCGCATGCCCGCCGGCAGCAACCCCTCCTGGCTGTCGGCGTCCGCGTTCGCCGCCGTCCTCGCCCGGCTGCCGGACCGGGGCTGAGCGGCTGGGACCATGGCGTCCGTGACTCCCACCCGGTACCGCTGGGGCGCGCTCGCCTGGTTGCTGACCCTGCAGTTCTTCGTCGTCGAGACGGTCGTGCAGCTGCAGGCCGACGGCTACTCCCGCGCCGACGACCTGATCAGCGAGCTCGGCGCGGCCACCTCGCCCGCGCACACGCTGATGAACGCCTCGTTCATCGCCCAGGGCGTGCTGATCGCCGCCGGGGTCCTGCTGCTGCGCCCCGCGCTGGCCGGCGCCGCGGGCCGGATCGCGGCCGCCCTGCTCGCCGCGGCCGCCGTCGGCGTGGTGCTCGTCGGGCTGTTCCCGATGGACGGGCAGCAGTCCCTGCACGAGGCCGGGGCCGGGCTCCACCTGGTCGGTGGTGGGCTGGGGTTGATCGCGCTCGCCTACGCCGTGCGGCGGCGGTCCGAGGCGCTCGGCACGACGCTGGCCGTGCTCGGGCTCGTCGGCACGGCGGCCACCGTCTTCTTCGTCGCCGGGATCACCCGTCACCTCGGCGAGGGCGGCACCGAGCGGGCCGCGGCCTACGTGCTGCCGGTCGGCCTGGCGCTGGCCGGGGCCGGCCTGTGGCGGCTGCGGGACCGCCCCGCCGAGTCCGACCGGCCCACCCGCCGGGAGCTGCGGGAGCAGGAGCGGGCGGCGCGCGCCCAGCAGGCCCGGGAACGGGACGCCGCCCTGGAGGCCGCCACCGCCCGCTCGGCGCCCGCCGGTGCCACCCCCGAGGGCCAGCAGGCCGACGACGACCACGACCCCGAGGACCCCTGGGCCACCACCCGCCGCGGCTGAACCGGCCCGGTCAGCCGGCCGGCGAGAAGCGCAGCACGTCGGCGACCGGTCGCCGGCCCGAGTGCGGCGCCTCCCCCGTCGACGGGTAACCCATGCGCAGCAGCATCTGCGGGTGCCCCACCAGCGACAGCCGCGCCCGCATGCGGGTGCGCGTCGCCGGCCAGTCCAGCGCCTGGGTGAGCGGCGAGGCGGCCAGCCCGTCCGCGGTCGCCCGCAGCAGCAGCCGCCCCAGCGCCTGACCGGCCAGCAGCCACGCCGTCCGGTCGTCGTTGTCGGTGCCCAGCAGCACGACCGTCGGCCGCTCCACCGCCGGCGGCGGCGCGCCGGCGTCCCCCTCGGGCAGGAAGGCGCCGTGCGCGCCGCGGCTGCCGACGACGAAGTCCCGGATCAGCCAGTTCGACGGCCGGGTCGCGGGGTCCTCGCTCGGGACCGCCTCGACGGGGACGCCGTCCACCGCGGCCGGGTCGGTCCGCAGCCAGCGCTCCAGCTCCGCGACGTACTCCGGGTCGCTGCGCTCCATCTCCTCCGCCCGGGAGATGAGGAAGACGGTCGCGACCTCCTCCTCCGACTCGGTGATGGGCTTGACCCACACCCCGAGCCGTCCGATGTCGGCCTGCAGCCGGTCGACCAGCTCGTCCGGCACGGCGCGGGCCGCGAAGGGCGCCCGCTCGGTGTGCCGCCGGCCGATCGCCTCGGCGAGGGAGCGGTCCTCGGCGGTCACCTCGCGCGCAGCCCCCGCCCGCACGGTGGCCAGGTGGTCGGGGTCGGCGGGGTCGGGCAGCAGGTCGACGGCGGCCTCGACGCCGGCGGACCGCAGCGCCACCGCGGCGAACTCGGCCGCGACCCCGCAGCTGATCACCTGCTGGCGGCCGGTGGGGTCGAGCACCGGCAGCGCCCGGTCGCGGTCCAGGTGCAGCTCGAGCCGGTCCGGTGTCGCGGTGAACCGCCAGGGCTGCGTGTTGTGGATCGACGGCGCCCGGATGGCGGCGCCCACCACCGCGGTCCAGTCCTGCTCGTCCATCTGCGCACCTCCGGCCGGCTCCGGCGCCCCGGGCGGGGCCCGCCCCCTGCCTACCCCATGGGCGGCGAGGGGCGCACGTGGCGTGCGCAACGCCGGGCCCCGAGGATGGGGACCATGACCGACGCCGCCCTCGAGGAGATCCCGGCCGACGAGTGCTACCGGCTGCTGGCCACCCAGGAGATCGGCCGGCTGGCCGTGAACGCCGAGCACCACCCCCTCGTCTTCCCGGTGAACTTCGCCCTCGACGGGACGACGATCGTCATCCGCACCCGCGCCGGCACCAAGCTGACCGCCGCCGAGCACGCCAACGTCGCCTTCGAGGTGGACGAGATCGACCGGCGGACCCGCAGCGGCTGGAGCGTGCTGGTGCGCGGCCAGGCCGAGGAGGTCGGGGACGCGCACCGGGCCGACCTCGTCGCCCGTACCCACGCCACCGGCGTCGAGCCGTGGGCACCGGGCGACACCGGCCACTGGGTGCGGCTGATCCCCCACGCGATCTCCGGACGGCGGATCGTGCCCGGGGAGCTGCCGCCGGCGGTCGACCCCCGCGCCTACCTCTGACCAGCCGGTCCACGTCCCGCGGCCCGTCGGGGAGAATGCCGCCATGAGCGCCCCAGACAACTCCGGTCGGTCCCTGCGCGTGCTCGTCGGTTACGACGGCTCGCCGAGCGCGGTCAACGCGATCGAGGCCGCGGCCACCCTCGTGCCCACCGCCTCCGCGTCGGTCCTGCACCTGTGGGAGCCGCCCTTCACCTCCCCGGAGCTGCGGCAGCGGCTGGCCGGCCGCTCCTCCGGGCTGCAGCAGCTGGGCGACCTGCTGGAGACGGAGGGCCGGGCCGAGGCCGAGCGCCTGGCCGGCAACGGCGTCAAGCTGGCCCGCGCCGCCGGCTGGGAGGCCGAGCCCCTGGTCAAGCGGGCCTTCGGCGGCGACGGCTACCAGTTCGCCCGGACGGCGGAGGAGATCGGCGCCGACCTCGTCGTCGTCGGCACCCGCGGGCTCGGCGGCGTGCGGGCAGCGCTGGGCAGCGTCTCCGAGCTGGTCATCCACGTCAGCCCGGTGCCGGTGCTGGTGGTGCCCTACCCGCTGACGACGTCCGAGTGGGCCGCGGCCGCCTCGGGGCCGGTCATGGTCGGCACCGACGGGTCGGCCGGCGCGGCCCGGGCGATCGCCTCGGCTGCCGCCCTGTTCCCCAGCCGCCAGCAGCTCCTCGTGGCCGTCGCCGAGCCCGGCCCGGGCCCCGGACCCACCGCCCCGGACGGCGCCGAGCTGCTCACCGTGCCGTGCTCGGGGCGTCCCGGCAGCGCGCGGGCCACCGCCTCGACCCTGGCCGAGACCGCCGCCGCCCGCGGCGCCGCGGTCATCGCCGTCGGCAGCCGGGGCCGGTCGGCCTCGCGTGAGCTGCTGGTCGGCAGCGTCCCCCGCGCCCTGCTGCACTGCGCGCACCGGCCGGTGCTCGTCGTCCCCCGTTCCCCCGTCGGGACGGACTGACCCTCGCCGAGACCGCAGGTCGGGCCGTGGATGCCGGCCCGACGCGGTCCGTCGCGCCCTCGACGGGGCCGCCGGGGACCGCTCGGCGCACTCCTCCGTATTGGGGGTCATAGGACCCCCACGGCACGGCTTCGGATCGGCCCCCCTCACCGACGACCGTCTGCGTACGGCTCCGGTCACCCGATCGGGGGGAAGCTCGAAGCAGCGGAGTAGCCATGAGTGCACGCACGACCACCAAGGGTGGCCGCCGTCGCGGAGGTGGGTCTGTGCCCACCGCCGCGACGCGACCGTCCCTCACCACCGGCGGGAGGCGGGCCCTCGGCCTGTTCTCCGCCGCGACCGTCGCCGTCGGATCCGTCGTCCTGAGCAGCGGGGTCGCCCAGGCGGCGCTGCCCACGCTGCCGAACAACCTCGTCGTCTTCCCCGACCGGGACTTCATGACCATCGAGGGCTTCGAGGGCCTGCCGGCGGGCAGCACGGCGACGGTCAAGGTGTTCCGCGGGACCACGGTGGTCGGCCAGACCACCGCCGACGTGAACTACCCCGAGGACGGCGTCGCCTTCGAGATCAACCACCCCGGCGGCGCGTGCTGGGGCCAGGGCGCTCCGTCCGGCCTGAACGTGACCCCGGACATCACCGGCAACGACCGGGTCGAGCTGACCATCAACGGTCAGGTCTTCGACATGCCCGTGGCCGACATCTCGGTGGCGTCCGAGTCGATCAGCGGCAGCACGGTGACGGTGATCAGCGACGTCCCCGCCGCCATCCCCCTGGACCGGCTCGAGGCCCGCATCATCCAGCCCGACCTCAAGGACACCGCGGTGGCCCGCCGCGACGCCCGCGCCGTCGCCGACGGCACCGGCGACGAGGGGTACACGTCCACGCTGGCGCGGTCCACCACCAACCCGGACCAGGTGGTCGCGACCTACACCTTCCTGGACGACGCCACCGCGCAGACCGCCCTCGGCGGGACCTCCCGGATCATGTCCTGGGCCGCGGCCGACGGCGACGAGCGCTCCGGCATCACCATCGCCGAGCACGGCGAGGTCGGCGGTCCCGGCATGGGTGGCTGCCCGGCCGGCCCCGGCGACGCCGCCCAGCCCGGCCCCGGTGAGGCGGGCTTCGTCCGCTCCGCCAACGGTGAGTCCATGACCGTCAACTGGGTCGCGGCTCCGCCGGTGGCCGGTGGCGCGCCCGTCAGCGGCTACCACGTGACGCTGACCGACCCCGACGGCAACATGGTCGGGAAGAAGGTCGGCGCCAGCGCGATCCGTGCCGACTTCACCGGTCTGACCGCGACCACGGAGTACCTCGTGGAGGTGCGGGCCGCCCAGGGCACCGGGGCGGACACGGTGCTGAGCAAGCCGTACGCGGCGGCCTCCGGGGCTCCGGACCAGAACCCGGAGACCGGGGACGTCACGGACCCGACCGTGACGCTCACGCCCAACACCGAGACCGGTGAGATCACCGTCACCGCGAACGAGGCCGTGGACGTCTACTACACCCTCGACGGCAGCGACGTGGTCGACATCGACATGCCGTCGCTGACCGCCATCCACCTCCCGGAGGGCGCGACCATCCCGGTCACCGCGGCCGGCACCGTGGTCAAGGTCGCCGCCTTCGACGCCGCCGGCAACATCGGCACCGCTGAGGGCACGTACGAGCCCGGTACCTCCGGTCCGGCCCCGACGCTCCCCGGTGCCCCGACCGGGGTCAGCACGCAGGCCGGCCAGGGCAGCCTGGTGGTGAGCTGGACTGCTCCCGAGCAGACCGGTGCCTCCGCCATCTCCCGCTACGAGGTCACCGCGACCCCGGCCACCGGGACGGCGGTGTCGGCGGTGGTCGTCGCCCCGGCCACGACGGCCACGCTGACCGGCCTGACCGCCGGGACGGCGTACACGGTCAGCGTCGTCGCCGTGAACGACCAGGGCAGCAGCCCGGCGGGCACCGCCACGGGGACGCCGGACGCCGTGACCAACGACACGGTCACGATCACCGGCGGCCGCTACCGCGCCGGTGACCGGCTCGAGGTCAACGGCACCGGCACCATCGCCGGCGCGACGATCACGATCCGCTCCACCAGCGCCACCGGTCCGGTCATCGGGACCGCCATCGTGGCCCCGCCGGCGGCCGGCGCCACCTTCGGCACGTGGACCTTCGCGGTCCGCAACGCCGTCCCGGCCGTCCCCGGCTCCCAGGTCTGGGTGGAGTCGGACAAGGGCGGCAAGGCCGGTCCGTACGTCCTCCGCCGGTGACGGACGGGCCCCGGGCCGACTGAGCCCGGCGCACCACCACAACTGAACACAACGGGGGCCCGTCACCGGGAGGTGGCGGGCCCCCGGCCCGTCTCCGGCCGGCACCCCGCGGACGGCGACCCGGCGCCCGTGACGGCCGGTCACCGCGCGACTCCCTCGCATTGGGGGGTGCCACTCCCCCTTGCCGCGTCTGCCTGCTCACTCGTCGCTGCACGAGAGTCGACGCACAGGTCGTCACCACCCACGGTGACGGCGACGGCGTTCGACAACGGAGAGTCGCATGACACGGGAACGACCGAGCACCGGTCGTCGCGGGGGCGGGGCCATGAGGGGCACCGACGTCGCGACGGCGAACCGGACCACCAACCGCCGCGGCCGCACGACGGTCGTGGCGCTGACGGCGTTCGGCGTCGTCGCCAGCGGCGCCACGATGGCCGGCGCCGACATCCTCACGCCGAACCCCGAGACCCTGCAGGCGGTCGGCCCGACCAGCGGGGTGCACGGCTTCCCCGTCTGGTACGAGGACCACACGGGGCTGCGCCTCGAGCAGTGCCTCGACGCCACCGACCCCTACTGCGACCCGGCCTTCCTCACCGCGGAGGGGCTCGACCCGAGCCGTCCGCTGCACATCGGGGCGAGCGCGGCCGAGAGCAACTGGCCGGCCGAGTCCTTCTACTTCCAGGCCGGCAACAGCTTCGACACGCCCAGCGGTCCGGCCGTCGACTTCGTCGCCGCCCTGGAGGCGACGTTCGCCAACGAGGTCGTCCGAGAGGGCGACCAGGTGACCTTCGGCCGCCTCCGCATCCGGATCGACGACGCGGTGCCCTTCGCCACCTACACCGTCACCCACCCCTACGGCGTCGACACGGTGACCGCCGACGACCGCGGCCGGGCCCGCTTCGTCGAGGACATCACGCCCGCCCCGGACAACTTCGGTCTCGCGCTGGGCTCCCGCATCGCGCCGTTCCTGATCGACGCCGCCGGCCTGCACGAGGTGAACGGCAACTCCTACGTCGGCAACCCCGCCGTGGAGACCCAGGTCACCGGCTCGCCCCACGACACCAACTACGTGGAGGTCTCCGGCCCGGGCATCGACACCTTCCGCGACGACACCTTCGGGATCCTCGGCAAGGTGGCGGTCAACCAGGGCATCGAGCCCCTCGGCGTCTACGAGGTCGACACCGCCGGCCAGGACTACGTCGACGTCTACGCCAAGGCCGGCCGGAACTCGACCGTCGAGGTCGCCGGCGAGGGCGTGCCGGCCACCACGCTGACCGGCGACGGCAAGGGCAACTTCTTCGCCCGCATCCCCGTCGGCGCCTTCCCCGACTCGGTCACGGTGAGCAACACCAGTGACGTGCCGGCGGAGAACAAGGACGTCCCGGTCACCGACCGCATCCAGGTCACCAACGCCGTGTTCGCCAACGGGACGCTCACCGTCGAGGCGACGTCCAGCGACAGCGACGCCGAGCTGTCGGTGGAGGGCTTCGGCGCGCTCGCCAACGGCACCCTGACCGCCACCGGCCTGTCCATGCCGCCGCACTCGGTCACCGTCGTGGCCACCGAGGGCGGCGAGCCGGACGGCTCGACCACGGCCCCGGTCATGGTCACCGGCTCGGACGCCGGCGAGGAGGTCCCGCAGGCGGGCAACATCGCCGGGCTGCCGACCACGCTGGCGATGGGCCAGACGGTCACCCTGGACGCCTCGTCGTCGACCAACGTGGAGTCCTTCGACTGGTCCGCCTCGGCCGGCACGATCGTCGCCGACGCCGGCAACCCGGCGCTGGCCACGTTCACCGCGCCCAGTACCCCCGGGGTGGTCACGATCACCCTGACCACGCAGGGCCCGGAGGGCGAGCGCGTCTTCACCCGCACGGCCGAGGTCCAGGGCGGCGAGGTCCCGACCGCGGTCACCGTGACCGCGGACAACCCGACGCCGGAGGTCGGTGGGCAGGTCGTGCTGACCGCGACCGGGACGAACGCGACGTCCTACGAGTGGGTGCAGACCTCCACCCCGGCGGTCACCGTCCCCAGCACCACCGGCAACACGGTGTCGTTCACCGCTCCGGCCCACCCGGTGACCTTCCAGGTCACCGCCACCGGCCCCGGCGGCACCGCCACCGGGTCGGTCACGGTGACGCCGACCGTCGACACCACCGCCATCACCGCCGGTGAGTACCGCACCGGGACGCGGGAGTGGCGGGTCTCGGGCACCTCGACCGTGACCAACCTGAACACGGTGACGGTCTACCTGGCCACCACGACCGGGACGAAGGGCGCGATGATCGGCACGGCCACGGTCGACGCCACGGGGGCCTGGACCGTCCGCGTCGCCAACGCCGTCAGCCCGACCACCGGGTTCACCCGGGTCGTCGCGGAGTCCACGAAGGGCGGCGTCTCGGCGCCGTTCGCCTTCACCTCCCGCAGGTGACGAGCACCGGCCGGCACCGGGACCTCCAGCCCGGTGCCGGCCGGCCATGACGAGGGCCCCACCGCTGCGGCGGTGGGGCCCTCGCCCGTTCCCGGCACGCCGGGGCTCAGACGGCCGCGCCGGCCTCCTGCACGGTCGCCGCGACCGGCCGCCGGGACCGGCCGCGGGCGCGGGCCAGCGCCACCCCGGCCAGGCACACCGCACCGCCGGCGACGGCGAGGACCGGCGGCACCTCGTCCAGCAGGAGCCAGCCCAGGACGACGACCAGCGGCGGCACCAGGTAGGTGGTCACGCCCAGCGTCCCGGCGTCCATCCGGGCCAGCGCGTAGGCCCAGGTGCTGAACGCCAGGGCCGTCGGTACCACCCCGAGGTAGACCATCCCGGCGACGGAGGCCGCCGGCGCCCGCGCGAGCTCCCCGGCGAGCGCCCCGGCCCAGGGCAGGCAGCACAGCGCACCGACGGCGCAGGCGGTCAGCGTCACCTGCAGCGGAGGCAGCCGTCGCAGCACCGGCTTCTGCGCGACCACCCCGGCCGCGTAGGTCACCGCCGCCACCAGGCAGAAGACGACGCCGAGGACCTCGGCGTCCGCGACGCGCGTGGCCAGCCCGATGAGCAGGACCCCGGCGAAGGCGACCGCGATGCCGGCCAGCAGCCGGCGCGGGAACCCCTCGCCCAGCAGGAGCCCGGCGAGGACGGCGATGAGGATCGGGCCGACGTTGACCAGCATCGCCGTGGTGCCGGCGTCCAGGTGCCGCTCCGCGGCGTTGAGCGCCAGGTTGTAGACGCCGAACCAGCCGACCCCGCAGACGGCCAGCAGCCCCCACTCGCGCCCCGTCGGCCGCACCCACGCCCGGCCGGCGAGCGCCCAGAGGACGCCGAGCACCGCGGTGCCGACGGTCAGCCGGCCCAGCGCCAGCGCCCCGGGTGAGAGGTCGGCGCCCACCCCGCGGATGCCGACGAACGCCGACGCCCAGGCCAGCAGGGTGACGACGACGGCGGCGAGGACGGGCACGGCGGTGCGGCCGGGCGACGCGAGGGTGGGCACGACCCGGACCCTAGGTGGAGGCGACGACGGCGCACCGGCGGTTTCCGGACGTCGTCCTGCCCGTTGCGGGATCCGGCAGGACCGTTGCGGCGGGCCGGTTCAGCCGTGCAGGTGCTCGCCGTAGGTGCGGTGCCCGCGCGCGCCGCCGGTGGGCAGCGCGGCGCCGTCCCGGAACGCGGAGGACAGCCGGCCGGGGACGGGCGTGGCGACGACGTGGGCCCCGGGCTCCCGGGCGGCCGCCCACGCCCGTGCCAGCTCGGCGGCGGTCAGCTCCTGCGGACCGCCGAACTCCACGACGTCCCCCGTCGGCGCGCCCAGGGCGACCTCGGCGGTGTGGGCGGCGGCCTCCTCGGCGTCCACCGGCTGGGCCCGCCAGCCCATCGGCACCGGCAGCACGGGCCCGCGGCGGGCGGTGGCGAGCAGCTCGTCGACGAAGTCGTGGAACTGGGTGATCCGCAGCAGCGTCACCGGCAGCCCCGACGCCAGCAGCACCTGCTCGGCGGCGAACTTCGCGTGGTAGTAGCCGTAGGGGATGCGGTCGACGCCGACGATCGACACGAAGACCAGGTGCCGCAGGCGCTCGCGGTCGACGGCCTGGACCAGGCGCCGGGTGCCGGCGACGTCGGCCTGCCAGTAGTCACCCCGCGCGTCGCTGGCCGCGTGCACCACGACCTCCGCACCCGCCAGCGCCGTCTGCAGGTCGCGGCCGGTGGCGAGATCGCCGCGGACCCCGCCCGGCCCGGTCCCCCGCCGCGACATCCGGCGCACGGAGTGGCCGGCCTCCTGGAGCCGCCCGGCCACCCGGCTGCCGAGGCGTCCGGTCCCTCCTGTCACGAGAACGTCCATGGCTGCAGTCTGGCCGGACCACCTCCGCGCAGTGCCGCGCCGCGCTCCGGGCGAGTCGAAGTCACATGCCGATACCGTCCCGGACCGTGACGGCCACCGACACGCCTCGCACAGATCCACCCGTCCCAGAGCCCGTCGCGGAGAACACCGCGGACACCGTCATGCGCCGCATCGGCCTGCTCGTGCGGGACGCGCGCCGGCACCGCGGGCTCACCCAGGCCGAGCTCGCCGAGCGCCTCGGCACCAGCCAGAGCGCCGTCGCCCGAATCGAGCAGGGCGGCCAGAACCTCACCCTCGACCTGCTCGGCCGGCTCTCGGAGGCCCTGGAGAGCGAGCTGTTCAGCGTCGGGCCGTCCGGTCCCGCGCACCTGCGGGTGACCGGTGGCACGCCGCTGCACGGCAGCGTCGCGGTGAAGTCCTCCAAGAACGGCGCCGTCGCGCTGCTCTGCGCCGCGTTGCTCAACCGCGGGCGGACGACGCTGCGCAACGTGGCCCGCATCGTCGAGGTCGACCGCCTGCTCGACGTGCTGCGCTCCATCGGCGTCTCGGCGACCTGGGACGGCACCGGCCGGGACCTCACCCTGCTGGTCCCCGACGAGCTGGATCTCGCCGGGATCGACGCCGACGCCGCCCGCCGCACCCGCAGCATCATCATGTTCCTCGGTCCGCTGCTGCACCGGGCCGTCCGGTTCGAGCTGCCCTACGCCGGGGGCTGCGAGCTCGGCACGCGCACGGTGCAGCCGCACGTGATCGCGCTGCGGCCCTTCGGGTTGGAGGTGGAGGCGCGCGGCGGCCGCTACTCCATCACGGTCACCGCCCCGCGCCGGACCGACCGCACCATCGTGCTGACCGAGCGCGGCGACACCGTGACGGAGAACGCGCTGCTGGCCGCGGCGCGCGCGGAGGGGACGACGACGATCCGCAACGCCAGCTCCAACTACATGGTCCAGGACCTCTGCCTGTACCTGCGGCTGCTCGGCGTCGGCATCGAGGGCCTGGGCACCACCACGCTGGTCGTGCACGGGCGCCCGGTGCTCGACGCCGACGTCGACCACACGATCAGCGAGGACCCGGTGGAGGCCATGAGCCTGCTGACCGCCGGGATCGTCACCGGCTCCGAGCTCACGGTCACCCGGGCGCCGATCGAGTTCCTCGAGGTGGAGCTCGCCGTCCTCGCCGAGATGGGGCTGCGCTACGCCCTCTCCCCCGAGTACCGCGCCGCCAACGGGCACACCCGGCTGGCCGACATCACGATCTGGCCGTCGGAGCTGACCGCGCCCCTGGACAAGATCCACCCGATGCCGTTCCCCGGCCTGAACATCGACGACCTGCCGTTCTTCGCCGTCATCGCTGCCGTGGCGTCCGGGTCGACGCTGATCCACGACTGGGTCTACGACAACCGGGCGATCCACCTGTCCGACCTCACCCGGCTCGGCGCCGACGTCCGGCTGCTGGACCCGCACCGGGTGCTGGTGACCGGTCCGACGCGGTGGTCCAGCGCCGAGGTGGTCTGCCCGCCGGCGTTGCGCCCCGCGGTCTGCCTCCTGCTGGCCATGCTGGCCGCCAAGGGGACGTCGGTGTTGCGCAACGTCGACATCATCGCCCGTGGCTACGAGCAGCTGTACGAGCGCCTGGTGGAGATGGGCGCCCGCATCGAGGTCTTCCACGACTAGGCCCCCTCCCGGGTCCCGCCCCGAGCGTGCGACGGGTGGGGAGGGGGTCCTCTCTCAGCGCTCCTGGTCGGTGGGGCGGACCAGCACCTCGTTCACGGCCACGTGCGGGGGCTGGGTGACCACGTAGACGATCGCCCGGGCGACGTCGTCGGCCTGCAGCGTGCGCATGCTCGCGGCCATCTGCCGGGAGGCCTCCCGCGCCTCGGGCTGGGTGATGTGGCTGGACAGCTCGGTGGCCACCGCCCCCGGCTCGACCAGCGACACCCGCACGCCGCGGGCGGTGACCTCCTGGCGCAGGGACTCGCTGAAGGCGTTCACCGCCCACTTGCTGGCGTTGTAGACCCCGGCGCCCTTGCGGGCGGTCCGGCCGGCGACGCTGGAGATGTTCACGATGTCGCCGGAGCCCTGCTCGACCATGCCGTCGATGGCCGCGTGGGTCATGTACAGGACGCCCATCACGTTGGTCTGCACCATCCGGCGCCAGTCCTCGGGGTCCGCCCCGACGATCGTGCCCAGCAGCATCACCCCGGCGTTGTTGACCAGGACGTCGAGGCCGCCGAGCTCCTCGCGGGTGCGGCGGACGGCGTCGGCGCAGGACCGCTCGTCGGTGACGTCGAGGTCCAGCGGCAGCACGCGGGCCCCGTCGTCGCGCAGCTTCGCGGTCAGGGCGTCGAGCCGGTCGCGGCGGCGCGCCCCCACCGCGACGGCGGCGCCGGCCGCGGCCAGGGCGACGGCGGTGGCCTCGCCGATGCCGGACGACGCCCCGGTGACCAGCGCGACCCTGCCGTCGAGCGGGCGGGCGACCTCGGTCATGCGTGCTCCTCTCCCGGGCCGCCCCGCGCGGCCCACCGGACCAGCCTGGTCGATGGCGATGGCCGCGGCGCGGGCAGGTCGCAGGCCGGGGTGGGTTCGAGAGCCAGGTGACGTCCGGGGAGGTCGCCGCGCACCCCGGGAGCCGTGCTCTTGCGGTGGTGTGGACGCTCGTGCGGCACCGCAGCAGCGCAAGAGCGTGGAGGACACCGCAAGACCGGGCCGCACCGCAGTCCGACCCGGTCGCCGATGGCGGTGGCCGCGGCGCGGGCAGCTCTCAGGAGAGGGTGACGCCGAAGCCCCGGACCGCCAGCCGCAGCAGGACCGGCCCCGGCCGCAGCAGGTCGTCGACCCGGGCCGCGGCGGCGGACTCCAGGTCGGCCACCCGCCGGGCGTAGGCCGCCGGGCCGTGCCGCCGCGCCGCGTCCAGCTCGCGCGCGTTGGCCCACACCTTCCGCCGGGACTCACGCAGCAGGACCTGGCTGGCGGTGCGGTTGGCCGGGGAGAGCAGCCGGTCCAGGCAGCTCCGCCGTCCACCGGCGCGGTGCAGCTCGGCGTCCTCGGCGGCGACGCGCGCGGCCAGCACCCGGTCGATGCGCTCGTGGTCGCGGCGGCGCAGCTCCCGGATCTCGGGGTCGTCGAAGCCGGCCGGCGGGATGACCTGCACCAGGGACTGCGGCAGGTCGAAGTTGATGTGCGCGTTCATGCCCAGCAGGACGTGCGCCTCGGGCGGCAGCTCCCGCCGCGCCCCGAAGGCCAGCCGCCACGGCCGCGGCGGGCCGGCCGGGTCGTGGCGGTGCGCGGTGAGGGCGTCGAGGTAGAGGCCGGCGAAGTCGACGTCCCACTCCTCCACCCAGGCGGGGTCCTCGAACTCGCCCCCGCGGATGGCGACCCCGACGGCCTGGGTGGTGCGCAGGTAGACCCCGTGGAAGAACCGGGCCGGGTCCCGGTCGGCCTCCAGCGGGCCCTGGAGGTCGGTCATGCGCGCCACCAGCGCGTCGATGCCCGAACCCACGAGGGCCTTCCTACTCGACTCAGACCAGCGCGTCGAACCCCTCGTCGGTGGCGGCCGTCATCGCGGCGTCCACCGGGGGCCGGTGCGGCTGGTCCAGCCCGCGCATCCGGGCGGCGTGCAGGGCCAGCAGCAGGTTCAGCCGCAGCGTGGGATCGGTGGTGAAGGGCCCCAGCAGCCGCTCCAGCTTCCCGATCCGGTAGCGCATCGTGTTGTAGTGGAAGTGCAGCCGGCGGGCGGACTCCGCGACGTTGAGGTTGGTCTCCAGCAGCACCCGCAGCGTCTCCCGCAGGTCGGCGGAGTCCGGGTCGGTGGCGTCGGCCAGCGTGCCGAGCACCTCGTCGACGTAGTTGCGCAGCTCGGTGCTGTCGGGGATGAGCGACAGCAGGCGGAAGACGCCGAGCTGGTCGAAGTGCGTCACGGCCTGCGTGCCGTGGATCTCCTGCCCCACGCCGAGGGCCCGCTGCGCCTGCTGGTGGGCCTCCCCCAGGGCCGACAGCGACCCGGCGGGCCGGCCGATGCCGGTGCCGAGCACTCGGCCCACGCGGCGCACCCGGGCGTTGACCCGCGAGGTCACCGCCGAGACCAGCGCGCTGATCTCCTCGGGGGTGCGGCCGTCCAGCGGCAGCACCGTGACGATCTCCGTCGACAGCCCCGCGACCGCCGCCCCGGAGACCTCGGTCTCCAGCGCCGAGCGCCAGCCGTCGGCCAGCCGGTCGAGGACGTCGAGGGCGCGGGTGGGGTCGGCCTGCGGGTCGGCGGCGGTCTCGGTGGCGGTGACCAGGACGACGACCGGGCCGTCCAGCCGCCAGCCGAAGGAGCGGGTCTGGGCCAGCGCTCGCTCGGTGTGCCGCAGCGACCCGGCGACCAGCCGCCGCACGAGGTCCCCCTGGAAGCGCAGCTCGACGGAGTGCACGGCCTGCTGGCGGATCACCGACAGCGCCGAGACCACCGCCGCCCGCTCCAGCACGCCGCCGGCGCCGACCATCATCGGGCCGGTCCGGTGGACGGCGACCAGCCAGCCGTGCCGCTGCTCACCGGCCATGATCGGCGCGACCGCGTACTCCCCCACCCCGCCGGGGAGCTCGTGGTGGCCGGGGACCAGCAGGATGCCGTCGGCCGGCGACAGGTCGGCGTCGGCGAGCACGTCGGCGGGGGTGACCACGGTCTGGTCGGCGCGGACGCCGGACAGCCGGCGGGACGGCGCCATCGTGGCCAGCTCGTCCTCGGCCTCGGCGTCCAGCAGCCACAGCCAGTCGCTGATCTCGGCGACGTCCTCGGCTGGGCCGGCCGTGGTGACGATCTCGCGGTCGGGCCCGAGGCCCAGGACCGCGGCGCCCTCGAGGAACACCGCCAGCTGGTCGGTCACCTCGGCCAGCCCGCCGCCGCTGAGGGCGACGTCGATGAACTGGTCGTGCATGCGGTAGGAGAGGGCGAGCTCCTCGCCCTGCTTGCCGACGACCGCGCCGAGCACCTCGGAGAGGATCTCGTCCATCCGGGCGTCGGCCGGCACGGCGAGCACGGGCAGGCCCCGCCGGTCGGCCTCGGCGAGCACCTCGGCGGGGGCCGGCGCGGGCCCCTCGGTCCGGCGGAACGCCAGCGCCGCGGTGCCCATGGAGTCCAGCCGCTCGACCAGGGCCCGGTAGTTCGCCGGGTCGGCGGGCGGCAGCCGCGCACCGAGGACGACGAGGACGTCGGGCCCGGCCACGGCGAGGGGGTCGCTGGGGTCGTCGACCACCATGTGGCGGACCACGCGGCCCAGCCCGGCGCGCCCGGCGACCACGTCGGTCCCGGCCAGCCCGGGCAGCTGCAGCGCCTCCTGCAGGGTCAGCCCCATGCGCTCCTGCCAGGTGGTGCGCTCCGCGCGGTTCTCGGTCACCGATGCCTCCGCTGCCGACATGCGACGACGCAGAGATCCCACGCCATCACCCACAGTGGCGACGGTGAGCGATGCATCACCCTGGGTCACGGCACCCGCCTTCCACAACGCCCATGCACACGGCCATACCACGACACCCTGTCAGGAGTGCCTGGACCAACGTCCCCATTCTTGGCGACTTCCGCCATACAGGGGCATGCGACGCGCCGCTTAGGTTCGAGACCCGGAACCACTCCGCCCGCTGGATGGTAAGCCGTCACCGAGACCAGGGTGACGCCGAGTCCCTCCGGCCCGGAGCCGCGGGGCCGGGCGGGGGGTCTCGAGCCGACGGTGCCTCCCGTTGTCTCCACGGTGAAGAGGCCGCCATGCGCACGATCGACGAGACAGCCGGCCCGGGTGGCACCCGCCCCGGGGCCCCGACGTCCCCGCGGGGCCGGGCCGCACAGGCCGGGGTGCCCACCATCCCCCTCCCGCGGGACTCCGCCCAGGCCACCGCCCGCACCGCCCCGCCCGCACGGGCGGCCACCGCGGTGCCGGCGTCGGCGAGCACCGGGGTCGCGGGCCTCCTCCGCGGTCCCGTCCGGCACGCCCGCGTGCTGATGAGCGTCCCCGCCGCCGTCTACCTCCACGTGCCCACCGAGCGCGGGGGCGAGGTCGTCGGCGTCCTCACCAGTGACGCCGCCCGCCTCCCGCTCGGCTGCGTGCTGTTCCGCCCGAGCAACGGCCGCCCTCTGGTGGCGCTGCCCCCCGACGCGCCGGCTGAGGTCGGTGGCGGGCGCATCGTCGTCGGCGACCTCGCCGTCAGCGCCGCCGCCTGGTGGGACCCCCGCCCGCGGCTGCCCAGCCCGCGTCCCGCGCTGCTGCCCGAGGGCGTCCGCCAGCTGCGCAACGCCCTGTACGGCGAGGGCGTGCCGCACAGCGCGTTCACCCTCCCCGGCCTCCCGGCCGGCCCCGGGGGTCCGCTGGCCGCGCTGCGCGGTGCGGTCCGCCGCGCCGACCTGGACGCCGCCCTGCGCACCGCCGCCCGCCTGGTCGGCCTCGGCCCCGGGCTGACCCCGGCCGGGGACGACGTGATGGCCGGCACCATGGCCGGCCTCGTGCTGCTGGGCCACCCGTCGGCCGAGCGCTTCGCGGCCGGCGTCTACGCCCTCGCCGCCGGGCGCACCACCGAGCTGTCCCGCGCGCTGCTGCGGCACGCGGCGGCCGGGCGGGTCAGCGGCGAGTACGCGGCCGTGCTGCACGGCCTGGTCGGCGAACGACCGCTGGGTCCAGCGATCGCCGGGCTGCTGGCCACCGGCTCCACGAGCGGCCGGGCCATGGCCCTCGGGCTGTGCACCGCCATCGACCTCGTCGACCGGACCACCCGCAACCGCTGACCGACGCGTCCGAGGGCCCTCTCCCGTGCCGGGAGAGGGCCCTCGCCCGTTCAGCTGGGCAGCTGCTCGAACGCGACCGCCTCGGGGATCAGCGGCACCAGCGAGTCCCACTGGGCGATCCGGCAGCCGTCGGTGCGGGACAGCCGCAGGTCGACCGGCTCCCCGCCCCACCGGCCGGTGACGGTCGCCGTCTGCGGGCCGCCGTACAGCTCGGTGCACACCGCGTCGGCCCGGATGGGCGCGAAGGCGTCGGACCGGTCGCGCAGCTGGTCGCACGCGGCCTGGGCGTCGGGGTGGTCCCCCTCGGCGGCGTCGGCGCAGACCAGCGTCCAGCGCTCGACGGCCGACCCGTCGCCGCGGTCGACCTCGACCACCAGGGAGTCCTCCCCGGCGCTGCTGCCGGGGGCCGGGGCGGCGGTGCCGTCCCCCGCCGGGCTGCCGCCCGACGGCGCCGCACAGGCAGCGAGGGCGAGGAGCAGGAGCACGGTGAGCACGCGCATGCCCTGGGGACGAACGGGACGCCCGGACCGTGCCCGCGGGAGCTCAGATCCGGCAGGCGTGGATGCTCGTGACCAGGATCGCGCGGGCGCCGAGCTCCCACAGCTCGTCCATCACGCGGTTGGTGTCGGTCTGGGCGACCATCGCGCGCACCGCCGACCAGCCCTCGGTCTGCAGCGGGCTGACGGTGGGCCCCTCCAGGCCCGGGGTGAGCGCCGTCGCCTTCTCCAGCAGCTCGTTCGGGCAGTCGTAGTCGAGCATCACGTACTGCCGGGCGACCAGGACACCCCGCAGCCGGCGGCGCAGCTGGGCGACGGCCGGGATCTCCTCGGCCCCGGCCCGGCGCACCAGGATCGCCTCACTGGTCAGCACCGGCTCCCCGATGATGTGCAGCCCCGCCGCCCGCAGGGTCGTCCCGGTCTCCACGACGTCGCAGACCGCGTCGGCGACGCCGAGCCGGCAGGCGGTCTCCACCGCGCCGTCCAGCTTCACCACGCCGGCGCTGATGCCCTGGTCCTGCAGGTACCGCTTGAGCAGCACGGGGTAGGCGGTCGCGATCCGCTTGCCGGCCAGCTGCGCCACGGTCTCGATGCCCGACTCGACGGGGGTGGCGAAGCGGAACGACGAGCGCCCGAAGCCCAGCGGCATCACCTCGACCGCCGCGGCCCCCTCACCGTCGGCGGGGGCGGTCTCCAGCAGCATGTCGCGGCCGGTGATGCCGACGTCCAGGGTGCCGGCGGCCACGTACACCGCGATGTCGCGCGGGCGCAGGTAGAAGAACTCGGTGTCGCTGTCGGGGTCGTAGACGGCGAGGTCCTTGGTGCTGCGCCGCTGCCGGTACCCGCTCTCGGCGAGCATGGCGGCCGCGGGCTCACTCAGGACGCCCTTGTTCGGCACGGCGATGCGCAGCACGGGGGGTCTCCTCGGGGTCGGTGGTCTCGGTGGGGCGTCGGAGGTGGCGGCGTCAGAGGTGGGCGTAGACGTCGTCCAGGCTCAGCCCGCGGGCCAGCATGAGCACCTGCACCCGGTAGAGCAGCTGGCTGATCTCCTCCGCCGTCCGCGCCTCGCCCTCGTGCTCCGCGGCCATCCAGGACTCCGCCGCCTCCTCGACGACCTTCTTGCCCGCCGCGTGCACGCCGTCGCGGACCGCGGTGACCGTCCCGGAGGTCGGGTCTCCGGCGGCCACCTTGGCGGCGAGCTCGGCGAACAGCGAGTCGAAGGTCTTCACGCGCGGCTCCCGTCGGCCGGTCGGATGGTGAACCCGGTCGGCCGGGAGGCGCCGCGCAGCCGGCGGAGGGTGAGCGCCGTCGACAACGCCGCGATCGCCGCCTCCCAGCCCTTGTCCTCCGCGGACCCGGGCAGCCCGGCGCGGTCGCGCGCCTGCTCCTCGGTGTCACAGGTCAGGACGCCGTTGCCGACCGGGGTCCCCGCGTCGAGGGCGACCCGGGTGAGGCCCGCGGTGACCGCGTCGCAGACGTACTCGAAGTGCGGCGTCCCGCCCCGGATGACCACGCCCAGCGCGACGACGGCGTCGTGCCGCTCGGTCAGCGCCTGCGCGACCACCGGCAGCTCCACCGCGCCCGGCGCCCGGACGACGGTGGGCTCGGGGACCCCGCTGGCGACGGCGGCGGCCACCGCGCGGTCCAGCAGCGAGCCGGTGATCTCCGCGTGCCAGGTGGTGGCGACGATGCCGAGGGTCAGGCCCGCCGCGTCGACCGCCTGCACCTCCGGCGCTCCGTGTCCGCTCATGACATCTGCTCGTTCTGGTGCAGGGGCACGTCGGTGCCGGGCACGGTGGGGACGTCGTCCGGGCCGGACTCCGTCTCGGGCTCGATGATGTCGAGCAGGTGTCCCATCCGGTCGCGTTTGGTGCGCAGGTAGGCGAGGTTCTCGGCGGTGACGTGGCTGGGCAGCGGCACCCGGCCGGTGATCTTCAGGCCGTAGCCCTCCAGGCCGGCCCGCTTGGCGGGGTTGTTGGTCAGCAGCCGCATGGTGTGCACGCCCAGGTCGACCAGGATCT
>NZ_JBJGYW010000044.1:0-33803 GCF_054050215.1 Geodermatophilus sp. SYSU D01186 | reverse complement strand
CGCCCCCCCCCCCCGCGACCCCACCCCCCCCCCCCCCCCCCCCCCCCCCCCCCCCCCGGGCCGCGGGGCCCCCCCCCCCCCCCCCCCCCCCCCCCCCCCCCCCCGCCGTCGAGGGCGCCGACGCCGGGGCGGCTTGGGAGCGCCGGGTGGCCGCCGCCGTCGCCGTCCTGCTGGGGGCTGACCCGCGCAGGGCACACTGGGGGCCGTGACGCAGGTCTGGACGACGCCGCACCGTGGGACCCCCGTGGACGCCGTCGTGGCCCTGCCCGGCTCCAAGTCGCTGACCGCCCGCGCCCTGGTGCTGGCCGCCCTCGCGGACGGCCCGGGCCGGCTGGTGCGCCCGCTGCGCGCCCGCGACACCGACCTCATGGCCGCCGCCTTGCGCGCGCTGGGGGTGCCGGTCTCCGATGACGGTGACGACTGGCTGGTCACCCCCGGGGAGCTGCGCGGCCCGGCCGAGGTCGACGCCGGGCTGGCCGGCACCGTGCTGCGCTTCCTGCCGCCGGTCGCGGCGCTGGCCACCGGCCCGGTCCGGGTGGACGGCGACCCACGGCTGCACGAGCGGCCCAACGCCGGCCTGATCGCGGCGCTGCGCGACCTCGGCGTCGAGATCGACGACGGCGGCCGCGGGCGGGCGCCGTTCACCGTGCACGGCACCGGGCGGGTGCGCGGCGGCGCGGTGACCGTCGACGCGAGCGAGTCCTCGCAGATCGTCTCCGGCCTGCTGCTGGCCGCCGCCCGCTTCGACGAGGGCCTCGACCTCGCGCTCGCCGGCGGGCTGCCGTCGATGCCGCACGTGGAGATGACCGTGGCGTCCCTGCGGGAGCGCGGCGTCGAGGTCGCGGCCACCGACCGCGGGTGGCGGGTCTCCCCCGGCCCGATCGCCGCCCGCGACGAGGTGCTCGAGCCCGACCTGTCCAACGCCGCCCCGTTCCTCGCGGCGGCGCTGGTGACCGGCGGGCGGGTCACCGTCCGCGACTGGCCGGAGGTGACCACGCAGCCGGGCGGGCAGCTGGACCGGCTGCTGACCGAGATGGGCGCGTCGGTCACGCGGACCGGCGACGGCCTGCAGGTCAGCGGGGGCGGCCGCATCGCACCACTGGTCGCCGACCTGGGCGAGGTCGGCGAGCTCACCCCGGTGCTGGCCGCGCTGTGCGCCCTGGCCGACGGCTCCTCCCGGCTGACCGGCATCGGGCACCTGCGCGGGCACGAGACCGACCGGCTGCAGGCGCTCGACGAGGTGCTCAGCGCGGTCGGGGCGACGGTGGAACAGCTGCCCGACGGGCTGGTCGTCACCCCCGGCCCGCGGCGGCCCGCCCGCCTGGACTCCTACGCCGACCACCGCATGGTGCACGCCGCGGCCGTGCTCGGACTGGCGATCGACGGGGTCGAGGCCGCCGACCCGGGAGCGGTGACCAAGACCCTCCCCGACTTCGTCGAGCGGTGGACCACGATGCTCGGAGCCGAGCGCTGAGCCGCCGGCACGATCGCCGGTCCGACGAGGACGACATCCGGGTCCGGCCGAGCCGCCGCGGCTCGCGACCGCGGACCCGCACGCGCCCCACCCACGACGACGCCGTCCCGGGGCTCGTGGTCGCCGTCGACCGGGGCCGGATGACGGTGCGCGTCGACGGCGCGGACGGCGGGCCGCTGGAGGTCACCGCGATGCGCGCCCGGGAGCTGGGCCGGCACGGGGTGGTCGTCGGCGACCGGGTGCGGCTGGTGGGCGACACCAGCGGGCGCACCGACACCCTGGCCCGCATCGTCGTCATCGAGGAGCGGACGACGTCGCTGCGGCGCACCGCCGACGACACCGACCCCACCGAGCGGGTCGTGGTGGCCAACGCCGACCAGCTTGTGGTCGTCACCGCCGTCACCGACCCGGAGCCGGCGCTGGGCTTCCTCGACCGCTGCCTGGTGGCCGCCTACGCCGGCGGGCTCGAGCCGCTGCTGTGCCTCACCAAGACCGACCTGGCCAGCCCGCAGCCGCTGCTGGACCGCTACGCGGGCCTGGACGTCGACGCCGTCCCGATGTCGCGGGAGACGCCGCTGGACGGGCTGCTGGACCGCCTCGACGGGCGGATGAGCGTGCTGGTCGGCCAGTCCGGTGTCGGCAAGTCGACACTGGTCAACCGGCTGGTGCCCGACGCGTTCCGGGCCACCGGCGAGGTGACCAAGGTCGGCAAGGGGCGGCACACGTCGTCCTCGGCGGTGCTGCTTGACCTGCCCGGCGGCGGCACCGTCATCGACACCCCCGGCATCCGCTCGTTCGGGCTCGCGCACGTCACCGCGGAGGACGTCGTGGCCGCGTTCGACGACGTCGCCGAGGCCGCCGTCGACTGCCCGCCCGGCTGCGGGCACACCGCCGCGGACCCCGACTGCGTGCTGGACGCGTGGGCCGACGCCGGCCCCCCGGCCCGCCGTGAGCGGCTGGAGAGCCTGCGCCGGCTGCTGGACGCCGTCGGCCAGCTCGGCCCCGGCTACTGACGCGGGGTCAGGCGAAGAGCCGGTCGTCCATCGGCTCGTCGACGGCCTCGATGCGGAGGTCGTGCCCGTCACCGGCCCAGGTGCCGTCCAGCGCCTCGGTCAGCACGCAGACGCCGGTCTGCACGTCGAGCCGGACCCGGTGCCGCGTCGGGTACTCGGCGCCCTCCTGCGGGGCGCCCCACTCGAGCTCGTCGATGCGCCGGTCGCGCAGCAGCGAGCAGCACGCGCAGCGCGGTTCGTAGGCCGGCGTCGTCCGGACCACCGCCTCCCAGGCCGGCCGCCCGCCGTGCTCGACCTCCGTGACACGGTCGACCTCCAGCCCGGCCGGACCCGGGGCGCCGGTCGTGGCGTCGCGCCCGTCGGCGAGCTCCACCGGGTCGAGCAGGGCCACCCACTCGTAGCTCTGGTACATCGGGTCGTCGTAGGACAGCTCGCGCGGCCGCTCGGCGACCAGCCCGTCGCCCCGCAGCACCGGCGCCGGGCCCTCGGCCGGCCAGGGCAGCGTCAGGGTCCGCCCGCCGTCCGCGGTGAGGACGCCGACCTGCCGCCGCTGTTCCCGCACCACCTGCAGCAGGCCGCCGTCGACCGCCTCCACGCGCAGCGCGTCGGGCCGGCGCACCCACGCCCGCACCGGCCCGCCCACCCGCCACCGGCGCAGGGTGAACCGCAGCGTCGTCCAACGCCACGGCGACGAGCGGGCCAGGGCGCGGAGGTCGTCGGCGTCGGGCACGCGCGCAGTGTGGGCTGCGATCGCCGTGCGGACCAGCGGATTCGCGGCCCCGTTCTCCTAGACGTCGACCCAGCCGCCGCTGCGCCAGTAGAGGCCCGCCTCCCGGGTGAGCAGGCCCTCGTCGACCAGGTAGCGGCGCAGCGCGGCGGTGTCGGGGTGCCAGACGGCGAGCAGCGCGTTGACCTCCCGCTCCGGGTAGCGGACGCCGACCTCGAACACCCGAACCAGGTGCTCGAGCACCACCCGCCGCTTGCTGTGCTGGGCCGGGATGGAGACCAGCCGCCCGTCGCGCACGAACGCCGACAGCACCGCGTGCTCCGCCGGGTCGTCCGACAGCGGCTCGGGCGGCGGCGCGGACTCCGCGGCGGCCCGGGCGGCTGCACCGAAGCGGTCGGTCAGCAGCTCGAGGTCGTGCCGGTCGCGGCGGACCAGGCCGGCGCGGGCCAGCCGGCGGGCGGCGAGGGCGACGTCCTTGAGGGAGAGCCCGGTGGCCTGCGCGACCTCCTCGATGGTCCCGGCGCCGAGGGCGAGCGCGGCGACCACCTTGAGGCGGGCCGGGTCGGCGAGCAGCCCGGCGATCGTCGCGGCGTCCACGTCCCGACGGTATCCGCGCTTCCCCGGGGCGGGGCGCGGGTAGCCCGGGGGCATGGTGAGCCCCATCGACATCCAGAAGGCCCTCAAGGGCATGGACTACCCGGCCACGAAGGAGCAGATCCTCGAGCACGCCAAGGGCAGCGACGAGGACGTGCTGGGGGCGCTGCAGAAGATCGAGGACCGCGAGTACGAGGGGCCCAGCGGGGTCAGCTCCGCGGTGTTCGACTGAGCGCCCGCTAGGTTCGGTGCCCATGACACCGGGCCGGGACTACACGGGTGACATGCACCTGGCGCACGTGCTCGCCGACCAGGCCGACTCGATCAGCCTCGATCGCTTCCGTGCGCTGGACCTCCAGGTCGACACCAAGCCGGACCTGACGCCGGTCACCGACGCCGACCGGGCGGTCGAGGAGCAGCTGCGCATCACCCTGGCCCGCGCGCGCACCCGCGACGCGGTGCTCGGCGAGGAGATGGGCGTGACCGGCCACGGGCCGCGGCGCTGGGTGCTCGACCCGATCGACGGGACGAAGAACTTCGTCCGCGGGGTGCCGGTGTGGGCGACGCTGATCGCGCTGTTCGACGGCGACGAGCCGGTGGTCGGGCTGGTCTCGGCACCGGCGCTCAACCGGCGCTGGTGGGCGGCGAAGGGCGTCGGCGCCTGGACGGGCCGGCGGCTGGAGTCGGCCACCCGCTGCACCGTCTCGCAGGTGACCTCGCTGCCCGACGCGAGCCTGTCGTACTCGAGCCTGTCGGGCTGGGAGGAGCGCGGCCTGCTCGGCGGCTTCCTCGACCTCACCCGGTCGGTGTGGCGGACCCGCGCCTACGGCGACTTCTGGAGCTACGTGCTGCTGGCGGAGGGGGCGGTGGACGTCGCCTGCGAGCCGGAGGTCTCACTGTGGGACCTCGCGGCGCTCGACGTCATCGTGCGGGAGGCCGGGGGCCGGTTCACCGACCTGACCGGGGTGCCCGGTCCGGCCGGTGGCAGCGCGCTGGCGACCAACGGCGCGCTGCACGACGCCGCGCTCGGCCTGCTCCGCCCCTCCTCCTGAGGCGCCCCGGCCGGGCCCACCGCGGGCCCGGCCGAGGTGACGTACTGGAACGGCCACCCTCCAGGGGCCCGCGCCGAGCCTGCGAGGCGTGGGGAGGAGGGTGGTCCTTCTTCAGTGGCCGACGCCCCAGCCGCGGTCGCCGCCGCTGGACCCGCGGCCGCCCTGGAACCTGCGGCGCGCCTCCTCGATCTTGGCGCGGGTCTTCGGGTCGTTGGCGAACTGCTGGGCCTTCGCGGTGGCCTGCTGGATGACCTCCCGGCCCTTGGGCGTGTTGGCGAACTGGGTGAGCTTGGTGAACAGCGACGCCATGTCGCGATCTCCTCCTCGGCACTCGGTGTGGACTCTCCCGGTCAACGGGTGGTGCCCCGCCGCCGTTCCGCTCACCCCCCGCGCCAGCGGCGGGCAGCCGCCCGCAGCTCCGGGCCGGGCCGCGGCTCGACCAGGAGGCCGGGCTCCCGCCGCGGAGCCACCTCCACCCCGGTCCCGACACCCGCGAGGAGGGCGGCTCCCACGGCCGACGCGCTCCGGATCGGCAGGTACCGCACCGGCTCCCCGAGGACGTCGGCGACCAGCTGGGAGACCACCGGCGACCGCCCGCCGCCCCCGGTGAGCACGACCGGCCCCTCGCCACCCAGCAGCTCCGCCGCCGCGCCCATCGCGAACACCACGCCCTCGACGGCCGCCCGGGCGAGGTCGGCGCGGGTGGTGCCGGCCGACAGCCCCGTCCAGCTCCCGCGGTCGGCCGGACCGGCGATCCCCCCGCGCTCGCCGGTGAGGAACGGCTTGAAGACCACTCCCCCGGCGCCGGCCGGCACGGCTGCCGCGGCGTCGAACAGCGCCGCGCCGGGCAGCCCGAGCACCTGGCCAGCCCATGTCCAGGCCAGCCCGCCGTTCTGCAGCGCCGCCATCGCGTACCAGCCGTCGCCGACGTCGGCGTAGCAGTGCACCGGCGGGTCGGCGGCGGGCGCGGGTGTGCCCCGGGGCTGGATCACCTGGACCCCGGTGCCGAGGTTGACCTGGCGGGCGGCGCCGGTGCCCACGGCCAGCAGCGCCAGCGGGGTGTCCGCGCCGCCCACCACCACCGGCACCTCGCCGACCGGGAGGCCGGCGGTGCCCACGACCTCGGCGGAGGGGCGCACCGCGGGCAACCGGCCGGGGTCGATCCCGGCCGCGGCGGTCGCGGCGGCCGACCAGCCGTCGGCGACGAAGTCCCACAGCAGCGTGCCGGAGGCGTCGCTGCGGTCGGTGACCCCCGGGTCGGCGTCGGGCACGAGCGTGGCGCGCACGGCGTCCTTGGGCAGCAGCACCGCGGCGGCCCGCGCCACGAGCCCGGGCCGGTGCACCGCCAGCCAGGCGAGCACCGGGCCGGTCATGCCGGGCACCAGCGGGTTGGCCAGCGCGGCGCGGGCGTCGTCCGGCAGCGCGCGCCAGCGGGCCACCTCGGCGACGGCCCGGGAGTCGGGCCAGAGCACCGCCGGGGCCAGCGGCACGCCGGCCTCGTCCACCAGGACGACGCCGTGCATCTGCCCCGACAGGCCCAGCCCCGCCACCCGGCGGCCGGCCAGCGCAGGGGCGACCTGGGCGAGCGCGTCGTCCAGGGCGCGCCGCCACAGCGCCGGGTCGGTCTCCGCCCACCCGGGACGCGGGCGGTCCACGTCGTAGCCGGACTCCCCCTCCGCGACCACCGCCCCCGACGCGTCGAGCGCCACCAGCTTCAGCCCGCTCGTGCCGATGTCGGCACCGAGCAGGACGGCGTTCACCGCGGCCGGTGGACGGAACCGCCGCTGCGGCCGTTCCGGTCGGCGAGCAGCCCGGCCAGCGTGCTCAGGGCGATCTCCGGCGGCGTCCGGGAGCCGATGTCCAGGCCGATCGGCCGGTGCACGCGCGCCACCTCCTCCGGCGCCACGCCGAGGGCGGCCAGGGCGGCGACGTGCGGCCCCTCGTGCCGCGGGTTGCCCATCACGCCCACCCATCGCACCGGGCGGGCCAGCGCGTCGCGGAGCACCTCGCCCAGCTCGGGCCGGTGGTGGTCGGTGACGACGACGTCGGCGTCGGCGAGGTCGACGTCCAGCTCGGCGATGCCGGGGACGTCGCCGCCGCGGGCCGGGTCCGGGTCGAGGAGCACCGTGCGGAAGCCGAGCTCGGGGGCCCACCGCTGGAGCACCTCGGCCACCGGGGAGGCGAAGACGGCGACCAGCAGCCGCCCGGTCTGCTCGCCGGCCGGTGCGCCGTGGGCGACCCCGCAGTTCGGGTCGGGCGCGCTGCCACCCGGCTCGACCCCGACCCCGTTCCGCTCCTCGGTCGCCGGCGCTCCCTGCGATGCTCGCGCGGGCGTCGTCATCGCGCGGCCCGCTCGGGGCTGTCGCCGTAGGCGTAGGAGGCGTCGGCGTACCGGCTGCCCTCGGCCACGCCCGGTGGGGCGATCGCCGACAGCCGGGCCAGCTCGTCGTCCGACAGCTCGACGGCGGCCGCGCCGACGTTCTCCTCGAGGTAGGAGCGCCGCTTGGTGCCGGGGATCGGGACGACGTCCCCGCCCTGCGCCAGCACCCACGCCAGCGCCAGCTGGCCGGCCGTGCAGCCCTTCTCCGCCGCCATGGCCCGGACCGCCTCGACCAGCCGGAGGTTGGCGGCGAAGGCGTCCCCGGTGAAGCGCGGGTGGCCGCGCCGGAAGTCGTCCTCGGCGAAGTCCTCGGGGCTGGTGATCGCGCCGGTGAGGAAGCCGCGGCCCAGCGGGCTGAACGGCACGATCCCGATCCCGTGCTCGCGGGCCACGCCCAGCACCTCACCCTCGAGGTCGCGGGTCCACAGCGACCACTCGCTCTGCAGTGCGGCGATCGGGTGGACGGCGACCGCGCGGCGGATCGAGGCGGCACTGGCCTCGGACAGGCCCAGGTGGCGGACCTTGCCCTGCTGCACCAGCTCGGCCATCGCGCCGACGGTGTCCTCGATCGGCACCTGCGGGTCGACCCGGTGCTGGTAGTAGAGGTCGATCACGTCGACCCCGAGCCGGCGCAGGCTCGCCTCGGCGCGGGCCCGCACGTTCTCCGGGCGGCCGTCGATGACCATGCGGCCGTCCTGACGCGAGATGGAGAACTTGGTGGCCAGCTGCACCTCGTCGCGCCGCGCGGCGATCGCCTCGCCGACGAGCTCCTCGTTGTGCCCGTCGCCGTACACGTCGGAGGTGTCGAGGAAGGTGACGCCGAGGTCCAGCGCGCGGTGGATGGTGGCGACCGACTCGTCGCGGTCGGCGGCTCCGTAGCTCTGGCTCATCCCCATGCAGCCGAGGCCGAGGGTGGAGACGACCAGGCCGTCGCGGCCGAGCGGGCGGGTTCCGACAGGGTGGGAGGAGGTCACCCGCGCATCCTCGCCCCGCGGGTTCTTCGACCGCCACCGCCCCGTCGCGGTCCCGCTACGAGAGCAGCACCGGCAGCCGCTCCAGGCCGTGGACGATGACGCTGCGCCGGTGCCGCAGCTCCTCCGCCGGCACGGCCAGGCGCAGGCCGGGGAACCGGTCGAGCAGCCAGCGCAGGGCCACCTCCCCCTCCAGCCGCGCCAGCGGGGCACCGAGGCAGAAGTGCAGCCCGTGGCCGAAGGCCAGGTGGCCACCGGCGTCGCGGTCGGGGTCGAGCAGCTCCGGCCGGTCGAAGCGGGCCGGGTCGCGGTTGGCCGCTCCCACCGAGAGCGTCACCACCGACCCGGCGGGGATCGTGGTGCCGGAGTACTCGACGTCCTCGGCGGCGAAGCGCAGCGGGGCGTTGTGCACCGGGCCGTCCCAGCGGAGGAACTCCTCGATCGCCGCGGGGATCCGCTCCGGGTCGCTCCGCAGGTGCTCCCGCAGCGCCGCGTCGGTGGCGATCCCCAGCACCGCGTTGCCGATGAGGTTGGCGGTGGTCTCGTGCCCGGCGATGAGCAGCAGCACGCCCATCGCGACGACCTCCTCGGTGCTCAGCTGGTCGCCGGACTCGGAGACCTCGACCAGGGCCGAGATCAGGGCGCCGTCCGGGGACCGCCGCTTGACCTCGACGAGGTCGTACAGGTACCGCGCCAGGCCGGCGGTGGCCTGCTGCTCGTCGGCGTCGTCGCGGTCGTCCACCAGCGCCCGCGACCAGGGGCCGAAGGCGTCGCGGTCGGCCTCGGGCACCCCGAGCAGCTCGCAGATCACGGCCATGGGCAGCGGCACCGCGTAGCCGGCCAGCAGGTCGACCGGCTCCCCGGTGGGCAGCCCGTCGAGCAGCCCGGCGGCCAGCACCTCGATGCGCGGCCGCAGCTCGGCGGTGCGCCGCGGGGTGAACGCGCGGGCGACCAGCCGCCGCAGCCGCGTGTGGTCCGGCGGGTCCAGCAGGATCATCATCGAGCCGAACGGCCCCGGCAGGCGCGGGGCCCGCGCACGGAACTCCGGCGGCAGGGTCGCCCGGTGGTCCTTGACCAGCCGGGGATCGGTGAACGCGGCGCGCACGTCGTCGTAGCGGGTGATGAGCCACGTACTGCCGCCCCGCGGCAGCGCCACCTGCCGCACCGGGGCCTGCGCCCGCAGCCGCTCGTAGGCCGGGTACGGGTCCCGCCAGAACGAGCCCTCGAACACCGAGTCGTCGACCGTCGTCACCCCGCGCCCCCTGCCCCAGCCGGCTCCCCCGCCCAGCGTCGGCGCCGCGGTCCGGGGCGACAAGACGGAACGGGGGTGTCGCCGTCCCTCACCCCCGCGACAGGCCGTCGATCCGCGCCATCTCGCCGTCGGTCAGGGTGAGACCGCCGATCGCCAGGTTGGCGCGGATCCGCTCCGGCGTGGCGGACCGGGGGATGACGACGACGCCGTGCTGCACGTGCCAGCGCAGCACCACCTGCGCCGGGGTCACGCCGTGCGCGTCGGCGACCTCCCGCAGCACCGGGTCCCCGAGGTCGGTGTTCTTGAACGGGCTGTAGCCCTCGAGGACGATCCCACGCTCCCGGTGCCCCGCCTCAACCGCCGCGTCGTACCGCGCCGGCGCCCAGCTGACCTGGTTCACCTGCGGCGTCACGCCGGTCGCCCGCGTCAGCCGGTCGACCTGGACGAGGGAGTGGTTGCTGACCCCGATCGCCCGGGCCCGGCCGGCCTCGCGGGCGGCGACGAAGCGCTCCCACACGCCCTCGCCGCCACCGTCGATCGGCCAGTGGACGAGCCACAGGTCGACGGCATCGACCCCGAGCGCGTCCAGCGACGCCGACAGTGTCCGGTCGGGGCGGCCGGCGTCCCTCGGCTGCAGCTTGGTGGTCACGAAGACCTCGTCCCGGTCGAGGCCGGAGTCGCGCAGCGCCCGCCCGACCTCGGCCTCGTTGCGGTACATCGTCGCGGTGTCCAGGTGCCGGTAGCCGGCGTCCAGAGCGGTGCGGACGGCGTCGTAGCAGGTCGGCCCGGTCAGCTGCCACGTGCCGAAGCCGACCAGTGGCATGCGGCGGCCGTCGGCGAGCGGCACGGCGGGGACGGTCTCGGTCATGCCGGGCCGATGCCCCCGACCGCGCCGGACGACACCCGGTACGGGCGCCGTCAGTCGCCGAGCTGCTGCTGGATCGCGGCCATGTCGATCCAGGCGCTCTCCCGGCTGATCCGGCCGTCCCGGAAGTCGAAGACGTGCAGGAACCGGACCCGTACCGGCCGCCCCCGACCGTCGAGCCCGAACGGCCGTCCCACGGCCGTCGCGTGCAGGAGCGACTCGTCGGCGACGTGGTCGGGCCCGTACCACCGCCGGACGGGCTCGAACCGGTCGATCCGCAGGTCGGCGAACAGGTCCCGGTAGAACTCCGCGATCCGGTCGGTGCCGTGGAGCGGTCCACCGGGACGGCCGACGACGTCGTGCTCGGCGTCGGCCGCGAAACCGGCGACGAGCGAGTCGAGATCGGCGGTCTCCTCGGCCCGGTAGTGACCGTCGACCAGCTCGTCCATCAGTGCCCTGGTCATGACGGCGGTGGCGGGTGGAGTGGACATGGCGCCCTCCGGTTCACGGCCCCCGTGGCGGTGTCAGGACACTGACATGGTGGCCCCGCCGGCACGGTCCGAGCGGCTCCCCGTGCGCCGCGACGAGCGTGCTCGCCCGGACGGCGGCGGGGCCGGCCGGAACCCGTCGGCGGTCTGGTGGGATGGGTGCGTCGAGGTGCCGGTGGACGGCGCCCGCCGAGGAGGGCCCCGTGCAGTACGCCGAGTCCGTCATCGACCTGGTCGGCAACACCCCGCTGGTGCGGCTGACCTCGGTCACCCGCGACCTGGGTCCCGACGCCCCGCTCGTGCTCGCCAAGGTCGAGTACCTCAACCCCGGCGGCTCGGTGAAGGACCGCATCGCGGTGCGCATGGTCGACGCCGCCGAAGCGAGCGGCGCCCTGCAGCCGAACGGCACGATCGTCGAGCCGACCAGCGGCAACACCGGCATCGGCCTGGCGCTGGTGGCCCAGCAGCGCGGCTACCGGTGCGTGTTCGTGTGCCCCGACAAGGTGGGCCAGGAGAAGATCAACGTGCTGAGGGCCTACGGCGCGGAGGTCGTCGTCTGCCCCACCGCCGTGGACCCCGCCGACCCGCGCTCCTACTACTCGGTGTCCGACCGGCTCACCCGCGAGACGCCCGGCGGGTGGAAGCCGGACCAGTACTCCAACCCCGCGAACCCGCAGTCCCACTACGAGACGACCGGCCCGGAGATCTGGGCGCAGACCGAGGGGCGGATCACCCACTTCGTCACCGGCATGGGCACCGGCGGCACGATCAGCGGCACCGGGCGCTACCTCAAGGAGGCCTCCGGCGGGCGGGTGCGGGTCATCGGCGCCGACCCGGAGGGGTCGGTCTACTCCGGCGGCACCGGCCGGCCGTACCTGGTCGAGGGCGTCGGCGAGGACTTCTGGCCGTCGACGTACGACCGCACCGTCGCCGACGAGGTGATCGCCGTCAGCGACGGCGACTCGTTCGCGATGACCCGGCGGCTGGCCCGCGAGGAGGGGCTGCTGGTCGGCGGCTCCTGCGGGATGGCCGTGGTCGCCGCCCTGCGCGCGGCCGAGCACCTGACCCGGGACGACGTCCTCGTCGTCCTCCTCCCCGACGGCGGCCGCGGCTACCTCGGCAAGATCTTCAGCGACGAGTGGATGGCCGACTACGGCTTCCTCGACGCCACCGGCGGCGAGGAGACGGTGGGCGAGCTGCTGCGCACCAAGTCCGGGGAGACGCCGACGCTGGTGCACACCCACCCCAACGAGACCGTCCGCGAGGCGATCGACATCCTCCGCGAGTACGGCGTCAGCCAGCTGCCGGTGGTGCGCGCCGAGCCGCCGGTGACCGCCGGCGAGGTGGTCGGGTCCGTCGACGAGAAGACCCTGCTCGACGCTCTCTTCGAGGGCCGGGCCCGGCTCGGCGACCGGGTGGAGCGGCACATGTCGGCGCCGCTGCCCATCATCGGCTCGGGCGAGCCGGTCAACGCCGCGGTGGCCGCGCTGGGCTCCGCGGACGCCCTGCTGGTCCACGTCGACGGCAAGCCTGCCGGCGTCGTCACCCGGCAGGACGTGCTCGGGCACCTGGCCGGCCTCGCGCCTACGGTCGGCGCATGAGTCGCGAGGACGACGCCCGAGCGAGCACCGCAGCGAGCGCCGGCGAGCGAGGAGCGGAACGAGGTCGGAGTCGAGCCATGGGTACGACCCCCGGCTTCAACACCCGTGCGATCCACGCCGGGCAGGACCCCGACCCGGCCACCGGGGCGGTCATCGTCCCCGTGCACCTGACGACCACCTACAAGCAGGACGGCGTCGGCGGGCTGCGCGGCGGCTACGAGTACAGCCGCAGCGGCAACCCGACGCGGACCGCGCTGCAGGAGGCCCTGGCCGCGCTGGAGCAGGGCACCGCGGGCCTGGCCTTCGCCTCGGGCCTGGCCGCCGAGGACACCCTGCTGCGCACGGTCTGCGAACCGGGCAGCCACGTCGTCCTCGGCGGGGACGCCTACGGGGGCACGTACCGGCTGATCTCGAAGGTGGCCTCGCGCTGGGGCGTCGAGCACACCCCGGCCGACCTCAACGACGTCGACGCGCTGCGGGCGGCGATCCGGCCCACCACGCGGGTGGTCTGGTGCGAGACCCCGACCAACCCGCTGCTCAACATCGCCGACATCGCCCTGGTGGCCGAGGTCGCGCACGAGGCCGGCGCGCTGCTCGTCGTCGACAACACCTTCGCCTCGCCGTACCTGCAGCAGCCGCTCACCCTGGGGGCCGACGTCGTCGTGCACTCGACGACCAAGTACCTGGGCGGGCACTCCGACGTCGTCGGCGGCGCGCTGGTCGTCGGGGAGGACGCGGACCTCGCCGAGCGACTGGCCTTCTCCCACAACGCGATGGGCGCCGTGGCGGGCCCGTTCGACTCGTGGCTGGTGCTGCGCGGCCTCAAGACCCTCGGCGTGCGCATGGACCGCCACCAGGCCAACGCCGCCCGCATCGCCGAGTTCCTGCTGGGCTCGGACGCCGTCACCTCGGTGCTCTACCCGGGCCTGCCCGACCACCCCGGCCACGACATCGCCGCCAAGCAGATGTCCGGCTCCGGCGGGATGCTGTCGTTCCGGCTGGCCGGGGGCGAGGAGGCGGCGCTGCGGGTCTGCGAGCGGGCGCGGGTGTTCACCCTCGCCGAGTCGCTGGGCGGGGTGGAGTCGCTCATCGAGCACCCCGGCCGGATGACCCACGCCAGCGCCGCCGGCTCACCCCTCGAGGTGCCGGCGGACCTGGTGCGGCTGTCGGTCGGCATCGAGGACGTCGAGGACCTGCTGGCCGACCTGGAACAGGCCCTCGCCTGAGGAGGGACCCCGTCGACCCCGGCCACCCACCCGAGGAGGATGCAGTCGTGAGCACCACCGAGAGCGCCGTCGACCTGGCCGCCGTCGCGCAGGAGCGCGACCGCATCCGCGCGGCCCACCTGCGCCCGGCCGGCGAGCGGCCGGCGTCCACCGCCCGCGGGCTGCACCACACCGCGCTGATCAGCAGCGACGTCGAGCGGACCGTCCGCTTCTACCAGGACGTCCTGGGCTTCCCGCTGACCGAGCTGATCGAGAACCGCGACTACCCCGGGTCGTCGCACTTCTTCTTCGACATCGGCAACGGCAACCTCATCGCGTTCTTCGACTTCCCCGGCCTCGACGTCGGCCCGTACGCCGAGGTGCTCGGCGGTCTGCACCACATGGCGATCAGCGTCGAGCCCGCGCGCTGGGAGGAACTGGTGCAGCGGCTCACCGACGCCGGGGTGGAGCACGTCGTGCACAGCGGCGTCTCGGTCTACTTCCGCGACCCCGACGGCGCCCGCATCGAGCTCATCGCCGACCCGCTGGGCGAGATGTACGGACACCACGTCCTGTAGCGGGGCCCCGCGTCACGACGGCTGGTCGACCAGGTCGGCGTACTCGGGGTGCCGTTCGATCCAGCCGCGGATGAACGGGCAGCGCGGCACGGCCCGCAGCCCGCGCGACCGGACGTCGTCCAGCGCGCCGCGGGCCAGGGTGCCGCCCACGCCGCTGCCGCCCTGGTCGGGGTCGACCTCGGTGTGGGTGAACACCACCTGGTCGCCGTGGCGCCGGTAGGCGGCCAGGCCGAGGACGCGGTCCCCGTCCCGGACCTCGTAGCGGTCGGCTCCCGGGTTGTCCCGGACGGTCAGCTCCATGGTCGCGGCAACCCGTCCCCGCCCGGCACTGTTCCGCCGGTCAGTCGTCGACGGCCAACGCCAGGGCCCGGGTCGGGCACTGGGCGACGGCCTCCCGGACGTCGGACTCCTCGTCCGCACCCGGTTGCGGCCGCAGCACCGTGACGACGCCGTCGTCCCCGACCTCGAAGACCGCGGGCGCGAGGGCCTCGCAGGTGCCCGAGCCCACGCAGCGCTCGAGGTCGGCCGTGACCCGCATCAGCCGACCGCCGCCAGCCGCGCGGGCAGCCGCTTGATGCCGTTGACGAAGGAGGAGCGCAGCCGGTCCGGCTCGCCGGTCACCTCCAGGTCGGGCAGCTGGTCGAACAGCGCGCGGAAGGTGACGGCGAGCTCGCGCCGCGCCAGGTGCGCCCCCAGGCAGAAGTGCGGCCCCTTCGAGCCGAAGCCGACGTGCGGGTTGGGATCGCGGCCCAGGTCGAAGACCTCGGGGTCGGCGAACACCTCCGGGTCCCGGTTGGCCGAGCCGTAGAAGAGCAGGAACTTGTCGCCGGCGGCGAACCGGTGGCCGTTGACCTCGCCGTCCCGGGTGGCGGTGCGCCGCATCCAGGTGACCGGGCTGGTCCAGCGCACGACCTCCTCGACGGCGGTGCGGTCCAGGCCGGCGTCGGCCATCCAGCGCGCCCGCTGGTCGGGGTGCTCGTGCAGCGCGAGGACGCCCTGGGAGATGGCGTTGCGGGTGGTCTCGTTGCCGGCGACCAGCAGCAGGATGAAGAACGACGCGATCTCCTGGTGCGAGAGCTTCTCGCCGTCCACCTCGGTGGTCACCAGCGCGGTGGTGAGGTCCTGGCGGGGGTGGGCGAGCCGCTCGGCGGCCAGCCGCTCCATGAGCCCGGCCAGCTCCATCCCGGCGAGCAGGAAGGCGTTGAGCGGGTCGTCCTGGTCCTCGATGAGGTCAGGGTCCCCGCCGGACAGGATGATGTTCGACTGCGCCAGCACGCTCGCGCGGTGCTCCTCGGGGATGCCCAGCATGTCGCAGATGACCCGCAGCGGGATCGGTGCGGCGATGTCGGCGACGACGTCGATCGCCCCGCCGTGGGCCGCCGCCGTCCGCCGGGCCGCGGCGAGGACGTCGTCGACGACGGCGCGCACCGAGTCGAGCACCTGCTCGAGCATGCGCGGGGTGAACGTCTTCGACACGATCCGGCGGATCTTGGCGTGCCGGGGGTCGTCCATGCTGATCAGCGACCCGTAGAACTCGTTGAGGTCGGCCGGGATGTCCTGGATCGAGACCGCCCCCTGCCCGGAGCAGAAGACCGCCGGCTGGGAGCTGATCGCCTCGACGTCGGCGTAGCGGGTGACCGCGGTGTAGCCGGGGCCCACCGGCAGCATCGGCATGACCGGCTCGGTGTAGAAGGCCCACGGCCGCTCGCGGCGGAGCGCGGCGAACGTGGCGTGGCGGACCGACGGCGGGCCCGCCCACCACTCCCGGTCGGACAGGTCGACGGCGTCCAGGTCGACGGGAACGGGTGGCACGGTCTCGACGGACACGGAGCGCCCTCCTCACGGACGGTCAGCGGTGACCGGAACGCTAGAGAGACGCAGGGGTGAGGCACAACACAACCCGGGCCCGGCGTTGGAACGGCAGAGGGCCCGGCCACCGTGGTGACCGGGCCCTCTGCGAGGAGTAGCGGGGACAGGATTCGAACCTGTGACCTCTGGGTTATGAGCCCAGCGAGCTACCGAGCTGCTCCACCCCGCGTCGCACCTCCACCATACACGCCCACCGGAACGGCGTCGGACGCCCCCTCCGGTACGCGCGCGCCTCACGCTCCGCTTCTGTCCGGACACCTACAGTCGCGCCCGTGGCGGCGGAGGTGGCGACCAGCAGCTTCCGCGGCGACCCGCAGCCGGTGGAGGTCTTCCACGCCGGCCACTGGTTCCCCGGTGACCTGCTGGGCTGGCGGTTCGACGAGACCGGCACGTGCCGCGTCCGCGTCCGCTGCGTCGTGGGTGGGCTCCGGCACACCGCCTGGACCGACCTCGCGCACCTGCGCCTGCCGACCGCGGCCGTCGTCCCGGCGCCCGCCGTCGAGGCCGTCGTCCCGGTCTCCCCTCCGGTGCCCGTGCCGCGGACCGCTCCTGGGATCGCGTCCGGCCGGGCACGGCCGACGGCGGACGGCGACACCGGCCGGCATCCGCTGCTGCCGGGGGCCGACCGACACCCGGCGCCGCCGGCCGTCCCGCGCCCCCGCCGCGCCGGGCTCGTCGAGTGGGTGACCGCGGCCGGCTGAGCCTGGTCGTGGTCGGCTAGGAACCGACCGCGAGGGATCGCCCGGTCGTGTCCACCGCGCCAGCTCGCCTGCCCGCGGTCCGCTGTCGCCTGAGCTGGACCGCCTTGTCGACCGCGACGACGGACGGCGCGATGAGGGAGAGGCCGATCACGGTCAACCACTGCCCGCCGGTCAGCGACGTGGTGTCGAGCAGGCGCTCGAGCATGTCGAGTTCCACGGCCGCCCACGTGAGGGCCCAGCCGCAGACGATCCAGCCGAGGTACGGGAAGACCGGCGACGACCACGGCGCCTCCCGCTCCCGCCGCATCACCAGCCCGATGTTGACCGCGCTGAGCGACACGACCGCGAAGGCCATCGTCATGGACGCCGACGCCTGCTCGGTGCTGGGCTCGTCCGGCCCCCAGGCGAGCACGGCCAGGCCGCACGCGGCGACGATGAACCCGGTGACCACCCAGCGGACGACCTGAGGGGGGTTGACGATCTTCGTGCCCGGCGCGCGCGGCGGCCGCTGCATGACGCCGGGATCCGGGACGTCGACGATGAACCCGATCACCACGGTGATGACGACGAAGAACTTCGCGAACAGCAACTGGAGCGGGAAGAGCGCGACGCCCTGGTTGATGTCGAGGATCGTCGCCAACACCATGAGCTGCAGCACCGACGAGAGGATCGTCGGCGCGGCCGGGCCGGCTCCCGTCGTGGAGCGCGGCGCCGAGCTGCAGCCGGCCGGCGGTGAGCTGCGCGATGCCGGCCGGACTCCAGCGGCCGAGGGTGGTCACGCCGGGGCCGAGGTCGGGTGGTGCCTGCTGCTGCCACGGCGCGGAGCGCACGAGTGTCCTCCGGTTGCGATGGGCGGCGCCGGGCCGCGTGACCCAGGAGCACGTCGTGAGGCGGGTCGCGCGGTGGACTCGCCCATGGTGCGGGACTGCTCAGCGGACGGGTCCCTGTGCACCGACGATGCTGCGGAGAACGGGGCGCGTGCCGGGCGTGAGTTCACCGGCAGGTGCGCCCCGGACTCGGATGGCCCTCTGTCGCCTGCCGGTGGCGGCGTCTGTACCCCGGCGCCTGCGGGTCCAACCTCCGGTCCGCCGGTGCCACCGGCGTCCTCGAGCTGCAGGGCAGATGCGAGGGCGAGACCAGATGATTCAGTGCTGGCGGGCGCCGTCCACGAGCTGCGCACGCCCGGTGACCGGCAGCCGGTGCTCGAGGCGGCGGACGCGGATGCGGGTGCTTACGGGGTTCATCGTGATCGTCCACCGCCCGAACGGCGGGTGCGGGAGCAGCTCGAGGTCGCGTGTGGTGACCCACTCCGCGCGACCGCGCGTCTGCGGTGGAGGGACGGGCGGAACGGGGTGCACGGTGGCTTCTGCCACCGGGGCGAGCGCCCCCGTTCGCCGGAGCGAACGCTCACCAGTCGGGCAGGTCTCGATCGACGTCGGCCGCGGGGCGCGCCCACAGCATCGTCCACGCGCCCTGACCAGAACACCAGGACTCAGCGGAGGACCGGCCGGGATGCCGTCGCCTCCGGCTCGGTCGGGGCGGCCCGACCATCACCGGAGCGGCATCGGCGCCGGGCTGCGGACGGACGTGTCCATGAAAGATGACGCGCAACCCCGCCTGGGAGAGACAGAGGCCCTCACCGGGCCGCGGCGCCTCACCGGGCGGGGCCCCAGAGCCTCCAGCCCGTCGCCCAACGCCGACCTGCTGTCCCGGCGGGCGCCGTCGCCGACCACGCCGGCCTGCGCGCCTACCGCCGGGCGCTGCGGCCCGACCGCGGATCACTCTGCGCGGCGCCTCGCCGGCCCTGCGCGGCGTCCTGAGCCAGTTGCACCTGGACCACCACGTCTTGGCGGGCGACGGCGACTGGACCCGGACGAGCCCGAGATGTCCTGACCCGAACGACCGTTGTGCCGGCCGTCAACCCGGCATCCCGGCGGTCCCCACGGTCGACGGCTCCGCAACGGGGGTACTACGAGTCCGTCGCCGGTGTCAGTTCTGTGGCGAGGCCCGGGCGGTTCGGGGTGATCCGCCGTCCGATGGTGAGCACGGCCACGGCGGCGAGGGAGACGACCGGCACGAGCCGCAGCGCGGTCGGCAGCCCGAACCGGTCGGCGAGCGCTCCGGTGACCACCGGGCCGGCGGTCAGGCCGATGAGGTTGTTGGCCAGGGCGAGCATGCCCAGCGCGCTGGCCCGGATCGACGCGGGTGTCAGCTCCGTGACCAGGGCGCCGGCCGGGCCGGAGGTGCCGGCGGCGAAGAAGACCCCGGCGCCGATGAGGGCCAGTTCCGCCGGTCCGGCGGGCACGGAGAAGCCGCCGCCGAGCAGGGCCAGCGAGGCCACTGAATAGCCGATCGCGGTGGTCCAGCGGCGCAGCGGCCGGGTGCGGGCGAGCCGGTCGGTGAGCGCTCCGCAGCCGATCATCCCGACGCCCAGGAGTAGCAGCAGGCCGGCGGCGAGCATGGCGGCGGTCCCCGCGGGGAGCGCGTAGCTGCGGTTGAGGTAGCTGGGCAGCCAGGCCAGCAGGGAGCCGGCGACGAACAGTTGCAGGCCGTTGCCGAGGTAGGTGCACAGCACCGCGGGCGGGGACAGCACCGCCGACAGCGGCGCACGCAACCGAGCCCCGGGCACGGCGTCGCCGGCGTCGGGCACGGTGTGCCGGGCGAGCTTGTCGTCGGTGACCAGCATCTGGAACAGGACGAGGAGCACGAGGCCGAGCACGGCCATCGCCGCGACGGCCCACCGCCAGCCGAACCGGGGGGCCAGGGCGCCTCCGACGGCGATGCCGAGCACGGCGCCGAACGCGGCGCCGGCGGTGAACGCCCCGGACAACGTCGCGCGACGGTGGGCAGGGAAGAGGGCGAGCACGACGGCGAGGCCGACGCTGCCGTAGGCCGCCTCGCCGACGCCGACGAGTACCCGGGCGGCGAGCAGCTGCCCGTAGTCGGCGGCGAGCGCCGAGCCCAGGGTGGCCAGGCTCCACAGCCCGGCCATCGCCAGGATGGCGCGGCGACGGCCGAGTCGGTCGCCGAGCACCGACAGCGGAACGGTGAGCAGCGCGACGGTGAGCGCGACGACGCTGCTCAGCGCGCCGAGCTGGGTGTCGGTCAGCGCCCATTGCGCCTTGAGGAACGGGAACACCGCGGCCAGCACCTGCCGGCACATGAAGTCCGACAGCAGCAGCGCGAACGCCAGCGCGAAGACCAGCCAGGGGTAGTGCGCCCGGGTCGCCCCGGGGACCGGCGGGTCGGCGCCGGCGTCAGGCACGGTCGTCGCTCCCGTGCTGCAGCCGCAGGGTCGATGCGGGCCCGGCGCGGCCGCGCTGGCGCCACTCGGTCGCGGTGGTGCCGAAGTGGCTGCGGAACCACACGGAGAACGCACTGGGCGCGGCGAAGCCCAGCAGATGGGCGATCTCGGTCAGCGAGTAGGTGTCGGTGCCCAGGTACCGCTCGGCCCACCCGGCGCGGATGTCGGTCACGATCGCCGAGAAGCTCTCTCCCTCTTCGGCCAGGTGCCGGTGCAGGGTGCGGGGTGGGACGTGCAGGGCGCGGCTGACGTGCGCCAGGGAACACCGCCCGGTCGGCAGCAGGACTTCCACCATCGAGCGGACCTGCGCGGTCGGGGTCGCCGGAGGTGGGGGGAGCACGGTGTCCAGCAGTCGGCGGGCGTAGGGTCGCAACACCGGATCGGCGGTCACCGTCGGCAGGTCCAGATCGCCGGCCGGGAAGACCACGCCGGTGAACGGCTGGTCGAAGCGCAGGCCCGGGCCGAACACCTGCCGGAACACGGCGAGGTCGGCCGGCGGACGGTGCGCGATGAGGACGGACAGCGGTTGCCAGTCGGCGCGCACCAGCGAGCGCAGCACGCCGAGCAGGTTGGCCACGGTCAGGTCCATGCTCTGGCGGACCGGTACCGGCGCCCCGAACTCCAGCCAGACCTGCACCGTGGCCAGCCCGTCGGCCTCCAGCAGCCGCAGGTCGAGGATGCCGCTGTAGGCCTGCTCGTAGCGGATCAGCAGGTCCAGGGCGCTGCGGAGATCGGGCTCTTCGCGCAGCACCACGCTGAGCGGGCCCAGCGCTGAGAGCCGCCGGCGGCCGGAGAGCCGGACGGCGAAGTCCTCGACGCCGGACTCCGCAGCCGAGCGCTCCAGCAGCCGGGCGACCGGGACGGCGGGGATCCACTTGTCCTGCTCGGCCAGGTCGGCGATGTCCAGCCCCGCGTCGGTCATCAGCCGTGCCGGGTCCAGGCCGACGGAGCGAGCGAGCTCCGGGTAGCCGGTCAGCGCGGCGTAGCGCACGAAACGGTCCATGTGAGCTCCTTCCGCTGCGCCCGGTGGCCAGGATGCGGAAGAGGCCGACCACATCCGTGAAGCGTCTTCGGCTGCGGATTTCTAGCGTGACGGCACCTGGAGCCGCGGCGACCGTACCGGTCGCCCGGCCCCGCGGGGTGCTGCAGAAGTCCGTCGCAACGGACCGGGAGCGGCCGGGTGCGGTGCGACCGTGGGGAACGGAGCGCCGCCATGCCCGATCCGCCCGCTGCCGAATCCGACGGCGCGCGCCACGACGGAAGGCCGGTCCTGTCTGCCCGGGAGATCGACGCGCTGCGCCTGCTCGCCGCCGGTCGATCGACCGCGCAGATCGCCGTGGCCATGTCGATCTCCACGAACACGGTCCGCGCCCGCATCCACCACCTCCGCGCCAAGCTGGACGTCACCAACCGGCAGCAGGTGGTGCCGCGAGCCCGAGACCTCGGACTGCTCTGACCGAGCCCACCCGAGGACCCGGCCAGCGGCCACCGACCGAGGGTGTCCGCTCCGAGGACCAACGGCCCTGTGTCGAGACAGATTGGTTGTGGTCAAGATGACCGCGCACCGCCCGGCAGGCGAGTCACCCGAGAAGCGGCCCGTCGCATCGCCCGTCCGGCCCGACCGGCAGTGGAGCAGACCGATGTTCCAGGCGACTGCGGAGACCCTCCAGGCACGCCGCTCCCGGCCCGAGCACAGCGCCCCGGACTGGACCGGGACGGTCCTGCTGGACAAGTTGAGCCCACCGCCGCTGGGCTTTGCGCCGCTGCCCCGGCCGCGGCTGCTGCAGGCGCTGACCCGCGGGGTGGCCAGCACGCCGGTGACACTGCTGTCCGGCCCCGCCGGTTCGGGAAAGACGGTGCTCGCGGCCACGTGGATGCGCGCGCAGCAGGGCCGCCGCCTGGCATGGCTGTCGGTGGACGCCGGTGACGACGACCCGGCCGTCTTCCCGCCCCATCTCCTGGCGGCGCTGCGGCAGGCCGGGCTGGCCCTGCCGGACCTTCCGGCGCGGGGCTCCGGCGCCCCCGCCGCGGGGGCCTGGCCGACGGGCCTGGCTGCGGCGCTGGCCGCGCAGCCGGAGCCGGTGGTGCTCATCCTCGACAACGCCGACAACCTCACCGCCCGCGAGCTCACCGGCGCCCTGGACCTGCTCGTGCGGCACACCGGTGCGCGGCTGCGGCTGGTGCTGTGCGCCCGCGCCGATCCGCTGCTGCCGCTGCACCGCTATCGGCTCGACGACCGGCTCACCGAGATCCGCACCGACGACCTCGCCTTCACCGCCGAGGAGACCGGCGAGCTGCTGGCCTCTCTCGGCGCCCCGGTGGCCGCCGATGTGGCCGCGGCGCTGCAGCGGGGAACCGAGGGCTGGGCGGCCGCGCTGCGACTGGCCGCCGCCCCGCTCACCCAGGGCATGGACCCCGACCGGCTACTCGCCTCGCTCGCCGCCGACGATGGCAGCGTCGCCCAGTACCTGGTCGCCGAGGTGCTCGAGCACCAGCCGACCGCGGTGCGCCGGTTCCTGCTGCGGGTCAGCGCCACCCGCGAGTTGTGGCCGGAACTGGTCGACTCCCTCGCCGGCCGGCCCGGCGGCGGCCGCATCCTCGCAGGGCTGGCCGCGGAACACGCCTTCGTCGAGCGCGCCGCCGGCGCCCCCGGCGGCTACCGCATCCACGCCCTGTTCCGCGAGCTGCTGCAGGGCCAGCTGGCCTACGAGGACCCGGTCGCGTTCGCCACCGGCCATCACCTCTGCGCGGACTGGTACGCCGCCGCGGGGCGCCTGGCGGTCGCGGTCGAGCACGCCCGCGCCGCCGGCGACCAGAAGTTGGCCGCCCGGCTGCTCATCGACGACCTCGCGGTCGGCCACCTGCTGACCCGCGGCTCCGCCCGCGGGGCTCCGCCGGTGAGCACGGGCGGGCCGGACGCTGCGGTGCTGCGGGCCGCGACTGCGCTCGCCGCGGATCGTCCGGCGGCGCTCCCCGATCTCACCGTCGCCGCGGCGGTCGCCGGCGATTCGGATGCTCGCCCCGCCCTGCGCATCGGCGCGGCCGTCGTCTGCGCCGCCGCCGTGGCCGCCGGCCCGGTCGCCGATCGCGTGCGTGCGGCCGCCGTGACCGCTGAGTCCCTGATCGCGGCGCTGCCCGACGGACAGGCGCAGCGGCGAGCCGAGCTGACCGCCGTGCTCGCCTGCAGCCAGGCCATGGCGCTACTGACCAGCGAGCTCCCCGAACGGGCGCTGCGTGAAGCCTTCGCGCGCGCTCTGGCCGCGGGCCGCGCCTGCGACGCACCCCGGCTGGACGCTCGCTGCCTGGCCGACCTGGCGCTGCTCGAGGCGTTGGTCGGACGGCTGCGGCGCGCGACGAAGCTGGCCGCCGACTACGAGTCCCTCGCCGACGAAGGCCGCCTGCCGGAGCCGGACCGGGCCCCCGCTGCGGCCATCACCGCCGCCTGGGCCGCCGTGGACCGCCACGAACTCGCCACCGCCCGCCGCTGGCTGACCCGTGCCGCGCAACGGCGCCCAGACCTCCAGATCAGCAGCCCGTTGCTCGCCGTGCTGAACAGCCGGCTGCGTCGGGCCCGCGGCGAGCTCGACCCCGCCGAGCAAGCCCTCCAGCCGGCCCTGGACATGGTGGGGACCCCGGGCTGGGTGCGCGAGCACGTCCTCACCGAGGCCATCCGCATCCGCCTCGCCCGCCACGACGGTCCAGGCGCGCAGGGTCTGCTCGACCGCCTGCCGCCCGGCTCGCCGCGGCGCCGAGTGATGCGCGCCACCGCCACGGCTCTCGGGCTGTCCGCCGTCGGCGAAGGCCTCGCGGCTCCCGGCGCGGCCGACGCCGGCGGCCCGCTGCCGCTGGGGCTCGCCGTCGAGGACGCCGTCGTCCGCGCTTGCCTGCTCGCCGCCGCCGGCGACACCGCCACCTCTCTCGCCACGCTGGACAACGCCCTGCACCTGGCCGAACCTGAGCGGCTGCGCCGGCCCTTCCTCGACGCGCCACCGCGGCTGCGTCCGCTGCTGCGCGCCCATCCACCTCTTGCCACCGTCGGCGCCTGGCTCAACCCCACCGCACCGGCCATCCCCACACCCCGCCACCCGGCCGAGGCGATCACCGGGTCACCTGGTCCGAAGCCGCCATCGGCGATCATCGGCGAGCTCAGCCCGCGCGAGCTGGAGGTCCTGCAGCTGCTCGCCGGGATGCTCTCCACCGCCGAGATCGCCGCCGCGCTCTTCATCTCCGTCAACACTGTGCGCACCCACGTCCGCACCATCCTGCGCAAGCTCGGCGCGACCCGCCGCAACGAGGCCGTCCGACGGGCCCGCGAACTGCACCTGCTCGCACCCACCGCCGCGCCCCCCGGGCACGGCTCCGTCGGCGACCGCCGCGTGGAAGGGACGGCGACGTAGAAGACCCCGCCCCGCTCGTTCAGCCGATGGCGACGGGGATGTCATGGAACTCCGGTCCGCGCGAAGGACGTCGCGACGGCCGCGCCGAGGCACGAGTGGAGACGGAGACGGCGGTGCGGCGGTGTCGTGCCGGACAGCTCGCTCCATCGAGTCGTCGATGACGGCGCGTCGAGCCGGACGCGGCGCGGGAGCGGTCCGGCCTCTCGCCGCTGGTCGCCGTGGTTCTCGATGAGTCACCGGGAGGGCGGCGGTCCACGAGCGGCGGGAGGTCCGGGTCAGGGCCGGTGGTTGCGGCGTCGGATGGTGATGACTCCGGCGATGACCAGCAGCAGCGGAAGGATCAGGCCCCACATGAGCCAGCCGTTCATCGGTCGCCCCTCCCTGTCGTGTGAGCAGGACGCCGGTGACGCGCCTGCTCGTGACTGTCAGCCTGCAGCGATCGTCCGCACGCGGCGTCACCCCACGAGGACGAAGACCCGCTCACGCGATGAGAGCCACACCAGGCACCGACGTCCGGCTGATCCGGGTCCGTGACGAGCGAGCCGCCGTTCCGGCCGGAATCGCCCTCCCCGGTGGGCTCGGGCCAGGCTGCCCGGCCGGTGCGCACCCGCGTGCGTGGCGGCCGGCAGAGATCCCTGCTCCCGTCGGGGCTGCAGAGGTGACACGCGGCCGACGCCCTGGCAACGCCCACACAGATGCCTGGGCATCGCCGGCGCACCAGCCGCCCGCACCGGGGCCGGAAACGGCACCGGCCCCTACCGCCAAGCGGTAGGGGCCGGTCCGAGACAGCGGAATCGCACGTCCGCGTAGTAGCGGGGGCAGGATTCGAACCTGCGACCTCTGGGTTATGAGCCCAGCGAGCTACCGAGCTGCTCCACCCCGCGTCGGTAGGACCAGCGTACCCCCTCGCCGGGAGTGGGTGCACCCGGGTCCGGGGTGGGCCTCACCACACGGGTCCGGGGCGGCCGCCCCGGACCCGTGTGGGTGGGCTCAGCCGCCCGGCGACGCCGCGGCGCCCTGGGCGGCCTGGTAGGCCTCGACGGCGGTCTGGAGGTCGGCCAGCGCCTGACCCTGCGCGGCGAAGTCGCCGTTGCGCTGCGCGTTCTCCAGCGCCTGGAGGGCGGCGTTGATGTCGCTGACCGCCTGCTCCATCGCCGGGACGTCCGCCGTCCCGCCCGCATCGGGTGCCGGCTCCACGGGCGTCGTCGGCTCGGCCGGGGTGGTCGGCTCCGTGGGCGTCGTGGGCGTCGGCGTCCCGTCGCTGTCGGTGGCCGACTCCCCCGCCCCGGCGCCGAACACCTGGTCCAGCGCCTCGGCCAGCGTGTTCGCGTAGCCGACCCGGTCGCCGTAGTTGACCAGCACCTTCTGCAGCAGCGGGAAGGAGTTCTCCCCCGTGCCCTCCACGTACAGCGGCTCCACGTAGAGCAGGCCGTTCCCGCCGATCGGCAGGGTCAGCAGGTTGCCGAACACCGCCCGCGACTCCTGGCTGTTGAACAGCGTGAGGTCCGGGCGCACCTGGTTGTTCGTGATGAACGACTGCTGCACCTGCTGCGGACCGCGGAACGGGGTGTTGCCCGGCAGCCGCAGCACCTGGATCTCCCCGTACGTCGCCGGGTCGCTGGACGCGGAGATGAACGACGACAGGTTCTCGCGGCGGAAGGCGTTGAGCGCGCTGGTCAGCTGGAAACTGGCCTGCTCGTCACCGGGCCGCTGCGCCAGGATGTAGTACGGCGGCTGCGCCTCCTGGGTGTCCTGGGTCGGGTCGGCCGGCACCTGCCAGCGGTCGTTCTGGTTGTAGAAGTCGACCGGGTCGCTGACGTGGTAGCGGGTGAGGATGTCCCGCTGCAGCTTGAACAGGTCCTCCGGGTAGCGGACGTGCCCGACCAGCTCGTCGGACATCTGGTCACGCGGCTGGATCACCCCGGGGAAGGACTTCATGTACGTCTCGAGGACCGGGTCGGCCTCGTCCCACTCGTAGAGGGTCACCGTGCCGTCGTAGGCGTCCACGGTGGCCTTCACCGAGTTGCGGATGTAGTTGAACTGCTCGTTCGGCAGCGCCGTCGTCCCGGTGCCGGTCAGCGCGTCGGACGCGGCCTCGCCGAGCTCCATCGACTCCGAGTACGGGTAGGAGTCCGACGTCGTGTAGCCGTCGAGGATCCAGGTGACCCGGCCGTCGATGACCGCCGGGTACGGGTCGCCGTCCACCTCGAGGAACGGCGCGGCCTTCTCCACGCGCTCCCGCGGGTCGCGGACGTAGAGCACCTTCGAGCCGTCGTTGACCGCGCTGGAGAGCAGGAAGTTCCGCTCCCGGTAGTAGATCGCGAAGGTCAGCTGCCGGAAGAAGCTGCCGATCGCGACGCCGCCCTCGCCGTCGTAGGTGTTGTTGATCTGGCCCTCGTCGGAGCCGTCCTCGGGCTGGTCGAACTCGCGCGGCGTGGCCCCCTCGGGAGCACCCACCACCGAGTAGTCGTCGATCAGCTCGCCGTAGTAGATCCGCGGCTGCTCGACGTCGATGTTGCCCACGGTGGGCAGGTCGCGGGTGGTGAAGTTGGGCTCGCCGCCCTCCTGCCCCGCCACGACCTCGTTGGCCGGGGCCGCGACGAAGCCGTTGCCGTGCGTGTAGACGGTGTGCCGGTTGATCCAGGTGTCCTGGTTCTCCGACAGGCCCTCGCTGTCGAGCTCACGGACGGCGACGACGTAGTCGCGGGTCTCGCCGTCGATCGTGTACCGGTCGATGTCCAGCTTCTCCGGGAAGCCGTAGACGTTGCGGATCTGCTGGCGCGCGGTGAACGTGTCGGCCAGGACGTTGGGGTCCAGCAGCCGGGCGTTGGGGATCGTCTCGGTGTCGTTGCGCAGCTCGGCCAGCGCCGCCTGCGTGTCCACCTCGTCGCCGGTGCTCTGCTGCGCGTAGTCGATGTACTCGACGTCGGCGAGGTCGTAGGCCTGCCGGGTCGAGGCGATCGCCCGCTCGATGTAGTCCGACTCCCGCTGGTCGGCGCTGGGCCGCACCACGAACTGCTGCACGATCGCCGGATAGGCCACGCCGATGACCAGGCTCGAGAGGAGCAGCAGCACCAGCGCGGCGGCCGGCAGCCGGAAGTTGCGGACGACGACGTTGGCGAAGAACGCGATCGCGCAGACCGCCGCGGCGAACACGAGGATCGTCTTGGCCGGGAGCAGCGCGTTGACGTCGGTGTAGCTGGCGCCGCTGAACAGCTCGCCGCGGTCGGAGTAGACCAGCCCGTAGCGGTCCAGCCAGTAGGCGGCCGCCTTGAGGGCGACGAACAGGCCGAGCAGGACCGACAGCTGGATCATCGCCGCCGAGGTCAGCTTCTGCCCCGGCGTCTGCAGCCGCAGGCCGCCGAAGACGTAGTGGGTCAGCAGCGCCCCGATCAGCGACAGCAGCACGATCGCGAAGCCGAAGCCCAGCAGCAGCCGGTAGAAGGGGTAGTCGAAGACGAAGAAGGAGGTGTCGAGGCCGAACTGCGGGTCGGTCTGGCCGAAGTCGGTGGAGTTCCGGAAGGTCAGCCACGTCTCCCAGTTGCTCTGGGCGGTGAACCCGGCGAACAGGCCGAGGACGACGGCGACCGCGCTGAGCACCAGGGTGCGGCGCGGCTCCAGGGACTGGCGGTACCGCTCGAGGTTCTGCTGCTCGAGCGACATCGGCCGGAACGTGGGCCGGAACCGGTAGGCGAGGTAGATCGACAGCGCGGTGAGGCCACCGGTGGCGACCCCTGCGATGGCGAACAGCAGGGCACGCGTCTGCAGCTCGGTCCAGAAGACCTCGGTGTAGCCGGTCTCGTCGAACCAGAGGTAGTCGACGTAGACGTTGGTGAGTGTCCCGATGGCCGTGAACAGCACCAGCAGCACGGCGATGGCCCCGATGACCACCTTCGCGCGCCGCGAGAGCGTCGGCACGGACACGGGGGGCCGCATGGCCACGAGCGGTCTCCTTCAGTTGCGGTCGTGGCGGGCAGCCACGGGGTTGCCGGCCGCGGGTGGCCGGGCCGGCCGGCACGGCTGCCGGCGCGGTCCGTCAACCCAGACCAACGCGCGGGACCGCGCCGGGTTCCCCGATCGCCCACTCCGGCCGACAGCTTCCCCCACGCCGGCGACGGCGTGCGGCAGGGGCGTCGTCAGCAGGGTTCCGGTGTCCGGTCCGCGCGGAGGTCGGCGAGGGCCTCGAGGGCGTCGTCGAGCGTGGCGACCCGCGCCGTGGTCAGCCCCGGCTGAGGGGCGGCCAGCGCGTCGGCGCAGTTGTCCGCCGGCACGAGGAACAGCTCGGCGCCGATGTCGGCCGCGGCGACCATCTTCAGCTGGATCCCGCCGATCGGGCCGACGTCGCCGTCGGCGTCGATGGTCCCGGAGCCGGCCACCATGGCACCGCCGGTCAGGTCGGTGTCGCCGACCAGGTCGAGGATGCCGAGGCTGAGCATCAGCCCGGCCGACGGACCGCCGACGTCGGCCACCCGGATGTCGACGTCGAACGGCGCCGAGGGCTGCTCGCGGACGAGCACCCCCAGCAGCGAGCCCCCGCCGTCCTCGGCGGTGCCGGTGGTGACCGTCGCCGTCCCCGGCCGGCCCAGGCGGGTGTAGCCGACGGTGACCGTCGACCCGCCGGGGATCGAGCCCAGGACCTCGTCGAGCGCCTCCGTGTCGGGCGTCGGGCGGCCGTCGACGCTGTCGAGCGCGTCGCCCTCCTCCAGCAGCCCGTCGGAGGGCGAGTCGTCCGACAGCCCCCGCACGACGACCTTGACCGGGTGGCCGAGCTGGGCGAGCGCCGCGGCCTCGGCGGCCTCCTCCGAGCTCAGGAAGGCCTTCCGGTTGGCCTCACGGGTCTCCTCCACGCTGCGCCCGGAGGGGTAGACCGACTCCTCGGGAACGACGCTGACCTCGTCGTCGAACCAGCCCCGCACCGCCTCGACGAGGCTGAGGCCGGCGCGGCTGACCCCGACGGTGGTCAGCGTCAGCTGCCCGTCGACGTCATTGCGCTCGCGCCCCTGGACGTCGATCACCGGCTCGCCGTCGATCTCCCCCAGCGTGTCGAACGTCGGCCCGGGCACCTGCGCGACGTAGGGCACCGGCACCGCGGCGCCGAGCAGCCCGAAGACCACCAGCAGCACGACACCGACGCTGAGGACGGCCATCCGACGGGTCACGACCGGCCAGCCTATGTCGCGCACCTGGACGCGGCCGCGGCCTCGGCGGTTCCCGGTTCCGCTGCGGGCGGACGGCGACCCGGCGGGAAGATCACGCGTCTACCGTGGGGGCATGAGCGATCTCCCGTTCGGCTTCGGCGTCCCCGACCGCGACCCCGAGCGTCGCGGCGAGTCCGGATCGGGGGCCGGCAACGACCCGTTCGGGTTCGGTGCCCTCTTCGGTGGCGGCGGCGCGGGCGCGGGCGCCCCCGAGGAGCTGCTCGCCAAGATGCCCCTGTTCGCCGAGCTGCAGAAGCTCATGAACTGGTCGGGCGGCCCGGTCAACTGGGACCTCGCCCGGCAGGGTGCGATCAGCTCGCTGGCCGCGGGGTCGCAGCCGACGTCGGAGTCCGAGCGCACCGCCGTCGCCGAGGCGCTGCGGCTGGCCGACCTGTGGCTGGACCAGGTGACGGAGCTCCCCTCCGGCGTCGACCGGCCGCTGGCCTGGTCGCGGGTCGAGTGGGTGGAGCAGACCCTGCCCGCGTGGAGCAGCCTCATCGACCCGCTCGCCGAGCGCGTCGTGTCCGCCATGACCGGCGCACTGCCGCCCGAGGCCGCCGCGATGGCGGGACCGCTCGGCGGACTCATGGGCCGCATGGGCGGGGTCCTCTTCGGCGCCCAGGTCGGCCAGGCCCTCGGCCGGCTCTCCGGGGAGGTCCTCACCAGCACCGAGATCGGGCTGCCGCTGGCACCGGCCGGCTCCGGGGTCCTGCTGCCGCAGAACGTCGCCGAGTTCGCCACCGGCCTCGACCGCCCCCTCGACGAGGTGCGGCTCTTCCTGGCGCTGCGCGAGGCCGCCTCCCAGCGGCTGTTCGCCCACGTGCCGTGGCTGCGCCAGCAGCTGCACGACGCCGTGCACGCCTACGCGCGGGGCATCAACGTCGACCGCGAGGCCATCGAGCGCGGCGTCAGCGAGGCGATGGGCTCGATGGGCGGCATCGACCCGACCGACCCCGAGAGCATCCAGCAGCTGCTGGGCAGCGGCCTGCTCGAGCCGGAGGAGACCCCGGAGCAGCAGATGGCGCTGCGCCGGCTGGAGACCCTGCTGGCCCTGGTTGAGGGCTGGGTGGACGCCGTCGTCGCCGCGGCCGCCGGTGAGCGGCTGCCCGGTCACGGCGCGCTCGCCGAGACCATGCGCCGCCGCCGGGCCTCCGGGGGTCCGGCCGAGCAGACCTTCGCCACCCTGGTCGGCCTGCAGCTGCGCCCGCGCCGGCTGCGCGACGCGGCGACGGTCTGGGGTGCGATGGCCCAGCGATACGGCAGCGCCGAGCGGGACCGGCTGTGGTCCCACCCCGACCTGCTGCCCACCTCCGACGACCTCGACGAGCCGCTGGACTTCGTGGCCCGTCAGGGGGCGGACGACGAGTTGCGGCGCCTCACCGCCGACGACGCCGAGCGCCGCCGCGACGCCCCCGAGGAGGGCCCGCAGGGCTGAGCCCGGGGGCGCTCAGTCGACCGGGTCGTCGTCCCCGGTCGACGGGCTCTCGCCCCCGGACTGCGCGACCTCGACGCCCTCGAGGAACCCGCGGGCCCGCTCGGCCCGCGGGTAGCGCGCCACCAGCGCCCAGAAGCGCGCGTCGTGGCTGGGCTCGATGAGGTGGGCGAGCTCGTGGACCAGCACGTAGTCCACGACGTACTCCGGCATCGTGCGCAGCCGGCTGGACAGCCGGATGGTGCGGTCGGCCGGGGTGCACGACCCCCAGCGCCGCTGCTGGTTGTCGACCCAGCGCACGCTCGCCGGCTGCGGGACACCGTCGAGGTGGGTCTCCGAGAGCGCCCGCGCCCGGGCCATCAGCTCGTCGTCCCCACCCAGGGAACGCCGGCGCCGCTCCTCGCGGGTCTGCAGCTTCGCGACCATCTGCGCCACCCAGCGGCGCTCCTCGGCGGGGCTGAAGGCGGCCGGGATGAGGACGACGGTGCGGCCGGACTCCCGGTAGGCGGTCACCGTCCGGCGGCGGCGGGCGCTGCGCCGCACCTCGACGTCGTCCGGGAGCACCGACGCCGACCGCCCGCGCGCCACCCCGGCGCTGGGGACGGCGCGGGCAGCCCGGCGGTCGTCCGGTCGTGCGGCGGGGACGGGGCCGTGCGTGGCGTCGGGGGTCGTTCCGGGCACGCAGGAACCGTAGTTCCCCCGGCCGACGCACCGCGCCAGGACCCGCCCCCGCTCGGGGGTTTGTCGCACGGACGGTGGACACGACGGCGCCCGTCCCGGGGACGCGCCCCGTCCACACCCCCCGGTGCGGTGTTCCCGCAGGTCGGCCGGGAACCAGGGCACTGGTCACAGGCCCCGGCGCGCGCCCGTCCCCGGCCTGCGCACAGCGACACGCCGCCACGTCCCCACGCCCCCCACAGGTCTGTCCACAGGCTGTGGGTCGACGGAGCGGTCGCACCTCCCCGTGGACCGGGGAGGGCGCCCGGCGCCGGGTAGCGTTCCCGGGCAACGGCGCCCGAGACGGGTGCCGAGAGGTCCGGACGACGAGGAGGCACCGTGGCGGAGAGCTACAACGGCTACTGCGTGAAGTGCAAGGAGAAGCGCGACTTCGACGGCGAGGTCAAGGTCAGCGAGTCCGGCCGCCGCATGGCGCAGGGCACCTGCCCCGTGTGCGGCACGAAGATGAACCGGATCCTCGGCAAGGCCTGAGTCCCCGGCCCCGGACGGCGGCGTCCCGCACTGCGGGCGCCGCCGTCGTCGTCCCCGGCCTGTGGACGACGCCAGCGGGCCGGCCGCTCCCGCTGGCACCCTGCCGGCGTGAGTGAGACCGCGCACCCGCTGCTCCCCCCGACCGTCCCCCTGCTGCGGTCGACCACCCCCGGTGGCGACGCCGCGGTGCAGGTGGGTGGTGTCGACACGGCCGACGGCCTGCTCGTGGGCCCCGACACCGGCCTCATCGCACTCCTGCGCGGGCTCGACGGGCGCCGCCCGCAGCGCACCGTGGTCGCCGAGGCCGCCCGCGCCGGTCACGACCCGGCGGCCGTCGCCGATCTGCTCGACGGCCTCCGGGCCACCGGACTGCTGGTCGACCTCGACGCCGCCGACCTGCTGGCCGCCGATGCGGGGCCGGCCGCCGCCGCCCGGACGCGGGCGGAGCTGCCCGCCGCGACCGGGCCGGGCGCCGTGCGGCTCCCGAGGGGCTCGGCGTGGCAGGCACGCCGGGCGGCGGCGGTGGTGGTCGAGGGAGCCACCCGCGTGGGGGTCCCCCTCGCCGCCCTGCTGGCCGCCAGCGGCGTGGGCCGGGTCAGCGTCCGCGACGGCGGCCTCGTCACCGCCGGGGAGGCCGTCGTCGGCGGGCTCGACGCGGCGGACGAGGGGCGTCCCCGGGCCCTCGCGGCGGCCGACGCCGTCCGCAGGGCCAGCCCGCAGACCGACCTCCGGCCCCTGCCGGCCGGCACGTCCCCCGACCTCGTCGTCCTCACCGGCCCGTGGACCGCCTCCGACCCGACGGCCGCGGAGCTGCTGGCCCGCGGTGTCCCCCATCTGGTCGCCACCGTCCGCGGGGAGACCGGCGTGGTCGGACCCCTGGTCGTCCCGGGCGCGAGCAGCTGCCTGCGGTGCGCGGACCTGCACCGCAGGGACGCCGACCCGCGGTGGCCGGCCTTGGCCGCACAGCTGACCGCCGGTGGCGGGGTGCCGGGCGGGGCCACGGTCACCTGCCTGATGACGGCGGTGGTCGCGGCCGTCCAGGCGCTGGCCTACCTCGACGGTCGCGCCGCACCCGTGGCGCTGGGCGCGACCCTGGAGCTGCGCGCGCCGGACCTCCTCCCCCGCACCCGGCGGTGGCCGGTCCACCCGGACTGCGGCTGCACGCCGGTGGTGGCCCCTGTGGGGTGACCCGGCAGGCCTCCGACGGCGCCGTACCTGCCGCTCGGGGGACAATGGCGGCAGAGTGCGCCTGCGGCCCCTCACCGGGGGCAGCCGCGACCGCGGCCGACGAGCGCCAGCGAGGAGGACACGTGACCGAGCTTGCGAGGTCACGCGGGCGCACGGCACCGCCGGTTCCGCGGCCGACGAGCGCCAGCGACGAGCGGCGCGGAACCGAGCTTGCGAGGTCACGCGGGCGCACGGCACCGCCGGTTCCGCGGCCGAGGAGCGCCAGCGACGAGCGGCGCGGAACCGAGCTTGCGAGGTCACGCGGG
>NZ_JBJGYW010000043.1:0-36848 GCF_054050215.1 Geodermatophilus sp. SYSU D01186 | reverse complement strand
ACGGGGCCAGGGGCCAAGGGGGACCCCGTCCTCCCCACCCCTCGCAGGCTCGGGGCGGTGCCCGAGACGGGGCCAGGGGCCAAGGGGGACCCCGTCCTCCCCACCCCTCGCAGGCTCGGGGCGGTGCGCTGGACGGGGCCAGGGGCGGAAGCCGTCCGTGGGACATCGACGCCTGAACGGGGCAATCACGAGGCGGTAACAGTCGCCGGAGGGACTCCTGGGAGCGGAGAACCCTGTGCTACGCATGGGTAACCAACACCCATACCCCGGTGTGACCTGGAACATCTCCGGCGTCCTCGGGGGATCTCAGGAAGAACGAAGGTAGGCGGATGAGTTCCGTTCTGACCGGCCGGCGCGTGCGCGCGGCCACGGCGGGCCTCGCGGTCACCGCGCTGGCGCTGACGGCGTGCGGCGGGAGCGACGGCGACGACGGTGGTTCGGGCGGTGGGGGCGGTGACGCCCTGACGATCGGCACCACCGACAAGATCACGACGCTGGACCCCGCGGGTTCGTACGACAACGGCTCGTTCGCCGTCATGAACCAGGTGTTCCCGTTCCTGATGAACACCGACTTCGGCAGCCCGGACGTCGTGCCGGACATCGCCGAGTCGGCCGAGTTCACCTCGCCGACCGACTACACCGTCACGCTGAAGTCGGGCCTGAAGTGGGCCAACGGCAACGACCTGACCGCCTCGGACGTCAAGTTCACCTTCGACCGCCAGGTGGCGATCGCGGACCCGAACGGCCCGTCGTCCCTGCTGGCCAACCTCGACAGCACCGAGGTCGTCGACGACCAGACGGTCGTCTTCCACCTCACGCAGCCCAACGACCAGACCTTCCCGCAGGTCCTGTCCAGCCCGGTCGGGCCGATCGTCGACGAGGACGTCTTCTCGGCGACCGAGCTGACCACCGACCAGGACATCGTCGACGGCGAGGCCTTCCACGGCCCGTACACGATCACCAACTACGACCAGAACAACCTGATCTCCTACGAGGCCTACCCCGACTACCAGGGCCTCCTCGGCGCGCCTGCGACCGACCAGGTCAACGTCCGCTACTACGCCGACGCCTCGAACCTCAAGCTGGACATCGAGGAGGGCAACATCGACGTCGCCTTCCGCAGCCTGAGCGCCACCGACATCGACGACCTGCGCGGCAACGACGAGGTCGAGGTCGTGGACGGCCCCGGCGGCGAGATCCGCTACATCGTCTTCAACTTCAACACCCAGCCGTACGGCGCCTCGACGCCGGAGGCCGACCCGGCCAAGGCGCTCGCCGTCCGCCAGGCGGTGGCCAACCTGATCGACCGTCAGGAGATCGCCGACCAGGTCTACCGCGGCACCTACTCCCCGCTGTACTCCTACGTCGCCGACGGCCTGACCGGCGCCACCCAGTCCCTGAGCGAGCTCTACGGCGACGGCAACGGCGGCCCGGACGCGGACAAGGCCGCGCAGGTGCTGCAGGCCGCCGGCGTGCAGACCCCGGTGCAGCTCTCCCTGCAGTACTCCAACGACCACTACGGGCCGTCCTCCGGTGACGAGTACGCCCTGATCAAGGACCAGCTGGAGTCCACCGGCCTGTTCCAGGTCGACCTGCAGACCACCGAGTGGGTGCAGTACTCCGAGGACCGCGTCGCCGACGTGTACCCGGCCTACCAGCTGGGCTGGTTCCCGGACTACTCGGACGCCGACAACTACCTGTCGCCGTTCTTCAAGCTGGAGAACTTCCTCGCCAACCACTACGAGAACCAGCAGGTCAACGACCTCATCCTGCAGCAGCTGGCCACGGCGGACCCGGCCCAGCGGACGGCCCTGATCGAGCAGATCCAGGACCTCGTCGCCGCGGACCTGTCCACCGTGCCCTACCTGCAGGGCTCGCAGGTCGCCGTCGTCCGGACGGGCGTGGAGGGCGCGGGCGACACGCTCGACGCGTCCTTCAAGTTCCGCTACGGAGCCCTGAGCCGGGGCTGACGACCGGCCTGAGAAGGTAGCGACACCGGCCCCGGGTGACCCCGCCGCACGGCGGAGTCACCCGGGGCCACCCATGTGCGGACCACGCACGCACGGAGGAAGGCCATGACCACAGCAGCGCCCGAGCTCGCGGCCGGCGAGCCGACCCAGGAGGACGCGCCGGCGCGCAGACGTCGCGGTGGCGGGGGCGGCCTGGGCCCCTACATCCTGATCCGCTTCCTGCTGATCTTCCCGACCGTCTTCATCCTCGTGACGACGGTGTTCTTCCTGATGCGCTCGACCGGTGACCCGATCACCGCCGCGCTCGGGGGGCGGCTGACCGGGGCGGAGCTGGCGGCGCGGGTGCACGAGGCCGGGTACGACCGGCCGATCATCGTGCAGTACCTCGAGTACCTCGGCAACGTGTTCACCGGCGACTTCGGGACGACGCTGTCCGACCGCCGCCCCGTCACCGAGGTGCTCACCACCTTCGGGACGGCGACCCTCGAGCTGGCCTGCTACGCGCTGCTGGTGGCCTTCGTCGTCGGCATCCCGTTCGGGCGGCTGGCCGCCTACGCGCGTGACCGGTGGCCCGACGCCGTGCTGCGGGTCTTCGCGATCCTCTGCTACGCGACCCCCGTCTTCTTCGCCGGCCTGGTGCTCAAGCTGGTCTTCTCCAGCTGGCTGGGCTGGCTGCCGGTGGCCGGCCGCGCCTCCACCCGGGCCGAGATCGAGCTGCAGTTCCTCGACAACCCGACCGGCATCTACCTCATCGACGCGATCCGGCTGGGCAACGGCGAGGTCGTCCTCGACGTCCTCGAGCACGCGGTGCTGCCGGCGATCGCGCTCGGCCTGCTGACCGCCGGGGTGTTCCTGCGGCTGGTGCGCACCAACGTCATCGGCACGTTCGGCTCCGGGTACGTCGAGGCCGCCCGCTCCCGCGGCGTCGCCGAGCGGCGACTGCTGCGCAAGCACGCCTACCGGCCCGCGCTCATCCCGATCATCACCGTCATCGGCCTGCAGGTCGCGCTGCTCATGGGCGGCGCGGTGCTCACCGAGACGACCTTCGAGTGGAAGGGCCTGGGCTTCCAGCTGGCCGAGTACCTGCAGGCGCGGGACTTCGTCGCCGTCCAGGGCATCGTCGCCATGCTGGCCGTCATCGTCGCGGTCACCAACTTCCTCGTCGACGTCATCGCCGCGCTCATCGACCCCCGGGTGAGGTACTGATGGCCACCGCCGCCCCTGCCGTCGAGCAGACCCCCGGCACCGACCCCACCCGCCGCGGCTGGCGCCGGCTGCCCGTCGTCCACCAGTTGCGGCAGAGCGTCGGGCTGCAGCGCGGGATGCTCGTCACCGGCCTCGTCCTGGCCGCGGTGTTCCTGCTCACCGCGCTGCTGGCGCCGCTGCTCGCGCCCTACGGCTACAACCAGCTCCGGGACGCCGACGGCGCCTTCGGCGCCCAGCAGCCGCCCTCGTCGGAGCACTGGCTCGGCACCACCGTCGGCGGGTACGACGTGCTCAGCCGCGTCGTCTACGGGTCGCGCACCGCGCTCATGGTGATCGTGGTCGCCATCGTGCTGTCGCTGTTCGCCGGCGTGCTGCTCGGCCTGGTCTCCGGCTACTTCGGCGGCTGGCTCGACCGGGTGCTGGTCGTCGTCTGCGACGCGGTCTACGCCTTCCCGTCGCTGCTGCTGGCGATCGTCATGGCGATCGTGATCAGCGGCGGGCAGTCCAGCCTTTTCGGCGGCATCCTGGCCGCGGCCATCTCGATCACCGTCGTGTTCATCCCGCAGTACTTCCGGGTGGTCCGCGCCGAGACGGTGCGGATCAAGGGCGAGGCCTACGTCGAGTCCGCCCGGGTCGTCGGCGCCGGGCACTGGCGGATCATGAGCCGGCACGTGCTGCGCAACGCCACCCGCACCCTGCCGCTGATCCTCACGCTCAACGCCTCCGAGGCGATCCTCACCCTCGCCGGGCTGGGCTTCCTCGGCTTCGGCATCGAGCCGACCGCGGCCGCGGAGTGGGGCTTCGACCTGAACAAGTCGCTGTCCGACGTCACCAGCGGCATCTGGTGGACGTCGATCTTCCCCGGCTCGGCGATCGTGCTCGTCGTCCTCGGCCTGACGCTGGTCGGGGAGAGCCTCAACGACCTGGCCGACCCGCGGCTGCGCAGCCGGCGCGCTGCGGACGCCGGGGAGACCGCGGAGACGTCCGTCGTGCCGGGCGGCTCGCTGGGAGCCGGGCCGGGTGGGCTGGCCGGACTCGAGGGGACCGGAGGAAACGCACTGTGAACACCGCACGCGACGACGTCGTCGACATCGACGACCTGTCGGTCTCCTTCGCCACCGACGCCGGGACGATCACCGCCGTCCAGGGCGTGAGCCTGTCGGTGGCCGCCGGCGAGGTGCTCGCGGTCGTGGGGGAGAGCGGCAGCGGCAAGACCGTGACCGCCCGCAGCATCCTCGGCCTGCTGCCGGAGACCGCGGCCACCCGCGGCGCGGTGGTGCTGCGCAGCAAGGACGGGACGGCGCAGCACGACGTCGTCACGCTGTCCCGCCGGCAGCTCGGCGACGTCCGGGGCCGGGACGCCGCAATGGTGTTCCAGGAGCCCTCGACCGCGCTCAACCCCGTCTACCCGGTCGGCTGGCAGATCGCCGAGGGGCTGCGGGCGCACGGGAACCTCTCCCGCAAGGAGGCCCGGGCCAAGGCGGTCGACGTCCTGCGGCGGGTCGGCATCCCCGAGCCCGAGCAGCGGGTCGACCACTACCCGCACCAGTTCTCCGGCGGGCAGAAGCAGCGCATCGTCATCGCCCAGGCGCTGGTGCTCGACCCCGGCGTGATCATCGCCGACGAGCCGACCACCGCCCTCGACGTCACCGTGCAGGCCGAGATCCTGGACCTGCTGCGCCGCTGCCGCGACGAGTTCGGCGCCGCGATCGTGCTCATCACCCACAACATGGGCGTCGTCGCCGACCTCGCCGACCGGGTGGCGGTCATGTACCAGGGCCGGATCGTCGAGCAGGCCGACGTCCGGACGCTGTTCTCCGCCCCGCGGGACGAGTACACCCGCCAGCTGCTCGGCTCGGTGCCCCGGCTGGGCGAGGGCCGGGCCCGTGCCCAGGAGCGGGCGGCGACCCGGCCCCCGGGCTGGGCGGCGTCGACCCCGGTCGTCGAGGCCCGCGACCTGCGGATCGTCTACCCCGGCCGGCTGCGCAAGCCGGACTTCGTCGCCGTGGACGGGGTCAGCTTCGCCATCCGGCCCGGTGAGGTGCTCGGGCTGGTCGGCGAGAGCGGCAGCGGCAAGACGACGATCGGGCGGGCCATCGCCGGGCTGACCCGGGTCACCGACGGCTCGCTGTCGGTGCTCGGCACCGAGATGCGCGGGGTCAGGGAGAGGGCGTTCCGGCCGGTGCGCCGCCGCATCGGGTTCGTCTTCCAGGACCCGGCGTCCAGCTTCAACCCGCTGCTGACCATCGCCGAGGCGGTCGCCGAGCCGCTGGTCGTCAACGGGAGGGCCGGCGACCCGCGGGCCGCGCGCGGCCGGGTCGACGAGCTGCTGGAGGCGGTGCAGCTGCCGCGGAGCTTCGGCGACCGGTTCCCGCACGAGCTCTCCGGCGGACAGCGGCAGCGGGCCAGCCTGGCCCGGTCGCTCGCCCTGGACCCCGAGCTGCTCATCGCCGACGAGCCGACCTCCGCCCTCGACGTCTCGGTGCAGGCGCGGGTGCTGGAGCTGTTCGCCGAGCTGCAGCGGGAGCTGGGCTTCGCGTGCCTGTTCATCAGCCACGACCTCGCCGTCGTCGACCTGCTGGCCGACCGGATCGCGGTGCTCTACCGCGGCCGGCTGGTCGAGGAGGGCACGGGTGCGGAGGTGCTCGGGTCACCGCAGCACCCGTACACCCAGCGGCTGCTGGCCTCGCTGCCCGTGCCCGACCCCGACGAGCAGGCCCGTCGCCGGGCGGTCTGGCAGCAGCTGCGCGAGTAGGACGACCCCGTCCTCCCCACCCCTCGCAGGCTCGGGGCGGGATCCGGGACGGGGCCACCCCTCACTCCACGACGACGTCGTCGCCGTGGCGGGCCGCCCGTCGCACCCGCAGCCGCGCCAGCCGCCCGAACGCCGACACCAGCTGCGTGTAGCCCGGCGTCGGCCCGTGGTAGCCGAGGAAGCCGCGCGGCCCCTCGACCATCTCCCCGGTGCGGACGTCGTAGCGGCTCTGGTGCCACGGGCAGACCAGGCAGCCCTCGGCGTCCAGGCTGCCCTCGGACAGGTCGGCCAGCTGGTGCCGGCAGCGGCGCGACACGGCGAAGTACCGGCCGTCCCGGTTGCCCACCGCCCAGTCGCCGACGCGGCGGACCGCCCCGGGCGGCAGGTCGGCGGCGGGGATGCGGTCGGGCTCGGACACGGGGCCTCCTCGGGACGACGTCCGGCGCCCGTACCCCGCGCGGCGCGCCCGGACCCCTCCGGCGTCGGTAGGGTCGCGGGCGCTGCGATCGTCGTCCCACCTCGGAGGTGCCCGTGCGGCGGCTGGTCGTCGTCCTGGGGATGCTGGCCGTGCTGCTGGTCGCGGGTGGCCCGGCCCTGGCCGTGCCGCCCTCCCGGCTCGACGAGCAGGTGACCGACCAGGTCGGGGCGCTGGCCGGCGACGAGGCCCGGGTCGAGGAGGCGCTCGACGCGCTGCGCGCCGAGGACGGCACCCAGCTGTGGGTCGCGTTCGTCGGGAGCTTCGACGGCGCCTCCGGCGAGGAGTGGGCCACCGACGCCGCGGCGGCGTCCCAGCTGGGCAGCACCGACGTGCTGTTCGCCGTGGCCGTCGACGACCGCACCTACGGCGTCTCGGTCGACGAGGGCTTCCGGCTCTCCGACGCCGAGGTGGACACGCTGCTGGCCCAGGACGTCGAGCCGGCGCTGTCCGAGGGCGACTGGGACGGCGCCGTGGTGGCCCTGGCCGACGGCCTGCGCGGCGGGAGCGGCGGGGGCGGAGGCGGCGGGGGGACCACCGCGCTGCTGGTCGTCGGCGGGCTGGCCGTCGTCGGCGGCGGGGCCTGGCTGGTCACCCGCTCGCGGCGGCGGGCCCGGACGGCGCGGCAGCCGGAGGCCGGCCCGGCCGACCCGCACGCCGGCGTCCCCACCGAGGAGCTGCGCAACCGCGCGGGCGCGGCGCTCCTGGAACTCGACGAGCAGGTGCAGACCTCGCGGATCGACCTCGACTACGCCCGCGCGCAGTACGGCCCGGAGGCGGTGACGGGGTTCGACACCGCGCTGGCGGAGTCCGAGGCCGAGCTCGCGCGCGCCTTCGCCCTGCGCCAGCAGCTCGACGACGAGGTGCCGGAGGACGACGCGGCGACGCGGCGGCTGCTGACCGAGCTGCTGGCGCTGGTGGCGACCGCGGACGCTCGGCTCGACGACCAGGCCGAGGCCTTCGCGCAGCTGCGCGATCTCGAGCGCACCGCACCGCAGGTGCTCGACGCCCTCGAGCCGCGGATCGCCGAGCTGCGGGCCCGCGTGCCCGCGGAGGAGCAGCGGCTGCAGGAGCTGCGTGGGCGCTACGCCGAGACGGCCCTCGCGCCGGTCGCCGACAACGTGGCCGAGGCACGGGCGCGGCTGGCCGCGGCCGAGCAGGAGATCGCCGAGGCCCGGGGCGACCTCGCCGCGGGACACCCGGGGGCGGCGGTGACCGACGTCCGGGCCGCCGAGGACGCCGTCGCCTCGACCGTCACCCTGCTCGACGCCGTCGGCCGGCTGGCCGCGGACCTGGACGCGGCGGCCGGGCGGGTGGCGGCGGTCCGGACCGAGACGGAGGGGGACCTCGCCGAGGCGCGGGCGCTGGTCGCCGCCGGGGACCGCACCGGGCTCGCGCCGCAGGTGGCCCGGGCGGAGGCGGCGCTGGCCTCGGCCACGGCCGCGCTCACCCCGGCGGACGGCCGCCCCGACCCGCTGGCGGCCCTCCGGCAGCTGGAGGAGGCCGACGCCGCCCTCGAGCAGGCCCTCGGCGGCGCCCGGGACGCCCAGGCCCAGGCCCGCCGTGCCGCCGCCGCGCTGGACTCGGCGCTGCTGGCCGCGCGGTCGGCGATCACGGCGGCGGCCGACTTCGTGAGCACCCGGCGGGGCGCCGTCGGCCCGGGGGCCCGCACCCGGCTCGCCGAGGCGCAGCGCCACCTGGACGCGGCCGTGGCGCAGGGGTGGTCCGACCCGGTCGGGGCGCTGCGCGAGGCGCAGCAGGCCGACGCGCTGGCCCGCCAGGCGCTCGACGCCGCCCGCGGCGACGTCGGCTCGTGGGCCGGCGCCCCGGGCGGCTTCGGAGGCGGCGGCTTCGGCGGCGGTGGCTTCGGGCCGGGCGGCTTCGGCGGCGGGTACCCCGGCCGGGGCGGCGTGGACCTGGGCAGCCTGGTGCTCGGCGGCATCCTCTTCGGCGGCGGCGGCGGCGGCGGGTCGCGCGGCGGCTACCGCAGCAGCGGCTTCGGCGGTGGGGGCCGCCGGTCCGGCGGCACGCGCAGCTCCGGCGGCGGGCGGCGCTCCTCCGGCGGCGGCCGCCGTGGCGGCGGAGGGCGCTTCTGACCGGCCGGGAGCGGGAGACGCGCTCCACGGACGGCTGGGGAACTGTGCGCGATCGCCACGCGTGCCTACAGTCCGGACGCCCCGACGGGCGTCCTCGTACCTCGGAGGTCCACCCGTGCGCCGGCTGACGATCGTCCTGGCATCCCTGACCGCCCTCCTCGTGGTCGCCGCCCCCGCGCAGGCCGTGCCGCCGTCCGGACTGACCGACCAGGTCAGCGACCAGGCCGACGTCATGGACGCCGGTGAGGAGGCCGACGTCCAGGCGGCGGTGGACGACCTGAGCGCCGAGACCGGCACCGAGCTGTACGTCGTCTACGTGGACAGCTTCGACGGGACCGACCGGACCCAGTGGGCGCGGACCAGCGCCGAGCAGACCGGGTTGGACGACGACGACGTGCTCATGGCCGTCGCCGTCGACGACCGCCTCTACGGCGTGCACTACGGCGACCAGATCGACGCCTCGGACCTGCAGGACGTGCTGACCGGCGACGTCCAGGCGCAGCTGTCCCAGGGCGACTGGGCCGGGGCGTCGGTGGCGCTGGCCGACGGCCTCGCCGCCGACGCCGGCGGCTCATCCGCGGCCGCGGACTCCTCGGCGGGCGGCGGGGGGACGGCGCTGGTCGTCGTCCTGGCGCTGCTGGCCGCGGCCGGTGCCGCGTACCTGTTCACCCGCCGGCGCAAGCGGGCCCCGCAGCGGGAGCTGGCCGCGGCGCCGGCGCAGCGGCGCGTGGTCGACCCGCACGCCGGGACGCCCACCGAGCAGCTCAACTACCGCGGGAGCACCGCGCTGCTCGAGCTCGACGAGCAGGTGCGCAGCGCGCAGCTGAACCTCGACTACGCCCGCTCCTACTTCGGGGAGGAGGCGGTGCCGGGTCTGCCCGAGGCGCTGGACCGGTCGCGCGCCGAGCTGGCCCGGGCCTTCACCATCCGGCAGGAGCTCGACGACGAGATCCCCGAGGACGAGCCGACCCAGCGCCGGATGCTCACCGAGCTGCTCGCGCTCACCGACGCCGCCGGGGAGCGACTGCGCGCCCAGGCGGCGGCCCTGGAGGAGCTGCGGGAGCGGGAGCGCACGGCGGGCCAGGCCGCGGACGAGCTGGCCCGGCGGATCGAGGAGCTGCAGCGGCGGCTGCCCGACGAGGAGCGCCGGCTCGCCGACCTGCGGGCCCGGTACGCCGCGGCGGTCGTCGCGTCGGTCGCCGAGAACGTCGCCGAGGCCGGGGTGCGGCTGGCGGCGGCCACGCGGGAGGTCGAGCTCGCCCGACAGGAGCAGGCGGCCGGGCAGGGGGGCCGCTCGGTCGGCCGGCTGCGGGGGGCGGAGAACGCCGTGGGGCAGAGCGCCACGCTGCTCGACGCCATCGCCCGCCTCGGCGGGGACCTGGCCGCCGCCGAGCAGCGGGTGCCGGCGGCGCGGGCCGACATCCAGGAGGACCTCGCCGAGGCGCGGGCCCTCCTGGCGGCGGGCAGCCGCAGCGATCTCCGACCGCAGATCGCCCGCGCGGAGTCCGCGCTCGCCTCCGCCGACGCCGCGCTCTCCGGCGGGGACGGCGCGGGCCCCGACCCGCTCGCCGCGCTGCGCCGGCTCGAGGAGGCCGACATCGCGCTGGAGCAGGCGCTGCAGACCGCCCGCGACGACCGGACGCGGGCGCGGCGGGCCGCCGAGGCGCTGGACCAGGCGCTGCTCACCGCCCGCGCGGCGGTCGCCGCCGGCGGCGACTTCATCAGCACCCGCCGCGGCGCGGTCGGCAGCACGGCCCGCACCCGGCTGGCCGAGGCCGAGCGGCACCTGGCGGCGGCGGAGCGGCAGGCCGGCGCGGACCCCACGGCCGCGCTGCGGGCGGCGCAGACCGCCGACCGGCTCGCGCAGCAGGCGCTCGCCGAGGCCGAGGCCGACGTCCAGCGGTGGTCCCAGCGGACCGGCTACGGCGGCTACGGCGGCTACGGCTCGAACTGGGGCGGCGGGTACGGCGGCGGCTACGGGGGCTACGGCGCTCCCCGGCGCGGGGGCATCGGCCCGCTCGGGGCCGGCCTCGGTGGGCTGCTGCTCGGCGGGCTGATCTTCGGAGACCACGGCGGCGGCGACGTCGGGGGCGGCGACTGGGGCGCCTCGGACTTCGGCGGCGGCGACTTCGGCGGGGACTTCGGCGGCGGGGAGTTCTGACCGTCTCCGGCACGCGCCGCTCGCCGGGCACTGGGAACTGTCGGAGGCCGATGGCACGGTGACCCTCCCCACACCGGAGGAGGAGCGATGCCCACTCGGAACACCCCATGGCCGGCCGGCACACCCTGCTGGGTCGACTACGGCGCCTCGGACGTCGACGGCGCGAAGGAGTTCTACGCCCGGCTGCTCGGCTGGGAGTACACCGGCGGCGACCCGGAGTTCGGCGGCTACCTGAACGCGCACCGGAACGGTGAGCCGGCAGCCGGTCTCGGGCCGCTGATGAACCCCGGGGACTCGCCGGGCTGGACGACCTACTTCGCCACCGACGACGCCCAGGCGACCGCCGCCCGCATCCGCGAGGCCGGCGGCACCGTCGTCGTCGAGCCGATGGAGGTCGGGCCCATGGGCACCATGACGATCGCGGTCGACCCGCAGGGCAATGCCTTCGGGCTGTGGCAGTCCGGCACCCACACCGGGGCGCGCATCTACAACGAGCCCGGCGCGCTGGTCTGGAACGAGGCGGCCGTCGACGACCCGGCGGCGGCGCGGGAGTTCTACTCGGCGGTGTTCGGTTTCGGCTACGAGGACGTGCCGATGGACGGCGAGATGGAGTACTCCACCTTCGCCACCGACGGGCACCCGCTCGGCGGGCTCGGCGGGCACCAGCCCGGCTCGCCGAAGGGCTGGACGGTGTGCTTCTCGGTGGCCTCGACCGACGACGCCGTGGCCACCGTGGAGGCCGGCGGCGGCAAGGTGACCATGGCGGCGACGGACACCGAGTTCGGCCGGTTCGCCGTGGTCGAGGACCCGTGGGGGGCGCCGTTCTCCCTCATGCAGGCGCCGGCCGGGAGCTGAAGAAGGACCCCGTCCTCCCCACCGCTCGCACGCTCGCGGCGGTGCCCTGGACGGGGCCGGTGGCGGGTGCGCCGGGCGCCCCCGCCACCGGACCGGGGTCCTCTCTCAGCCGCGGAGCTGGCCGTAGGCGTGTTCCGGCCGGAACCGGACGACCAGCCGGCGGTCGGCGACCATCGCCGCGCGGTAGTCGTCCCAGTCCTCGTGCTCGCCGGAGACGCCGCGGTAGTAGGTGATGAGCTCCTCGACCGTGGCGTCGTGCGGGTCGGCGGCCACGGGGGTGAGCTCGGCGGTGCCCTCGACGGCGACCCAGGTCCAGAAGTCCGGCGAGGCGACGTGCAGCGTCACCCGCGGGTCGGCCTGCAGGTTGCGGGTCTTGGCCCGGTCGGCGGTCACCGACACCCGGACCAGCTGCGCGTCCGGGTCGTAGGCGTAGCCGACGTTGGACAGCTGGGGGCGGCCGTCCCGCTTGACGGTCGCGAGCACCCCCCAGCGGTTCTCGGCGACGAAGGCGAGCATGCGGGGGTCCACGGGAGCAGCCATGTCGGCGGCAACGCCGTCCACCTGCCGGTTGTGCCCGCTCAGCGGACCCGGCCGCGCGCCTTCAGGGACACCGGGGGCAGCGGCGGGGCCGGCAGCCGCTCGCCGTCCCAGCCGAGCACGGCGCCGAAGCGCTCGTCCTCGGCGTTCCAGCGCTCGGCGTACTCGGCGATCTCCTCGCCGGTGCGGCCGACGAAGTTCCACCACATGACGATCCGCTCCTCGAACGGCTCCCCGCCCAGCAGCAGCAGGCGGCCGGCCTCGGCGGCGCGGACCCGCACCGACCGCCGTCCGGTGCCGAGGTACAGCATCGCGCCGCGCTCCAGCGGGGCCTCCTCGACCGTGGCCGAGCCCGACGAGGCGAGCAGGGCGTACTCGAAGTCCGGCTCCAGCGGGAGCTCGACGTCGGTGCCGGCGGCGAGGTCGAGGTCCGCGCCGACCAGCGGGGTGTGCGCGGTGCCGGGGGAGGTCGCCCCGCCGAAGGAGCCCATGAGCACCGTGCTGGTCAGCCCGTCGGAGGTGAAGCCGGGCAGGTCACGGTGGTGGGCGAAGGCCGGTGCCATCTCGCGGGCGGACTCGGGCAGGGCCACCCACAGCTGGGCCCCGTGCAGGAACCGCGGGTGCACCGCGGGGGACTGCTCGGAGTGCGCGATGCCGTGGCCGGCGGTCATCAGCGCCAGCTCCCCGGGCCGAACGACGGCGTCGCTGCCGAGCGAGTCGAGGTGGTGGATCTCGCCCTCGAGCAGCCAGGACACCGTCTGCAGCCCGGTGTGCGGGTGCGGCGCCACCTGCATCCCGGAGGAGGAGGCGATGTCGTCGGGGCCGTAGTGGTCGACGAACGCCCAGGCGCCGACCAGCCGGCGGCCCAGCGTCGGCAGCAGGCGGCGGACGCGGGTGCTCTCGCCGAGCAGCACCTCCTTGCCGGGCAGCAGGTCCAGCACCGGGCCGGCCGGGGTGTCCTCCAGCCCGCCGAGCTCCTGGGCGGGCGGGCGACGGTCGAGGTTGCTCATGACGCGGGCCTTCCGACTGCGGGGGTGGTCGACGAGGGGTCCGGCGCGGACGGGCACCGCAGCGCGGCCAGGTCCCAGCCGGCGCGGCGGGCCCCGGCCACGTAGGCGCTCTCCAGGAACTCGAGGACGACGCCCCGCGGGTCGGCCGCGGTCCGCACCGCCTCGTACGGCAGGAGGGCCAGGTGGGCCCCGCGGCTCTCGATCCACCGGGCCGCGGCGGGCCGCAGGGGCTCGTCGGCGAGGCCGGGCGGCTCCGGCGCCGTGTACGAGTAGAACGCCGGCTCGGGGACCTGGTCGTCGCCGAACCAGAAGCCGGAGCTGATGACCTCGTGGGAGTAGGCCTCGCGGGTGACCGGGTCGACCTGCGGGGGCTGGTCGACCCGCCGGTCGGAGAAGCGGGTGACGGCGATGTCGAAGGTGTGCCAGAAGTGGTGCACCGGGCTGGTCTTCGCGTAGCTGCGGCCGGCGAACTCCTCGAGCACCTGCGCCACCTGGCCCAGGACGAGCCAGTAGCGGGTCACCCGGTCGCGGTCGTAGGAGGCGTGGTGCTCGTCCTCGGCGAACGGCGTGCGGTCGGCGAGGTCGAACGGCACGGGGAGGTCGACGGTGGCCGGCAGGCCGAGGTCCGCGAGGCTGCCGAGCAGCTGGCGGTAGAACGCCGCCACGCTCAGCCCCGGCAGCGGGAACGACGTCCGCCGGCCGTCCGCGACGGCGATCTCCAGCCGGTGGTCGACGAGGTCCAGGTCGACGGCGAACACCGGGTCGAAGCCCATCGGGCGGGTGGTCAGGCCGCGGCCGGTGAGGTGGAACGGGATGTGCCACCAGTGGTTGCGCCGCGGCGCGTTGGCCAGGCGCAGCTTGCCGACGACCTGCAGGAACCGGTGCACGGTCTCCTTGGTGTCGGCCCACTCGGCCAGGGGCATGGGCGGGAAGACGGGCACGGCGGTCCCTCCGTCGGTTCCGGTCACGGCCAGCATGCAGGCCCCGGTGGCGGCGCGGTAGCCGCCACCGGGGACGGGGTCACTGGCCGGTCTCGCCCCGGACGCCGGCGTGCGGGACGCGCTGCGCGGGGATGCTGCCGAGCCGGCCGGCCTGGAAGTCGGTGAAGGCGTCCATGACCTCCTGGCGGGTGTTCATGACGAACGGCCCGTACATGGCGATCGGCTCGCGGATCGGCGCCCCACCCAGGACGACGACGTCCAGCGCCGGCGTCCGGGACTCCTGGTTGACCGCCCCGGAGACCGTGATCGTGTCGCCCGGGCCGAAGACGGCGAGCTGGCCGGTGCGCACCGGGTGCGCGTCGACGCCGACCGACCCCGCACCGGAGAGCACGTAGACCAGCGCGTTGAAGTCCGGCCGCCACGGCAGGTCGAGGGTCGCGCCGGGGGCGATCGTGGCGTGCACCATGGCCATCGGCGTGTAGGTGGCGCCCGGCCCGCGGTGGCCCGCCACGTCGCCGGCGATGACCCGCAGGAAGGCCCCGGCGTCCGGGCTGGCCAGCAGCACCGACTCCTCCGCCCGCAGGTCCTGGTAGCGCGGCTCCACCCACTTCTGCGCCTTGGGCAGGTTCACCCACAGCTGCAGGCCGTGGAACAGCCCGCCGCTGACCACCAGGTGCTCCGGCGGCCGCTCGATGTGCAGGACGCCGCCGCCGGCGGTCATCCACTGGGTGTCGCCGTTGCTGATCGTGCCGCCGCCGCCGTGGGAGTCGGCGTGCTCGAAGGTGCCGTCGATGATGTAGGTGACGGTCTCGAAGCCGCGGTGCGGGTGCCAGGAGGTGCCCTTGGGCTCACCCGGCGCGTACTCGACCTCGCCCATCTGGTCCATGTGGATGAACGGGTCCAGGTCGCGCAGGTCCACCCCGGCGAAGGCGCGGCGGACGGGGAAGCCCTCGCCCTCGAACCCGGACGGTGCGGTGGTCACCGAGCGGACCCGGCGGCGCACCGTGCCCGGAGCGGGCACGGGCACGCGGGGCAGGGCGGTGGTGTCCTCGACGGTCACGGCAGGCATGCCGGCCTCCTTGGTTGAGGGCTCAACTAGCGGGGACTGTAGCGCTCCGTTGGCCCGATGTCTTCCCTCCCGGCGGAGATCGGCGGAGATCGGCGGTGTCCGACGGTTGCGGGCGTGCCGGCGTGCGAGATCACGGGATCTCGGCGGGTTTGGACGGCGACGGCCGGGGTCAGGGTCCGGCCGTGGACGACGACGCCCGCCGGCCGGGATGCCCCAAGCGCATGGTCTTCGGGCCGTGCGGCGGGGTCCGGGCCGACGAGCGCTGCGAGGTCGCCGAGCACCGCTGCGTCTTCCTCGACGAGCCCGCGCCGGCCTGGCCCGGGACGCCGCGGTCCGCGACGCCCCCGCCCGGCAGCGTCCTCGAGCGGGCCGGCGCCGCCCCGCTGGTCCTCAGCGACCTCAGCGTGCCGCCGTTCGACCGGACGGCGCTGCGCCGCGTCGTCGGGGTGCTCGGGCCGGTCTCCGACGGGCTCCTGGCCGGTGAGCACGCCAACCGCCCCGACCTGCCGCCCACCCTCCTGGCCGCCGAGGTGCTCGACGCGGGCGGCCGGCCGTGGACGACGCTGGCCTGCCGTGACCGCAACCGTGTGGTGCTCGAGCAGGAGGTGGCCGGGCTGGCCGCGGTCGGCGTCGGCGCCGTCCTGTGCGTGACCGGCGACGCCCGCGGTCCCGGCGTCCGGCCCGGCGTCACCCAGGTCTTCGACCTCGACGGCCCCCGGCTGACCGAGCTGGCTGCGGCCGCCGGGCTGCCGGTCGCCGTCCCGGAGTCGCCGGCCGCGCCGCCGGTCCACCTGCGCCCGGCGCGGGTCGCCGACAAGCAGCGGGCCGGTGCGCAGGTGTGCGTGCTCAACCACGTCCGGACGCCGGCGCAGGTGGCCCGGTTCGTCGCCGCCGCCCGGGCCGCGGGGGCCACGCTGCCGTTCGTCGCCGCGGTCGCGGTCTACACCGACGAGCACTCGGCCCGCGTGCTCCAGCGCTTCCCCGGCCTGCAGGTCGACGACGACGCCGTGGCGCGGGTCCTGGCCGCGGCCGATCCGCGGGAGGCGGGGATCGCCACCGCCGTCGCCGAGGCGCGGGCGCTGCTCGCCGTCCCCGGGGTGGTGGGGGTGAACCTCTCCGGCCTGGCGTCGGCCGACGGTGAGGACGCCGGTGCGCAGGTCAAGGCCGAGGTGGCCGCCACGATCAGGGAGGGGGCCGCATGAGCGAGCTGGCGAGCGAGGCGATGGAGGCCGAGTTCGGCACCGTCGCGCGGTGGACCGAGGAGGCGGTCCGCGAGCTCGGGCCCGGCCACGCGATCCCGGCCGGCTGCCGGGGGAGTGGCAGCGAGGGCGCGCTGCGCTGGCTGGCCGACCGGCTGGAGCTCACCTCGGACAGCCGGGTGCTCGACGACGGCGCCGGTGTCGGCGGGCCGGCCGGGTGGCTGGCCGCCGAGCGCGGGGTCCGGGCGGTCTGCGCCGAGCCGATGCACGCCGCCGCGGGCGCCTCCGCCCGGCTCTTCGGCCTCCCGTCGGTCACCGCGGTGGCCCAGCAGCTGCCCTTCGCCGACCGCGTGTTCGACGCCGCGTGGTGCCTCGGCGTCCTGTGCACCACCTCGGACAAGGCCGCGGCACTGGCCGAGCTGCGGCGGGTGCTGCGCGACGGCGGGCGGCTGGGCCTGCTGGTCTTCGTCGCCGAGCGCCCGCTGCCCCCGCCCCTGCCGGAGGGCAACGAGTTCCCCGGCGAGGAGGAGCTGCTCGGTCTCCTCGAGGACGCCGGGCTGCGGCTGGTCGGGACCGCCACCGCCGACCTCGGCGACAGCCCGGCCGAGTGGTCGCAGCGCGCCGACGCCGTCGACGCCGAGGTGGCCCGCCGGCACGGCTCGGACCCCCGCTGGATGGAGGCGCAGGAGCAGTCGCGCCGGGTCGGCCGGCTGCTCTCGGGCGGCGCGCTGCGCCCCTGGCTGGGCGTGGCCGTCGCGCAACCCCGTGCCGACCTGCACCGAAACGCGCCGGACACGCAGCGGAACTAGGTTCGTCGCCATGGCGGACCTCTTCGACGGCTACCCCCTCGGGCAGCAGTGGGACGAGATGTTCGGAGAGGTCGGCCAGCCGCGTCCGGCCTACTCCGGGCTGCACACCTCGCTGCAGCCGATGGCGGGGGAGGAGCTCTCCGCCCGCGCCGATGTGCTGTCCCAGACCTACCGCGACGCCGGCGTCACGTTCGCCCACGCCGGGGAGGAGCAGCCGTTCCCGCTCGACATCGTGCCGCGCGTCATCGGCGCCGAGGAGTGGTCGCTCATCGAGCGCGGCGTGGCCCAGCGGGTGCTGGCGCTGGAGGCGTTCCTGGCCGACGTCTACGGCGCGGGCCAGGTGTTCGCCGACGGGGTGGTTCCGCGCAGCGTCGTCACCACGAGCGCGCACTTCCACCGGCAGGCGCACGGGCTGGTGCCGCCCAACGGGGTGCGCGTGCACGTGTCGGGCATCGACCTGGTCCGCGACGAGGCCGGCGACTTCCGGGTGCTCGAGGACAACCTGCGCTCCCCGTCGGGCGTCAGCTACGTCATCACCAACCGGGCGGCGATGAGCCAGGTGCTGCCCGAGCTGTTCGCCGACCACCGCATCCAGCCGGTCGCCGACTACCCGACCCGGCTGCTGGCGGCCCTCAAGGCGTCGGCGCCGTCCAACGTGGCCGACCCGACGGTCGTCGTCCTCACCCCGGGCGTCTACAACTCCGCCTACTTCGAGCACGCGCTGCTGGCCCGCCAGATGGGCGTGGAGCTGGTCGAGGGCCGCGACCTGGTCTGCGCGGGCAACCAGGTCAGCATGCGGACGACGGACGGCCAGCGCCGCGTCGACGTCATCTACCGCCGCATCGACGACGAGTTCCTCGACCCGGTGCACTTCCGCCCCGACTCGGTGATCGGCTGCGCCGGCCTGCTCAACGCCGCCCGCGCCGGCCGGGTCACCATCGCCAACGCCGTCGGCAACGGCGTCGCCGACGACAAGCTGCTCTACACCTGGGTGCCCGACCTCGTCCGCTACTACCTGGCCGAGGAGCCGCTGCTGGCCAACGCCGACACCTACCGGCTCGACGAGCCGGACGTCGTCGCGTGGGTGCTGGACTCGCTGGACCAGCTGGTGCTCAAGCCGGTCGACGGCTCCGGCGGCAAGGGCATCGTCATCGGCCCGCGCGCCGACGAGCGGACCCTCGAGGAGCTGGCCGTCAAGGTCCGCGCCCGCCCGCGGGACTGGATCGCGCAGAAGCCGATCGGCCTTTCCACCTGCCCGACGCTGGTCGGTGGGCGGATCGCCCCGCGGCACGTGGACCTGCGGCCGTTCGCGGTCAACGACGGCGAGAAGGTGTGGGTGCTGCCCGGCGGGCTCACCCGCGTGGCGCTGCCCGAGGGCGAGCTGGTGGTCAACTCCAGCCAGGGCGGCGGCTCCAAGGACACCTGGGTGCTCAGCCCGCCCCGGCCGGCGGCGGAGGCCGACGAGCCCGCGGCCGACCTCACCCGGATCGAGTTCACCACCGCCGACCTGGCCGAGGAGTCACCGGCACCCGACCCCGGGCCGGCCGGCGACGTCCTGGTCGACCAGTCCCAGCAACAGCAGCAGATGGAGGACCCGGCCTTTGTGGCCACTTTGGCCCCCGACCCGGGGGCCAAAGTGGCCACAAAGGCTGTTCGAGAGGGGACGTCGGCATGCTGAGCCGGATCGCGGAGTCCCTGTTCTGGATCGGTCGCTACGTGGAGCGGGCCGACGACACCGCCCGCATCCTCGACGTGCACACCCAGCGGCTGGTCGAGGACCCGTGGATCGACGAGCGCAGCGCCTGCGCCACGCTGCTGTCGCTCATGGGCGCCCAGGTGCCCGACGACGAGGCCGACACCGAGCGGGTGCTGGCCACGCTGGCGTTCGAGCGGGCCAGCCCCAGCTCGATCGTCGGGGCGCTGTCGGCGGCGCGGGAGAACGCCCGGGGCGCCCGCGAGGTGCTCTCCGCCGAGATCTGGGAGTCGCTCAACGTCACCCACAACGCGCTGCCGCAGCAGCGGACGATGGCCCGGCGGTACGGCCCGCACTCGCTGTTCCGGTTCGTCCGCGAGCGCTCGGCGATGGTGTTCGGGCTGGCCGACTCCACGATGAGCCGCGACGAGAGCTGGCTGTTCCTCATCCTCGGCCGCTCGCTGGAGCGGGTGGACATGACCGCCCGCATCATCTCCACCCGCGTCCTGGCCGGCGACGCCGCGCCGTCGTGGACCCTGGTGCTGCGCTCCACCGGCGCCTACGAGCCCTACCTGCGCACCTACCGCGGGATGGTGGACTCCAGCCGCGCCTCGGAGTTCCTGCTGCTGGACCGGCTGTTCCCCCGCTCGGTGTTCGCCGCGCTCGAGCAGGCCGAGGCGTGCCTGGCCGAGCTGGAGCGCTCCCCGGTCCGCGACGCCACCCGGATCGGGGTCGCCGGCGAGGCACACCGCATCGTGGGGCGGGCGCGCACCATGCTCGAGTTCATGAGCACCCCCGAGCTCCTGGGCGAGCTGCCGGCGCGGCTGGAGGAGCTGCAACGGACCTGCTCCCTGGCCAGCGCCGCGGTGACCAACCGGTTCTTCACCGAGCAGGCCCCGCAGGTGTGGGTCCCGGAGGGGGTGGCGTGAGCCAGACGCAGAGCCAGACGCCCGGCGGCCAGACCCAGACCCTCGGCGGGCTGACCCAGACCCAGCGGTCCGGCCCGCGGCCGCCGGGCGACCGCTGGCGGCTCCAGGTCGTGCACCGGACCCGCTTCCGGTACGGCGGCCCGGTGCGGTCGTCGTACAACGAGGCGCGGCTGACCCCGGAGAACAGCACCCGGCAGACCACGCTGCGCTCGCGGGTGGAGATCGAGCCCGGCGCCACCGCCTTCCCCTACCGCGACTACTGGGGCTCGACGGTCACCGCCTTCGACCTGCACACCCCGCACACCGAGCTCGTGGTCACCGGGACGTCCATCGTCGAGGCCGGGCCCGAGCCCGCCGAACACGAGCACGCCGGCTGGGCGCAGCTGCGCGGGCCGCAGGTGCGCGACCGGTTCGGTGAGCTGCTGGCCCCGACCGCGCTCACCGCCATCGACGAGGACGTCGTGGCCGAGGTCCGGGCCGCGGTGGGCGACGCCGGCCCGCACGAGACCGCCGCCGCGGTCTGCCGGCTGGTGCGCGAGCGCATGGAGTACCTGTCGGGTTCCACCAACGTGAAGACCAACGCCATGCAGGCGTGGCGGTCGGGCAAGGGCGTCTGCCAGGATATCTCGCACGTCACCGTCGGCCTGCTGCGCGCGCTCGGGCTGCCGGCGCGCTACGTCTCCGGCTACCTGCACCCCAAGCGGGAGGCCGGGGTGGGGCAGACCGTGACCGGTGAGAGCCACGCCTGGGTGGAGTGGTGGGACGGCGGCTGGTGCGGCTTCGACCCGACCAACGCCGTCGAGGTGGCCCACCGGCACGTCACCCTCGGGCGGGGCCGCGACTACGGCGACGTCCCGCCGTTCAAGGGCATCTTCTCCGGGCCGGGCAGCGAGGGGCACACGGTCACCGTCGAGGTCACCCGCCTGGCCTGAGGGCGAGCCGCTGGGTGCGGGGCGGATACTGGGGATCCCATGACCTCTCCCAGCGACCGATGAGCGCACCCCTCAACCTGGTCAACCTCGAGCGGGTGCACAAGGCACACGGCACGACCGTGCTGCTCGACGACGTCTCCCTCGGCATCGCCGCCGGTGAGCGGATCGGCGTGGTGGGCCGCAACGGCAGCGGCAAGTCCACGCTGCTCGGCGTCCTGACCGGCCGCGAGGAACCCGACACCGGTCGGGTCACCCGCCGCGGCGACCTGGCGCTGGGCGTGCTCGACCAGTCCGGCACGCTGCCGCCGGGGGCGACGATCCGCGACGTCGTCCTCCCACCCAGCCTGTTCGCCGCCGAGCACGAGTGGGCCGCCGACCCCGCCGTCCGCAGCGTGCTGACCGGCCTGGAGCTCGACCGCCTCGGCCTGGACTCGCCGGTGGCCCCGATGTCCGGCGGTGAGCGCCGCCGGGTCGCGCTGGCCGCCCAGCTGGTCCGCCCACTGGACCTCCTGGTCCTCGACGAGCCCACCAACCACCTCGACGTCGAGGGGGTCGCCTGGCTCGCCGACTACGTCAAGCGCCGGGTCGGCGCGCTGGTCGTCGTCACCCACGACCGGTGGTTCCTCGACGAGGTGTGCACCACGACGTGGGAGGTCGCCGACGGCGCGGTGCACGCCTACGAGGGTGGCTACGCGGCGTACACCCTGGCCCGCGCCGAGCGGGCGCGGATCGCCGCGGTCACCGAGGAGCGCCGGCTCAACCTGGTCCGCAAGGAGCTGGCCTGGCTGCGCCGCGGGCCGCCCGCGCGCACCAGCAAGCCCCGCTTCCGCATCGAGGCCGCGCAGGCGCTGATCGCCGACGAGCCGCCGGCGCGGGACTCCATGGCGCTGGCCGGCTTCGCCGCCCGCCGCCTGGGCAAGACCGTGTACGACGTGGAGGACGTCGACTACGCCGTCCCCGGCGACCCGGTGACCGGCACGCCCCCGCGCACCCTGTTCGGCGACCTGACCTGGCACGTCGGTCCCGGTGACCGGATCGGCATCGTCGGGGTCAACGGCGCCGGCAAGACCTCGCTGCTGCGGCTGCTGGTGGGTGAGACCGAGCCCGACCGCGGCCGGGTGGTCCGCGGTCAGACCGTCGCGCCGGCGTACCTCTCCCAGCACGTGACCGAGCTGCCGGGGCGGCTGCGGGTGCTCGAGGCGGTGCAGGAGGTCGCCCGCATCGCCCGGATCGGCAACCAGGAGATCTCGGCGTCCTCGCTGGCCGAGCGGTTCGGCTTCCCGGCGTCCCGGCAGTGGACGCCGGTGGGGGACCTCTCCGGCGGCGAGCGACGGCGGCTGCAGCTGCTGCGGCTGCTCATGGCCGAGCCGAACGTGCTGCTGCTCGACGAGCCGACCAACGACCTCGACATCGACACGCTGACCGCGCTCGAGGACCTGCTCGACGGCTTCCCGGGCACGGTGCTGGTGGTCAGCCACGACCGGTACTTCGTCGACCGGGTGTGCGACTCGGTGGTCGCGCTCATGGGCGACGGCTCGCTGGCCGCCCTGCCCGGCGGGGTGGAGGAGTACCTGGCGCGCCGGGCGGCGGGGGAGGCCCAGCTGTCGTCGGCCGGCTCCGGCACCGGCTCCGGCTCCGGCGGGACGGCGGCGTCCGCGCCGGCCCCGGACGCCGCGCCGGCCCGCTCGGCCGGGGACGTGCGGGCCGCCCGCAAGGAGGCCGCTCGCCTGGAGCGGCGCCTGGAGAAGCTCGCCGCCGAGGAGGAGCGGCTGCACGGTCAGCTCGCCGCCGCGGCCACCGACCACACGAAGGTGCTCGAGCTCGACGAGCGACTGCGGAGCGTGCTCGCCGAGAAGGAGCAGGTCGAGAGCGACTGGCTGGAGGCCGCGGAGCTCGCCGAGGGGTGAGCCGCATCGCGGGGCCGCTGCGCCGCCGCCGGCCCCGCAGCCGGGTACTCCTCCCGCAGATGCTCGTGCTCTGCCCACGGTGCTGGGCAGAGCACGAGCATCCCGTGAGGGCCAGCGCCGGGCAGGACTTCGTGCCCTGCCCACCGTGGTGGGCAGAGCACGAGCATCCCGGAAAGGGACTGGTGTCGGCTGGCGCAGCCGGCGCGGCCGGCGGGCGTCTGTCGGCGTCCGGTCAGGCGGCGGACTGCTCGGCGCGGCGGCGGGCGATCATCCGCAGGCCGACGACCACCGGCGGGACGGCCCCGACCAGCGCGAAGCCGGCGTACAGCAGGGGGCTGAAGGTCAGCGCCGCCGACAGGGCCAGGCAGACCACGGCCGGGACCAGCAGCCACCAGCTGATGACACCGGCCCGCGCCAGGCCCGTGAGGCCCACGAGCGGACCGAGCAGGCCCAGCAGCGTCACGGTGCCGATGACACCCACGGCCGCCGAGCCCTGCACCGACCCGAACAGCGCCAGCGCGGTGTCGGCGGGCAGCTCCCGGCCGATGCCGCCGGTCCAGAAGTCGAAGAGGACCAGACCGGCCACCGTGACCAGGCCGAGGGCGGACATCAGCGCCCCGACGACGGTCGGGATGCGGCCGCGCACGCCGCGGACCAGCACGGGCGCCGCCAGCCAGGCCAGGCCCGCCGCCAGGTTGCCGTAGTGCAGCAGCAGCGCCGACAGCGCCGTCTGCCCCTCGTCGCGGGCCAGCGAGGCGATGTAGTCGGCGTCGGCCGGCGAGGCCTGCGGCGGCGAGGTGGCCATGCCGGCCACGTAGAGCAGCGAGCCCGCGACCAGGGCGCCACCGGCGATCGTGAGCATCAGGGAGCCCGCACTGCGGGCCGGCCGCGCCTCGGCGCCGGCGGCGGGGGTGCGGGTGGGGAGCGGGGAGGTGGTCATCGTTCCTCGTCAGGTCGGGTGCACCGCCTCGGTGCGGTGTCGACGAGAAAGTTAGGAACGGGGGCCTGACCTGCGCGTCCGTCGTGGCGGACCGACCGCCCTCCGCCGTGCGGGGGAGGACACGGCTCCGTCCATCGGCCGCGCGGGGGATCCCGGAGGCTCCCCGCGGCCCCTAGCGTGCTGGCCGTGCCCCGCTGGTCCACCGCCCCGTCCGCGCGCCGGCTCGTCTGGCCGGCCGTCGGGCTGCTCCTCGCCCTGCTCGCGGTCGTGGAGACCGCCATCGACGAGACCTTCTCCTTCCCGCTGGTCACCGCGCTGCCCGGCGTCGCCGTCGGTGTGCTGGTGGCGGCCGGTGCGCGGTGGCTCGAGCCGGCCGCGGTCCTCGGCGGGCTGAGCGTCCTCGGCAACTACGCGCTGGGCACGCCCGGCCCCGGGGGCGCCCAGCTCGTCGGGATGGCGGTGCTCGTCGGGCACGCCGCTGCCGTCCTGCCGGTCCGGCGCGGGCTGCGCGCCGCCGCGGTCGCGACGCTGGTCGTGGTCGTCTCCGGCGTCGCGTTCGGGCCGTCGACGTGGGAGAGCGTCTTCTACCTGCTCGTCACGGGCACGGCCTGGGGCGTCGGCGTGCTGGTCCGGCAGTCGCGCGAGCGGGCCCGCGAGCTGCAGGTGCTCGCCGCGCGGCTGACCGATCAGCAGGAGGCGGTGGCCGGTGCCGCGGTCGTGGCCGAGCGGGCGCGCATCGCCCGCGAGGTGCACGACTCCGTCGCGCACTCCGTCAGCGTGATGGTGCTGCAGATGGGCGGGCTGCGCCGGCTGCTGCCCGACCACCCCGAGGCCCAGGAGGTGCTGCTCGGCCTGGAGCGGCTCGGCCGGGACTCCGTCGACGAGATGCGCCGGGTGGTCGGCATCCTCCGCGAGGGGGTGGGCGGGGAGGCGGCCGCACCCGCCCCGCAACCGTCCCTGTCGCGCCTGGACGCCGTCCTCGACGAGCTCCGCGCCGCGGGCATGCCCGTCGAGCTCACCGTCACCGGGCAGCCGGTCGAGCTGCCGCAGCTGGTCGACGTCTCCGCCGTCCGCGTGGTGCAGGAGGCGCTGTCCAACGTCGTCCGGCACGCCGGAGCCGCCGCGACCCGGGTGTCGGTCGGCTACGCGCCGGGTGCGGTCACCGTCACCGTCACCGACGACGGCCGGCCCAGGATGAGCGCCGAACCACCAACCGGCAGCGGCGGGCACGGGCAGCTGCACATGCGCGAGCGGGTGGCGGTCGCCGGCGGGCGCCTGGAGGTGGGGCCGGTCCGCGGCGGTGGCTACCGGGTGCGGGCCACCTTCCCGCTCGCGGTGCCGGCCACCCCGGCGGAGGTGGGGGCGTGACCATCCGGGTGGTGCTCGTCGACGACCAGGCCATGGTGCGCACGGGGCTGCGGATGGTGCTCGCTGCCGAGCCCGACATCGAGGTGGTCGGCGAGGCGGCCGACGGCGCGGCCGGTGTCCGGGTGGTGACCGAGACCCGGCCGGACGTCGTCCTGCTCGACGTCCGCATGCCGGGCGTGGACGGGCTCGAGGCCGCCCGCCGGCTGGCCGCCGCGGACCTGCCGACCCGCATCATCGTGCTGACCACGTTCGACGAGGACGAGTACGTCGCCGCGGCGCTGCGGGCCGGGGTCAGCGGGTTCCTGCTCAAGGTGGCCCCGCCGGAGGACCTGGTCGCGGCGGTGCGCACCGTCGCGGCCGGGCAGGGGCTGCTCGACCCGGCGGTGACGCTGCGGGTCATCGAGAGCTTCGCCGCCGCCCCGTCTCCCGACCCCGAGCGGGCCGGCGCGCTGGACCGGCTCACCGAGCGGGAGACCGACGTCCTCGCGCTGGTCGCGGCCGGGCTGACCAACGCCGAGATCGCCGCGCGGCTGTACCTGGGCGAGGCGACGGTCAAGACGCACGTGAGCCGGGTACTGCTGAAACTGGGGCTGCGGGACCGCGTCCAGGCGGTGGCCTTCGCCTACGAGAGCGGCCTGGTCCGGCCGGGCAGGTAAGCTCGGCCTCACCGCCGGCCGTCGACGACCGACGTCTGTGGTCCCCGAGCCGCCCTTCGACTCCCGGGAGACCCGTGCTTGTTCTGCTGCTCCTCCACCTGCTCGCCGGCGTGCTCGCGCCCGTGTTCGTGCGGTGGTGGGGGCGGCAGGCGTTCCTCGTCCTCGCGCTGGTGCCCGCCGCGGCGTTCGTCTGGGCCCTGGCCCAGCTGGGCACCGTCCTCGGCGGGGAGGACGTCCGTGAGACCGTGCCGTGGATCCCCGCCCTCGACCTCGACGTCGCGCTGCGGCTCGACGCCCTCGCGCTGGCCTTCGCCGCGCTGGTCACCGGGGTGGGCGCGCTGGTCCTGGTCTACTGCGCCCGCTACTTCGAGCCCGGTGACGAGGGCACCGGCCGGTTCGCCGGGTCCCTCGTCGCGTTCGCCGGCTCCATGCTCGGCCTGGTCCTCGCCGACGACCTGCTGCTCCTGTACGTCTTCTGGGAGCTGACCACCGTCTTCTCCTTCCTTCTCATCGGCGGTTCCGGACGGCGGCTGGCCGCGCGGCGGGCGGCGTCGCAGGCGCTGGTCCTCACCACCGCGGGCGGGCTGGCCATGCTCGTCGGGCTGATCATGATCGGGCAGGCCAGCGGCTCGTACCTGCTGTCGGAGGTCGTCGCCGACCCCGGCACCGGCACCGGCATGGTCGCCGGGACGGCGCTGGTGCTGGCCGGGGCCGTCACCAAGTCGGCGATGGTCCCGTTCCACTTCTGGTTGCCCGCCGCGATGGAGGCGCCGACGCCGGTCAGCGCCTACCTGCACGCCGCGGCGATGGTGAAGGCCGGCATCTACCTGGTCGCGCGGCTGGCGCCCGGGTTCGCCGAGATCCCCGGGTGGCGGCCGGTCGTGCTCGGGCTCGGGCTGGCCACGATGCTCGTCGGCGGCTACCGGTCGCTGCGCCAGAACGACCTCAAGCTCCTGCTGGCCTTCGGCACCGTCAGCCAGCTGGGGTTCCTCATGGTCCTGGTGGGCGCCGGCAGCCGGGAACTGGCCGCGGCCGGCCTGGCGATGACCATCGCCCACGCCCTGTTCAAGTCCGCGCTGTTCCTCACCGTCGGCGTCATCGACCACGCCACCGGGACCCGCGACCTGCGCAAGCTGTCCGGCCTGGGCCGGCGGCTCCCCGTGGTCGCCGGGGTCGGGCTGCTCGCCGGTGCCTCGATGGCCGGCGTCCCACCGCTGCTGGGCTTCGTCGGCAAGGAGGCGGCGTTCACCGCGCTGCTGGACGGCGGCCTGCCCTCCCGCACCGCGGCCGCGTTCGAGCTCACCGGGCTGGTCGTCGGCTCGGTGCTCACCGCGGCCTACACCTTCCGCTTCCTGTGGGGCGCCTTCGCCCGCAAGCCCGGCGTGCCCGAGACCGTGCCTGCGCACCCGCCGGGCCCGCTGTTCCTCGTCGCGCCCGCCGTGCTCGCGCTGGCCGGGTTCGTCCTCGGGCCGGCCAGCCCCCTGCTCGAGCCGCTGGTCGGCTCCTACGCCGAGTCGCTGCCCCTGCTCGCGCCCGAGTACGAGGAGCTGGCGCTGTGGCACGGGCTGCAGCCGGCGCTCGCCCTCACCGCGATCACGCTGCTCGGCGGCGCCGCGCTGTTCGCCGCCCGCGCGCCGCTGAACCGGCTGCAGCGGCGGATCGCGGTCGGGGCATCGGCCGACGAGGGCTACTGGAACGTCGTCCAGGGCATCGACCGGCTCGCCGTCCTGGTCACCGGCACCACCCAGCGCGGCTCGCTGCCGGCCTACCTGGGCACGATCCTCGTCGTCGTCCTGGCGCTGCCGGGCACGATCCTGCTGACCCGGGCGCCGTGGCCGGGGGAGTGGCGGGCCTGGGACACCCCGGTGCAGGCGATGGTCGGCGTCGTCGTCGTCACCGCGGCGCTGCTGGCCCTGCGCATCCGGCAGCGGCTGTCGGCCGTCCTCGTCGTCGGCGTGACCGGGTACGGGGCCGCGGTCCTGTTCGTGGTGCAGGGCGCGCCGGACCTCGCGCTCACCCAGTTCCTCGTCGAGACCCTCACCCTCGTCGTCTTCGTCCTCGTGCTGCGCAAGCTGCCCAAGGACATCACCGAGCGGCACCGGCCCCGGGAGCGCGCCGTCCGCGGGGTGATCGCGGTCGGCGTCGGGGCGTTCATGGCCGCCGTGGGGGCGGTCGCGTTGTCGGCGCGCACCGCGATCCCGGTGTCGGCCGCCTACCCCGAGGAGGCGTTCGAGTTCGGCGGGGGCAAGAACATCGTCAACGTCACCCTCGTCGACATCCGCGCCTGGGACACCCTCGGCGAGATCTCGCTGCTGGTCGTCGCCGCGACCGGCGTGGCCAGCCTGGTCTTCCTGCGCGGGCGCACCGGCGGCGTCGAGCGCATCACCAGCGCCGCGCTCGAGGCCAAGCGCCGCCGCGGCGGCCGGGCGCCCCGCGACCGGTGGCTGGCCGCGACCGCGGTCCTCGACCCGGCTCGCCGCTCCGTGGTGCTCGAGGTCATCACCCGGATCCTGTTCCACACGATCATGGTCTTCTCGCTCTACCTGCTGTTCTCCGGGCACAACGAGCCCGGGGGCGGCTTCGCCGGTGGCCTGGTGGCGGGCCTGGCCCTCGTGCTGCGCTACCTCGCCGGCGGCCGCTACGAGCTCGGTGAGGCCGCCCCGGTCGCCCCCGGCCTGCTGCTGGGCGCCGGGCTGGTCTTCGCCGGCGGCACCGGCGTGGGGGGCCTGCTGCTCGGCGCCGAGGTGCTGCAGACCGCGATCCTCGAGTTCGACCTGCCGGTGCTCGGCCACGTCAAGCTCGTGACCTCGCTGTTCTTCGACATCGGCGTCTACCTCATCGTCGTCGGGCTGGTCCTCGACGTCCTGCGCAGCCTGGGCGCCGAGCTGGACCGCCAGGAGGACGAGGACGACCCGATCGAACTGACCCCGGGGGAGATGGTGGTCCGATGACCCCGACCGTCGTGCTGCCGGTGATCATCGGCGGCCTCTACGCGGCGGGCGTGTACCTGCTCCTCGACCGCAGCCTCACCCGCGTCCTGCTGGGCTTCCTGCTGCTGGGCAACGCCACCAACCTGCTGCTGCTCTCGGCCGGCGGGCCGGCCGGGCTCGCGCCGATCCTCGGCTACTCCGACCCGGAGGACATGAACGACCCGCTGCCGCAGGCGCTCATCCTGACCGCCATCGTCATCACCTTCGGCGTCTCGGCGTTCGTGCTCGCGATGATCCACCGCTCCTGGCGGCTGGTGCACCAGGAGGTCGTCGGCACCGACGAGGAGGACCGCCGCGTCGCTGCACGCTCGGGCCCGGACGTCGACGAGCTCGACCCCGACGACCTGGACCCGGACGACCGCGCGGCCGGGCACGCCGACAGCCTGCACGGCCCCGACACCGAGGACCTGCCCGCGGACGACGTCGACCTGCCCGCCGGGACGGGAGCCCGGTGACCAGCGTCCTCACGCCCCTGCCGGTCCTCCTGCCGCTGCTCGGCGCGGCCGTCGCGCTGCTGACCTCCGGCCACCCGCGGACGCAGCGGATCCTCAGCCTCGCCGTCCTCACCGCGGTGCTCGCGGTCTCGGTGACCCTGCTGCTGATCGCGGACGCCGACGGCCCCGTCTCGGTCTCCGTCGGCGGCTGGCCGGTCCCGCTGGGCATCGTCCTGGTCGTCGACCGGCTCTCGGCGCTGATGCTGGTGGTCGCCTCCACCGTGGCCCTGGCCGTCCTCGTGTTCGCCGTCGGCCAGGGCGCCGCCGACGGGCAGGAGGACACGCCCCTGTCGATCTTCCACCCGACGTTCCTCGTGCTGGTCGCGGGCGTGAGCAACGCCTTCCTCGCCGGGGACCTGTTCAACCTCTACGTCGGCTTCGAGATCCTGCTGATGGCCTCCTACGTGCTGCTGACCCTCGGCGGCACGGCCCCGCGCATCCGCGGCGGCATCACCTACGTCATCGTCAGCCTGACCAGCTCGCTGGTCTTCCTCGCCGCGATCGGGCTGGTCTACGCCGCGACGGGCACGGTGAACATGGCTGACCTCGCCGTGCGGCTGGGCGAGCTGCCCGAGGGCACCCAGGTGCTGTTGCAGTCGATGCTGCTCATCGCGTTCGGCATCAAGGCCGCGGTGTTCCCGCTGTCGGCGTGGCTGCCCGACAGCTACCCGACCGCGCCGGCGCCGGTGACCGCGGTGTTCGCCGGCCTGCTCACCAAGGTCGGCGTCTACGCGATCATCCGCACCCAGACCCTGCTGTTCCCCGACGGGGCTCTGGACGACCTGCTGATGTGGGCGGCGCTGGCCACGATGGTGATCGGCATCCTCGGCGCGGTGGCGCAGACCGACCTGCGGCGCATGCTGTCGTTCACGCTGGTCAGCCACATCGGCTACATGGTGTTCGGCATCGCCCTGGGGACGACGGCCGGTCTGGCCGGTGCGGTCTTCTACGTGGCCCACCACATCGCCATCCAGACCACGCTGTTCCTGGTCGCCGGGCTGGTCGAGCGGCAGGGCGGCACCACCTCGGTGGACAAGCTGGGCGGGCTGGCCCGGCGCTCCCCGCTGCTGGCGATCCTCTTCTTCGTGCCGGCGATGAACCTGGCCGGCATCCCGCCGCTGTCGGGCTTCATCGGCAAGCTCGGCCTGCTGCACGCCGGGGTCGCCGACGGCAGTTCCCTGGCGATGCTGCTGGTCGCCGGCGGGGTGGTCACGAGCCTGCTGACGCTCCTGGCGATCGCCCGCGTCTGGACCCGCGCCTTCTGGCGGTCCCCGACCCAGTCACCCGCCGACGACACCGCGGCCGCCGCCGCGGCCGACGCCGGATCGGGCGGGGGCAGGACGCCCGACGGCGGCCCGTCCCCCGACGGCGGCGGGGCGCGGACGCCGTTCCAGGTCGCCTGGCGGCGGCACACGCGCGTGGCCACCGCCGCCGAGCCGGACCTGCCCCCGGCGGCCGCCGGCGTCCGCGCCCTGCGCCCGCTGCCGACGACGATGGTCGCGGCCACCGCCGCGCTGGCCGCGGTCACCGTGGCGCTCACCTTCCTGGCCGGCCCGCTCTACGGCATCGCCGACCGCGCCGCCGAGGACCTGCTGGAGCGCACCCCGTACGTCTCCACGGTGCTCGGCCCGGGGGTGAGCCCGTGAGCGTGGAACCCACGGCGACGCGGCTGCGGCACCAGGTGCCGCTGGTCGCCTGGCTCGTCCTGGTCTGGATCCTGCTGTGGGGCACGTGGTCCTGGGCCAACGTCGTCAGCGGGCTGGTGGTGGCGCTGGCGGTCCTGGTGCTGCTGCCCCTGCCGCACGTCGTCGGCGGCGTCCGCGTGCGCCTCGTGCCGATGCTCGTGTTCCTCGGACACTTCGCCACCGACCTGGTCGTCTCCGCCGCGCAGGTCGCCTGGGTCGCCCTGCGGCCCGGCGGCGCGGGGCAGTCGGCGATCGTTCGGGTCCGGCTGCGGGCCGACTCCGACCTGCTGCTGACGATGGTGGCCGAGGCCACGTCGCTGGTCCCCGGCTCGCTGGTGCTCGACCTCGACCGGGAGGAGCGCCTGATCACCGTGCACCTGCTGCACGTGCGCGACCACGAGGCCGTGGCGCGCGAGAAGGAGGACGTCCTGCGCACCGAGACCCGGCTGGTCCGGGCGTTCGGCTCGGCGGCCGACCTCGTCGCCCTCGAGGGGGCCCGGTGACCGTCGTGGCGTACGTGCTGTACGCGTTCGTCGGCGGGGGCGCGCTGCTGGCGCTGGTCCGGCTCGCCCAGGGCCCGTCACTGCTGGACCGCGTGGTCGCCACCGACACGCTGCTGGTCATCATCTCCGCCGGTCTGGCGGTGTACGCCGCGCTCGAGCGGAACCCCACGGTGGTGCCGGTGCTGGTCGTCGTCTCGCTGCTGGCCTTCGTCGGCTCCGTGTCGGTGGCCCGCTACGTGGGCGGGATGCTCCTGCGCGCCCGCACCGACGACGGCCGGGACCTCGGCCTGCCGGTCGCCGCCGAGGAGAGGGAGGGGCGGCCGTGAACGGCCCGGCCGACGTCGTGGCGGTCGCCTGCCTGCTGGCCGGCGCCTTCCTCTGCCTCACCGCCGGGCTCGGGCTGGTGCGCTTCCCCGACGTCCTCACCCGGATGCACGCCGGCACGAAACCGCAGGTCCTCGGCGTGCTGCTGATCATGGTCGGCGCGGCGATCCGGCTCAGCGGCTGGTCGGCGACGTGGATGCTGCTGCTGGTCGCCGCCTTCCAGCTGCTGACCGCCCCGGTGAGCGCGCACATGATCAGCCGGGTGGCCTACCGCCGCCGGCACGTCCGCCGCGACCTGCTGCTGGTCGACGAGCTCGGCGAGGGCGGGCACCAGGACGTGCTCTACCGCGGGGACGAGCCTGGCGACGCCCCGCCGGAGGAGCCGCCGCGCTCGGTCCCCGGCGGCTGACTCAGCCCAGCTGGCCCAACCAGAACGGCAGGCCCTGGTCGTCGCGGCAGTACGCGGACAGCCCGTAGGACTGGCGCTCGACCTCCCCGGCCTGCCCGCCGGCGGTGCGCACGGCGGCGACGGCGACCTCGATGTCGTCGACGGCGTACATCGGCACTGCGCCGGCGTCGTGCGCCGCGCCGCCGCCGATGCCGACCATGGGGGTCACCGCCTGGTCCTCCCAGCCGTCCTCGACCCGCCCGGGGCTCATCGACCAGCCCAGCACGGCCTCGTAGAAGTCGCGGGCGCGGGCGCCGTCGGGCACGCGCAGGGTGAGGTAGACGGTGTCGCCGGGCCGCACCGGCGGGCGGGAGGCGGCCGGCGACCCGGCGGGGGTCTGCAGCATCCAGCGGTGGCCGAACGGGTCGAGGACGACGCCGGTGCGCCCGTACGGCGCGTCGGCCGGCTCTCGCTCGACGGTCGCCCCGGCGGCGGCCGCGCGGGCCACGGCGCCGTCCACGTCGGGCACGGCCAGGTGCAGCGAGACGCTCACCCGCCCGGTGTCCGGCCCGGTCAGGCCCAGCTCGGGGTGCTCGTCGGCCAGGTAGAGGGTGGCGCCGCCGACGTCGAGCTCGGCGTGGCCGATGCGGTCGTCGTCGGAGACGTAGGGGTCGCCCACCACGCGGGCGCCGAGCGCGTCGGCGTACCACGCCATCGCCGCTCGGGCGTCACGCACGACGAGGTAGGGGGTCAGCTGCGACATCCTCGGATGATGTCCCGGCAGGGTCCGGGTGAGGGCGTGGTCCCACGCCCTCACCCGGGAATTCCTACCGCTGGGCCCGGTTCACCGCCGAGACGACCGCGCGCAGCGACGCGCTGACGATGTTCGGGTCGATGCCCACGCCCCACAGCACCCGGTCACCCACGGCGCACTCGACGTAGGCCGCGGCCCGGGCGTCACCGCCGGCGGACATGGCGTGCTCGGCGTAGTCGAGCACCCGGACGTCGACGTCGACGGACCGCAGCGCCTCGACGAACGCAGCGATCGGGCCGTTGCCGCGGCCCTCGACCGTGACCGGGACGCCGTTGTCGACGAGCTCCACGACCATCTCGTCCAGCTGCTCGCCGTGCGCGGTGTGCCGGTGCCCGGCCAGCGAGAAGCGGCCCCAGGGCGCGTCCGGGTCGGGCAGGTACTCGCTGGAGAAGGCGGTCCACATCTGCTGGGCGGTCACCTCGCCGCCCTCGTCGTCGGTGTGCCGCTGGATGACGGCGCTGAACTCGATCTGCAGCCGGCGGGGCAGGTCCAGGTGGTTCTCGGTCTTCATGATGTAGGCGACGCCGCCCTTGCCGGACTGGCTGTTCACCCGGATCACGGCCTCGTAGCTGCGGCCGACGTCCTTGGGGTCGATGGGCAGGTACGGCACCGCCCAGGGCATGTCCTCGACCGGCTTCTCGGCCGCCCGCGCGTCGGCCTCCAGCGCCTTGAAGCCCTTGTTGATCGCGTCCTGGTGGGAGCCGGAGAAGGCCGTGTAGACCAGGTCGCCGCCGTAGGGGTGCCGCTCGTGGACGCCCAGCTGGTTGCAGTACTCGACGGTGCGGCGCACCTCGTCGATGTCGGAGAAGTCGATCTGCGGGTCGATGCCCTGGCTGAACAGGTTCAGGCCGAGGGTGACCAGGTCGACGTTGCCGGTGCGCTCGCCGTTGCCGAACAGGCAGCCCTCGATGCGGTCGGCGCCGGCGCGGTAGCCCAGCTCGGCGGCGGCGACGGCGGTGCCGCGGTCGTTGTGCGGGTGCAGGCTGAGCACGACGGCGTCGCGGCGGCCCAGGTTCCGGTGCATCCACTCGATCTGGTCGGCGTAGACGGTCGGCTCGGCCATCTCCACCGTCGCCGGCAGGTTGATGATCGTCGGCCGGTCGGGGGTGGGCTCCCAGACGTCGGTGACGGCGTTGCAGACCTCGACGGCGAAGTCCAGCTCGGTGCCGGTGAAGGACTCCGGCGAGTACTCGAAGAAGATCTCGGTGCCGGTCATCTGCTCGGCCAGCTTGCGGACCACCTGCGCGCCGTGGACGGCGATGTCGACGATGCCGGCGCGGTCGGAGTTGAAGACCACGCGCCGCTGCAGGGTGGACGTCGAGTTGTACAGGTGGACGATCGCCTGCTTGGCCCCGCGCAGCGACTCGTAGGTGCGCTCGATCAGCTCGTCCCGGGCCTGCGTCAGCACCTGGATGGTGACGTCGTCGGGTACCAGGTCGTCCTCGATGAGCTGGCGGACGAAGTCGAAGTCGGTCTGGCTCGCCGCCGGGAAGCCGACCTCGATCTCCTTGTAGCCCATGCGGACCAGCAGCTCGAACATCCGCCGCTTGCGGTCGGGCGTCATGGGGTCGATCAGTGCCTGGTTGCCGTCCCGCAGGTCGACGGCGCACCAGCGGGGGGCCACGGTGGTGACCGTGTCGGGCCAGGTGCGGTCGGGCAGCACGATCGGGGTGAACGGCGCGTAGCGGTGGATCGGCATGCCTGAGGGCTGCTGGGGGTTCCGGACGTGCGGGTGGTTGTCGCTCATGCTCCTGCTCACGGGGTTCGCTCCTCTGGCGCGGGCTGGACTCAGCTCCGGTGGGGCGGTCAGCGGCGCCGGGGACGCGCGGACTCCGCGGCGAGGGGGCCGACCTAGGAGAGGGCCTCGCCGCGGCGGGTAAGCAGGAGGCAGCCGCGCACGCCCCCACGGTAGCAGCGGGTCACCCCAGGTCGCAGCCACACGGGCAGTCCAGTGCGTGGACCGGCTTGCCGTTGCCGTCGTCGATCTCGTCGCACTCCGGCGGGCAGGTGCAGTCGAAGCCCACGTCGATGCTGCTCAGCTCGCCTGCGAGGAACCTCCGCTGTCGCTCGGCCTCCCGTTCCTCCCACTGCGCCTGACGCCGCGCCGCGGCGCGTACCCACGGCGCGTCGCCGGCCCGCGGGAGCTGGTGGTCGTCGGGCGCTCCGGTGTCGCCTCGCCGGGCGTCGCGCCGGTTCCGACTGCGGTCGAACGTGTACCAGACCCGGTCGCGGCTGTAGCGGTGCCCGTCGTGCCACCAGCCCTCGTCGCCGTACCGCGTGTCCAGATGCGCCGGGTACAGCCGACCGGCGGTGTCCCGGACGGCGTCGGGGTCCATACCCGGCAGCTCCTGACCCTGCGCGTCGACGAGCACCAGTCGCAGTTCCGCCACCTCGGCCGCGCGTGCGAGGACGCGTACGTCCAGGCCTCCGCGGCCGCTCTCCGCCGCGGCCACCGCGGACTTCGAGACGCCGATCCGTGTCGCCAGTTCACGTTGCGAGAGGTCGGCCGCGCGGCGGATCCGGCGCAGCCAGCCGCCGAGGTGGGTCCTGCTCATGGCGACGAGGCTCGGGGTGCCGCGCATCGCGGGCGAGCGAACACCTCCGTCTGTGGAAGCTCGTGCTCTGCCCACAGTCCCGGGCAGAGCACGAGCGTCAGGAGAGGTGTACTGCGGGGTCGCCCATCGTGCTCTGCCCATCAGGGTGGGCAGAGCACGAGCCTCCGGGGAGGAGATGCCCGGCTCCCGGGCAGCGGTCGGCTGACGGTGCGCTGTCCGGCGAGGGTGGCCGAGCGCCGGGACGCGGGTCAGAAGCGCTTGGCCAGGCGCAGCCGCAGGGGGCGGCCGTCGGGGTCGTCGAGGAGGCGGTAGACCGGCGTGGCCCACAGCCGCGTCGGCAGCGACAACCGCTCGGTGCGGTGCGGGCGCAGGCGTCCGGGCGGGCGCGGCCCCTGCCGGCCACCGGCGTGCCACTGCTCCAGCGCCGCGGCCGAGGCCTCCAGCGCGGCCACGAACTCGTCGGGGTCGAGCAGGTCGGCGTCCTCGCTGCCGCCGGGAGCGCGGTCCAGGTGCTCGCGGGCGAGTTCCAACCGCAGGTCCCGGGCGAACACCCGGGCGCCGTCGCCCGCGCCGGCCGGGTCCCGGGGCTCGCGCGGGTCGCGGGTGGTGTCCAGGACGGCGGAGGAGAGCTCGCTGTCGTGGGTCCAGGACCGCCGGTTGAAGTTGTCGCTGCCCACGCTGGCCCACACGTCGTCCACCACGCAGACCTTCGCGTGCACGTAGACCGGCGTCCCCTCGTGGTTCTCCACGTCGAAGACGTGCACCCGGTTGCGGCCCGCCCGCCGGCACATCTCCAGCGCCTGCCAGCGGCCGACGTACTGGGACCGCTGGGCGACCGCGCCGTCCTGGTCGGGCACCCGCGGCACGACGACGACCAGGTGCAGCTGCGGGTTGTCGGCCAGCGCCTCGGCGAACAGCCGCGCCACCTCCGCCGACCACATGTACTGGTCCTCGAGGTACACCAGCCGGCGGGCCCGCTTGATCGCCTTGGAGTAGCCGCGGGCCACCGACCGCTCGCCGGCCGGCGCGAAGTCGTAGGGCGGCCGGACGGCGGGGTAGGTCCGCAGGCTCTGCACGAGCATCGGGCCGCAGGGCGGTGGCGGGGGCAGCTGCGGGGGGAGCGGATCGCCCTTCAACCGGGCGTGGTGCAGTTTGTCGCGCACCCAGGCGATCGGGTGGTCGACGTCGGGGCTGGTCGGGTCCTCCCAGCGTTCCCGGAACACCGTGTCCAGCACGCCGACGGCCGGGCCGCGCAGCATCAGCTGGACGTCGTGCCACGGCGGTCGGGGGCCGTAGGCCGCGGCCATCGGCAGCGGCTGCGGGTCACCGGCGTGCGTGGCGTCGTCGCGGCGGCCGTGACACAGGTCGATGCCCCCGATGAACGCGACGTCGCGGGTGGGGTCCTGGTCATGGCGGAGGACGACGAACTTCTGGTGGTGGCTGCCGCCCCGGCGCACCCGCTGGTCGAGGATGACCTCGCCGCCGCCGTGCTCGATCTCGGCGTCGAGGGCGCGGTTCTCCTCCTTGGAGAACGACATCCGGTCCATGTGGGAGCGCCAGACCAGTCCCCGCACGGTCACCCCGCGG
>NZ_JBJGYW010000042.1:0-36929 GCF_054050215.1 Geodermatophilus sp. SYSU D01186 | reverse complement strand
CCCCCCCCCCCCCCCCCCCCCCCCCCCCCCCCCCCCCCCCCCCCCCCCCCCCCCGGGCGCCGCCCCCCCCCCCCCCGGCCCCCCGCGGTCAGCCGGCGAGGGCTGCGAGCACGCGCGCGACGACGCCGTCGAGGTCGCGGAGGTCGGTCGCGCTGAGCCGGATGACCCGCCAGCCGGCCGTTCCCAGGCAACGGATGCGGGCGTCGTCTCGCACGATCTGTCCGTCCGCGAAGTGGTGCGCGCCTTCGTACTCGACGGCCAACTGCGCCTCCGGGAAGGCCAGGTCGACGCGCGCCAGGAACTCACCCGTCGAGCGGACCTCGTACTGGGGGATCGGGGTGAGTCCCGCCAGGACGAGCGCGACCCGGACCCGCGACTCCGGCGCCGACTCGGCGCGCGCATCGACCAGGGGCACCGCGGCGCGCATCCGGGCCACTCCCCACCGACCAGCGCCGGACGAGGCGAGCTGGACCAGCGCGGGAAGGGGCACGGCCTCCGCGCGGACCATCGAGTCCAACGCGGCCACCGCGGTGCCCACGGGTTCGAGCGCCGCCAGGTCCCACGCCGTTCGCAGCGCCGACGTGACCGGAACCCCGTCGTGTACCTCGACGTCGCCGGGTCGGAGGTCGGTGCGGTGGACCCGCACGCCGCGCGGTCCCTTCCAGCGCACGGTTGCAGGGCGCAGCACCGTGACTGGGTCGTGTGGGCCGGCGAAGGGGGCGCCGTGCCAGGCCGCCGCGGAGTGGCCGCCGATCGCGGTGCCTGGCGGCATGAGCAGGGCGACGGCCCGGCACCGCAGACGGTGATCGACCGTCAGTCCCGGGTCGGCATAGACGCCGTGGACGAGACGCCGGTAGCTGCGCTCACGCAGCTGCCGGCGGGTGAGGAAGCCCTCCGCGACGGCGTGGCTGCCGACGAAGACGCCGGTGAGTCGAGAACGGGACACTTCGGCAGGGTCCTCCATCGCGACCTGCCTGGGCGGTCGTCGTCCACAGGCACCGGCTCACACCCGGCCTTCGTGGGCACGAAGGCCGGGTGCCAGGGCCGAGATGGCCACAAAGGCCGTTCAGGGCGCGGCCGAAGTGGTCACAAAGGCTCGCGCGGGGGCTCAGCGCAGGTCGGTCAGGCGCGGCGCGGGCAGCCGCTTCTCCGGGGCGAAGATCGTGTGCCCGGTCAGGAACGGGATCGCCGCGGCCCGCTCCTCGTTGATCGGCTCGTCCGGGAACGCAGCTAGCGTGGTGTCGAAGCGGTCCTGCACGCCCGCCTTGAACTCGGGGTGGGTGAGGATGAACAGGTCGTTGCGGCGGACGCCGCCCAGCACCCGCTCGCCGGCCTCGACGTAGCTCATGTACGGCTGGGTCTTGGCCCGCTCGAGGAACTCGGCCGGCGGCGGGGTGTAGCCGCTCTCGCCGTACTGGGCCGGCCGGTTGGCGACCGCGCCGGCGATGTTGCTGTGCACCGGCCCGGGGCAGTAGGCCGAGACGCCGATGCCGTCGGGGGCCAGTTCGATGGCCAGGGCCTCCGACAGCGCGACGACGGCGGCCTTCGTCATCGAGTACAGGCCCGCGACGATCGGCATCAGCGCGGCCATCGACGCGGTGTTGACGACGTGCCCGCCCTGGCCGTGCGCGCGGATGCGCGGGACGAACGCGGCGATGCCGTTCCCGACACCCTTGATGTTGACGTCGATCAGCCAGTCCCAGTCGGCCGGCGTGGCCTCCATGACCGGGCCGGTCAGCCCGATGCCGGCGTTGTTCACCAGCACGTCGACCCGTCCGTGGCGGCGCTCGGTCTCCTCGGCGGCGCGCTCGACGGCCTCCCGGTCGGTGACGTCGAGGAGGACGGCGTCCACCTCGAGGCCTGCGTCGGCGAACTCCGCGCGCGTCTCGTCGATGTGCTCCTGGCGACGGCCGCTGATCACGACCGTCATGCCGGCGCGGGCGAACGCCAGCCCGATCCCGCGGCCGATGCCGCTGGACCCGCCGGTGATGAACGCGACCTTGCCGTGGACGTCCTGCATGGGCTCCTCCTCGTCTCGAAGATGGGTCGGGCCCGCACCGCTGCTCGGCGGTGCGGGCCCGGGGCCGGGTGACCGGCCGTGGTCCGACGACCGGCTCAGCCGGCCAGGTGCTCGGTGTAGGGAGCGGTGGTGCGGGCGCGCACGTCCTCGGGGCTGACGCCGGGGGCGCACTCGACCAGCCGGAGCTGGCCGTCGACGACGTGGAAGACCGCGAGGTCGGTGTAGATGCGGGTGACCACGCCCTTGCCGGTCAGCGGCATCGTGCACTCGGCCACGACCTTCGGCTGCCCCTTGCGGTCGACGTGCTCCATGGCGACCCAGACCTGCGGGGTGCCGGCGACGAGGTCCATCGCGCCACCGACGGCCGGGTTCTTGCCCGGCACGTACCAGTTGGCGAGGTCGCCGGACGCCGACACCTGCAGGGCGCCGAGGATGGTGCAGTCCAGGTGCCCGCCGCGGATGATCGCGAACGACAGCGCCGAGTCGGTGATGGCCGCGCCGCTGATCAGCGTGATCGGCTGCTTGCCGGCGTCGGTCAGGTCGGGGTCGGCCTCCTCCGGCGAGGCCTCCGCGCCGATGCCGAGGACGCCGTTCTCCGCGTGGAGCACGACCTCCTTGTCCTCGGGCAGGAAGCGCGGGACCAGCAGCGGGATGCCGACGCCGAGGTTGACGACGTAGCCGTCCTGCAGGTCCTGGGCGAGGCGCTGCGCGATGCCCTCGCGGGTGCGGCCCACGACCGTGGCCGGGGCGGGGATGGTGCCGGTCATCAGGAGGCCTTCCTCGTCGTCGCGGCGGTGTCCTCGTGGGCGGGGGCCTTGCCGGTCGTCATGACCACGTCGTCGACGAACACGCCCGGCAGGTGGACGTCGTCGGGGTGCAGCTCGTCGACCTCGACCAGCTGCTCGATCTCGGCGAAGGTGGTCCTGCCGGACATACCCGCCATCGGGTTGAAGTTGCGGGCCGACAGGCGGAACCGCAGGTTGCCCTTCCGGTCGGCCTTGTGGGCCTTCACGAAGCCGAAGTCGGCGACGATGCCCTCCTCCAGCACGTACTCCCGGCCGTTGATCAGCCGCGTCTCCTTGGCGGGCACGTGCTCGGCGACGCCGCCGTCGGGGGAGTAGCGCAGGGTGAAGGAGCCGTCGGAGAGCATCGTGCCCGCGCCGGACGGCGTGAAGAAGGCGGGGATGCCCGAGCCGCCGGCCCGCAGCCGCTCGGCGAGGGTGCCCTGGGGGACCAGCTCGAGCTCCACCTTGCCGGCGAAGTACTCGTCGTAGAACTCCTGCAGGATCGGGAAGGACGCCGTCACCCGGCGCAGGCGGCCCTCGTGCAGCAGCCGGCCGACGCCGGTGAAGTCGTGACCGACGTTGTTGACGAACACGTGCAGGTCACGCTTGTCCAGCTCGCACAGGGCGTCGAGCAGTCCGTCGGGCCGGCCGGAGCTGCCGAAGCCGCCGACGGCGATCGAGGCGCCCGAGGGCACGGCGTCGACGACGGACAGGATGTCCTCGCGGAACTTGTCGATCACTGGCGGTCCTTCACGGGGAGGGGTCCTTCCACGGATGTGCTCGCTCGTGGACCGTTGCAGGCCACACGGGGGGCGCCGGGTGGCGCGGGGGAGATCCCGGACCGACCGGACCGATGCGGTCGACGTCGGTCGAGCACGACGAGTGCAACAGCCGCGCACGGCGGGCAGCAGCGCATCTTCCACGTCCCGGAAAAGAGACGGGGCGCACACCCGGGGCGGGGGGGCGCCCCCCCCCCCCCCCCCCCCCCCCCATAACTACTTTTGGATCCGTGTTGTTATCGCCCCCCCCCCCCCCCGCTATATTTACTCCTCCCCCGCCCGCCCAGCGCAGGAAGCCGCACAACGGCCCCGCCCCCGACCCGCCCCGGCCCGCCCCCCCGGCGCCCCCCCCCCCCCCCCGGCCCGCCACCGCGTGGTCTTCCGTGCTGGGGAAGGCGTGTGGTCCGCGCCACCCCGCGGGACGGATCGTGGACCGCGGCCGGGGAGCGCGCCCGTGCAGCTCGCGACGGTCACGAGACCTCGTCGCCGTCCTGCCGGGCACCCCGTTGCGGCCGACGTCCAGTACTGGGAAGGAGCCCCATATGAGCATGACCACGCGCGCCGCGGTCTGCCGCGAGCCGGGTCGGCCGTGGGAGATCACCGAGCTCGAACTCGACGAGCCGAAGGCCAACGAGGTCCGCGTCAAGTTCATGGCGGCCGGGATGTGCCACTCCGACGACCACATCCAGAAGGGCGACGCGATGATGCGTTTCCCGGTGGTCGGCGGCCACGAGGGCGCCGGCATCGTCGACGCCGTCGGTGAGGGCGTCACCCGGGTGAAGGTCGGCGACCACGTCGTCTGCTCCTTCATCCCCGCCTGCGGCAAGTGCCGCTACTGCTCCACCGGCCGGCAGAACCTCTGCGACGAGGGCAAGAACGCCTCCACCGGCGAGTTCCCCGACGGCACCTTCCGCTTCCACCAGAACGGTGAGGACTTCGGCGGGCTGTGCGTGCTGGGCACCTTCTCCCAGCACGCCGTGGTGAGCGAGTACTCGGTCATCCAGATCCCCGACGACATCCCGTTCGAGATCGCCGCGCTCGTCGGCTGCGGCGTGCCGACCGGCTGGGGCAGCGCGGTCCACCTCGCCGGCGTCAAGGCCGGCGACACCGTGGTCATCTACGGCGCCGGCGGCGTGGGCAGCAACGCGGTCCAGGGCGCGGCGCTGGCCGGTGCCGAGCGCGTGGTCGTCGTCGACCCGGTGGAGTTCAAGCGGGAGATGGCGACCGTCTTCGGCGCCACCCACACCTTCGCCTCGGCCAAGGAGGCCCACGAGTTCGTCGTCGAGTCGACCTGGGGCGAGCTGGCCGACCACGCGATCATCACCGTCGGCAGCCTGCACGACGAGGTCATCGCCGACGCCCTTCAGGTGGTCGGCAAGACCGGGCAGGTCACCGTCACCGCCGTCGGCAACGGGTGGGTCAACGAGCACCCGGGCGTACTCATCGGCTACCAGCGGCGCATCCAGGGCGGCATCTTCGGCGGCTGCAACCCGCTGCACGACGTCCCGCGGCTGATCAGCCTCTACCGCTCCGGGAAGCTCAAGCTCGACGAGCTGGTGACGCGGACCTACAAGCTCGAAGAGGTCAACCAGGGCTACCAGGACATGCTCGACGGCAAGAACATCCGCGGCGTCATCATCCACGAGCACTGAGGACCACAGACATGACGATTGCTCCCCCCGCGCCCTCGGCGGGTGCGTCCCTGATCATCGACAACGCGCAGCTCATCGGTGGTGACTGGGTCCCGGCCGCCGGTGGCGAGACCATCGACGTCATCAACCCGGCCACCGGCGAGGTCCTCGGCCGGGTGCCCCGCGGCACCGCCGCCGACGTCGACGCCGCCGTCCGGGCCGCCGAGGCCGCGTTCCCGGCGTGGCGCGACACCAACGCCACCGCCCGCGCCGCGCTGCTGTTCCGCTGGGCCGCGCTGATCGACGAGAACATCGCCGAGCTCGACGCCCTGGAGTCCCAGGAGGTCGGCCGCCCGCACTGGGGCCCGCCGCCCATGGCCGGTCAGCTGCGCTTCACCGCCGGCCAGGCCGACAAGGTGCAGGGCCTGTCCCTGCCGACCTACACGCCCGACGCCCTCGGCCTCACCCTCCGCGAGCCCTACGGCGTCGTCGGCGCGATCATCCCGTGGAACGCCCCCGGCCCGATGTTCGTCACCGACGTCGGCCCGGCGATCGCCGCCGGCAACACCATCGTGATCAAGCCGGCCGAGGACGCGCCGCTCACCGGCCTGGCCCTGGCCAAGCTGGCGCTCGAGGCGGGCATCCCGCCGGGCGTGGTCAACGTCGTCACCGGCTACGGCCACGAGGCCGGCGCGGCGATCCCGGCGCACCCGCGGATCCGCCGGATCAGCTTCACCGGCTCCCCGCAGACCGGGGAGATCATCATGGCCGCCTGCGCCACGAACCTCACCCCGCTGCACCTGGAGCTGGGCGGCAAGTCGCCGCAGGTCATCCTCGCCGACGCCGACCTCGACGCCGCCATCCCGGCGATCGCCCGCGGCATCACCCTCAACACCGGCCAGATCTGCGCGGCCGGCTCGCGGGTCGTCGTCGCCCGCTCCATCCACTCCGAGGTCGTGCAGCGCCTGGCGCAGCACATGTCCGAGGTCAAGGTCGGCCCCTGGCACGAGCAGGTCAACATGGGCCCGCTCATCAACGCCAAGCAGCACGAGCGGGTGCTCAAGTACATGCAGCTTGGCCAGGAGGAGGGCGCCGACCTCGTCCTCGGCGGTGGCCGCCCGTCCGGGGAGAAGTTCGAGCGCGGCTTCTTCGTCGAGCCGACCCTCTTCGACAACGTGGACCCGCAGATGCGGATCCACCAGGAGGAGATCTTCGGCCCGGTCCTCGGGGTCACCCCGGTGGACGACGACGAGCAGGCCCTCGAGGTCGCCAACGGCACCGACTACGGCCTGGTGGCCTCGGTGTGGACCCGGGACGTCGGCAAGGCCGTCAAGTTCGCCCGCGGGCTCCAGGCCGGCCAGGTCGCGGTGAACGCGGCCCTCGGCGCCGGGGTCATCGGCGGGCCGTTCGGCGGCTACAAGCGCAGCGGCTTCGGCCGGTCGATGGGTGCCGACGCGGTGCTCGACTACACGCAGGTCAAGACCGTGTCCCTCCGTGGCACCGGGAACTGAGAGGGATCGCATGAGCAGCATCACCACGCGCGCGGCCATCGCCCGGGCGCCGCACCAGGGCTGGGAGCTGGTCGACCTCCAGCTCGACGACCCCAAGGAGCACGAGGTCCGGGTCAAGTTCGCCGCCTCGGGCCTGTGCCACTCCGACGACCACATCACCCAGGGCGACGCGCCGGTGCGCATGCCCGTGGTGGGTGGCCACGAGGGCGCCGGGATCGTCGAGTCGGTCGGCCCGAACGTCACCCGGGTCAAGCCCGGTGACCGGATCGTGTGCTCCTACATCCCTGCGTGCGGGGCCTGCCGGCCCTGCTCCACCGGGCACCAGAACATGTGCGTGAAGGGCCTCAACGCCGGCACGGGCATGTTCCTCGACGGCACCTTCCGCTTCCACCTCGGCGACGAGGACCTCGGTGGCTTCTGCACCGTCGGCTCCTTCTCGCAGTACGCGGTGATCTCGGAGTGGGCCGCCATCCCGCTGGCCGACGACATCCCGTGGGAGGTCGCCTGCCTGGTCGGCTGCGGCGTCCCCACCGGCTGGGGCTCGGCGGTCAACGCCGCCGGCGTCCGCGCCGGTGACACCGTGGTCATCTTCGGGTCGGGCGGCGTCGGCAGCAACGCCGTCCAGGGCGCCCGCTACGCCGGCGCGAAGAACGTCGTCGTCGTCGACCCGGTCGCGTTCAAGCGCGAGATGGCCACCTCGGTCTTCGGCGCGACGCACGCCTTCGCCACGGCGAAGGAGGCCCACGAGTTCGTCGTCGAGACCACCTGGGGCCAGCTGGCCGACCACGCGATCCTCACCCCCGGTGTGGTGACCGAGGAGATGGTCAACAGCGCTCTCCAGATGACCGGCAAGGGCGGCAAGGTCACCATCACCGGCGTCGGCAAGCTGACCGAGAAGGCCGCGCACTTCCACGCCGGCGCGCTCATCGGCTACCAGCGGCAGGTCCGCGGCGCCCTGTTCGGCGACTGCAACCCGCTCTACGACGTGCCGCGCCTGCTCCGCCTGTACCAGGACGGCCAGCTCAAGCTCGACGAGCTGGTCACCCGTACGTACAAGCTGGACGAGGTCAACGAGGCCTACCAGGACCTCGCCGACGGCAAGAACATCCGCGGCGTCATCCTCCACGAGGGCTGAGCCCGCAACGCAGAGGCCGCCGGCACCCATCGGGTGCCGGCGGCCTCTGCCGTGTGTGCCGACGGGTGCCGGCCGGGCCCGGGAGCCCGGCCGGCACCGGGTCAGCCGGAGGAGCGGGAGGTGCGCACCGCGCCGCTGGCCTCGGGCTTGGCCGAGGGGGCGCCCAGGGCGCGCGAGATGCCGCGTGCCGTGGCGGCCAGGGCGGGCACCAGCGCGTGGCTCTGCACGGTCCCGCGCTGCACGGTGACGCCCAGGGCGGCCACGACCTCGTCGCGCCGGCCCCGGACCGGGACGGCGACGGCGAGCGCGTCGGGGGTCAGCTGGTTCTCGGCGATGGCCACGCCGGTGCGGCGCACCTCGGCCAGCACCCGCCGCAGCTCGGCGACGTTGGTGATGGTGTCCGCGGTGAACCGCTTCAGCGGGGCCTGCAGCAGCTCGTCCTGCACCTCGCGGTCGGCGAAGGCCAGCAGCACCTGGCCGGTGCCCGTGGCGTGCAGCGGCCAGCGCCCGCCCAGGCGGCTGAGCACCTGCACCGCACCCCGGGCCCGCAGCGCCTCGACGTACACGCCGTCGGAGCCGTCCCGGACGGCGAGGTGCACGTTGGCGCGGGTGGCCTGGTGCAGGTCGTCGAGGTAGGGGAGGGCCAGCTCGCGCAGCTGCAGCCCGTGGGGGGCGAGGGCGCCCAGCTCCAGCAGTCGCAGGCCGATGGCGTAGCGCCCGTCGGCGGCCCGCTCGAGGCCGCCCCACTGACGCAGCTCGCCGACCAGGCGGTGCGTGGTGGTGAGGGTCAGCCCCGACCGCCGGCTGATCTCGCTGAGGGTGAGCGAGGGGTGCGCCGGCCCGAAGGCGGACAGGACGGCGAGGACCCGGCCGGCGGCGGTGGCGGCCCCGCCGGTGGGCAGCCGGGCGGGCCGGCTCTCGGTGGCGGTCGACGGCAACGGTCTGCTGGCTGCCAAGGCACGCCCTTTCGTTTCACAGGACATCTGGTTGGCTCGTACACCCAAGTGGGCCGCGTCACTGTGCGGGGGCGAGTGGTGTGGTGTCAAGCACGCCCACCGGTCCGGGCCGTCGCGCCCGGCTTCCGCCTCGGGGAAGAGCCGTCGCTGGGGGAGTGTGGCCCCGCACACCATGGTCCGGCAAGGACGGCGTGAGCCCGGTCACCGCCTCCCGGTCGGGAGTCGGCCGGCGCGGGGCCGTCCGCCAGCCGTGATCCGCACGCCGGCCGGGGTCCCCGGGCCTCCCGGCGGCGACCATCCCGCCGAGAGGACACGAGGCCGCGTGAACCCGACCCCCACCCCGACCCGCGCGACGGGCGGCCGCGACTGATGGCCACCCTCGCCGACATCCTCGACCCCACGGGGCAGACGACCACGCGCATCGGCGCGACCGCGCAGGCGCCGCGGCGGGCCGACCTGACCGGCGTCCGGCTCGGGCTGCTGGAGAACACCAAGCACAACGCCGCACTGCTGCTCGACGAGCTCGCCGCCCTGCTGCAGAGCGAGCACGGCGCCTCGGCGACCGTGCTGCGCCGCACCAAGACCGCCTTCGCCCTGCCCCTGCCCGAGGCGCAGCTGGCCGAGTTGGTGCGCGAGTGCGACGTGGTGCTCACCGGCGTGGGCGACTGCGGCTCGTGCAGCGCCTCGGCCGTCGCCGACGGCATCGCCCTCGAGCGGGCCGGCGTGCCGGCCGCGGTCATCTGCTCGGACGCGTTCACCGCGACCGCCAGCGGCATGGCCGAGGTCCAGGGCGCCCCCGACTACGCGTACCTGACCACCGCCCACCCGGTGGCCATCCTCGACGCCGACGCCGTCCGTGAGCGCGCCCGGCAGCTGCTGCCGCAGGTCGTCGCGACGGTGACCGCGGCCGGCGCCCGGCAGAAGGCGGCGTCGTGAGCGTCGCGGAGGCCCCCGTCGTCGTCCCGGACGCCGACCCCGAGGCCGCCCAGGCGGCGATCGAGCACTGCTACGCGCAGGGCTGGTCCGACGGGCTGCCGCTGGTGCCCGCCACCCGCTCGGTGGTCGACCGGTTCCTCGCCACCGTCGACCGCACGCCCGACGAGGTCATCGGCACCCTGCCGCACCTCGACCGCAGCGTGACCGTGGAGCTCGCGGCGATCAACGCCGTGATGGCCGGCTGCCGGCCGGAGTACTTCCCGGTCGTCCTCGCGGCCTGGGAGGCGGTCCAGCGCGACCGGTCGGCGCAGGGCGGCGGCTGGCAGAGCACCAGCGGCCCCTCGCCGCTGCTGATCGTCAACGGCCCCGTCCGCCAGGAGCTCGGCCTCAACGCGGCCGGCGGCGTCTTCGGCCCCGGCTTCCGGCCCAACATGACGATCGCCCGCACGATCGGGCTGATGGTGCGCAACGCCCTCGGCGTCGTCCCGCACGGCTTCGAGCAGGCCACCCAGGGGCTGCCCGGCCGCTGGCAGGTCTGCCTCGCCGAGAACGAGGAGGAGAGCCCCTGGGAGCCGCTGTCGGTCGAGGGCGGCGTGGCCGCCGGCACCTCCGCGGTCTCCGGGATGCTCACCCGCACCGTCGAGTACGTCGACAACCGGCACACCGCCGACCCCGAGCAGCTGCTCGCCGACTTCGCCGACACGATCTCCCGCAGCGGCGCGTCGATCTTCCGCCACCACCCGGCCGGCATCGTCTTCTGCCCCGAGCACGCGCAGATGCTGGCCGAGGCCGGCATGAGCAAGGCCGACGTCCGGGCGTGGCTGGTCGAGCGCTGCGGCAGGAGCAAGGCCGACCTGGCCCGCGTCGGCAAGGACGGCGTCGGTGACAACGGCGTCCGCTTCGCCGACGGCGGCACCGACCCCGAGGCCTTCGACCGGCTCTTCCCCGGCGCCGGCCCCGAGGCGCTGCCGATCGCCGTCGCCGGCGCCCGCAACGCCGGCATCTCGATGGTGGTCCGCGTCTTCTCCGGCTGGTCGGCGAGCTCGGTGCCCGTCGTCGGCCGGACCACCCCCACCACCCAGGCAGGAGCCACTGCGTGACCGAGTTCAGCGAGTCCCTCACCGACCCCTTCGGGGACGCCGGCGAGCTGTGGATGACCGGGCGGAGCGCCCTGGTCACCGGCGGCGGCCAGCAGAGCACGAAGGAGCCGGGCGTCGGCTACGCCATCAGCCGGGTCCTCGCCGCCCACGGCGCCCGGGTGGCCGTGCTCGACCGGGACCTGGCCGCGGCGCAGCGCACCGTCGAGGCCATCGAGGGCGACGGCGGCAAGGCGATCGCCGTCGTCGCCGACCTGCTCGACGACGAGGCCTGCAAGCGGGCCGTCGAGGAGACCGTCGGCCAGTTCGGCGGGTTCGACACCCTGGTCAACAACGTCGCCGTCGGCGACCGCGCGGGCATCTTCGAGGTGACCCCCGAGCGGTTCCACCAGCTGATGGACCTCAACCTGACCACCGCCTGGCAGATGACCCGGCACGCGGTGGAGGTGCTGCCCAGCGGCTCGGCGATCGTCAACATCAGCTCCGTCGGCGTGCGGGCCCGCGGGCCGGGCATGGTCTACAACCTGGCCAAGGCCGGTCTGGAGAACATGACCGTCGGTGCGGCCAACACCCTCGGCGAGCGCGGCATCCGGGTGAACTGCGTGCAGGTCGGCGCGATCTGGGGGGCGTTCGCCGCGGCCAACATGTCCCCGGAGATGCGCGCCATCCGCAAGGGCTGGTCGGGGCTGGGCACCGAGGGCAGCCCCTGGGACATCGCCCAGGCGGTCCTCTTCCTCTCCAGCGACCGCGCCCGCTGGGTGTCGGGCCAGATCCTGTCGGTCGACGGCGGCCCGAGCAGCCCGAAGCCGCCGAAGCCCGCCGGGGACGCCAAGTGACCGCCCAGCGGGTCGCGCTCGTCACCGGCTGCGGCAAGCCGGACGGGATGGGGCAGGCGATCGCCCGCAGGCTCGCGGAGCAGGGGCTGGCGGTCGTCGTCACCGACCTGCAGGCCACCGGCGTGCCCAACCGCCAGCAGGAGAACCGGAAGGCCGACTGGGGCGGGGTCGAGGCGCTGGTCGCCGACATCACCGCCGGCGGCGGGACGGCCTCCTTCGCGCTGGGGGACGTCGCCGTCGAGGCCGACGCCCAGCGGATGGTGGCCGAGGCCGTCGACCGGTTCGGCCGGCTCGACGTCCTGGTCAACAACGCCGCCGCGCCGCAGGGCCCGGACCGCGCGGACGTCGCCGACATCCCGATCGAGGTCTTCGACCGGGTGGTCGCGGTCAACCTGCGCGGGCCGTGGCTGATGAGCAGCGCCGCCGTCCCGGTGATGCGGGCCCAGCGCTCGGGCCGGATCGTGAACATCTCCTCGATGGCCGGCCTCACCGCGGCGCCCTTCTCCGGGCCGTACTCGGCGTCCAAGGCCGGCGTCATCGGGCTCACCCGGGCCCTGGCCATGGACCTGGGTCCCTGGGGGATCACCGTCAACGCGCTGTGCCCGGGGCTCGTGGGCACCAGCCGGGCGTTCCTCAGCTCGGGTCCGGACGTCGACGAGGCGGCGCTGCTGGCCTCGCGCGGGCGCAACATCCCGGTCGGCCGGGTCGGGCTGCCCGAGGACATCGCGGCGGCGGTGGCCTTCCTCGCCTCGCCCGAGGCCGGGTACCTCACCGCCCAGGCGATCCCGATCGACGGCGGCGGGATGAGCCCTTTCCCGCTGCGACACCCCGAGCCGGTCGCGGAGGCCGCGCTGTCCTGACCCACCCGGGTGCCCCGGCGCAGGTCTCCTGCGCCGGGGCACTCGGCTGTCGGTGGCCGGGTGCAGGGTGCCGGCATGGACTACTCGCCGCCCGACCTGTCCGGCACCGTCGTCCTCGTCGCGGGCGCCACCCGCGGGGCGGGGCGGGGCATCGCCGTCGCGCTGGGCGCGGCCGGGGCCACGGTCTGGTGCACCGGCCGCAGCACCGCCGGTCGCCGCTCGGAGTACGACCGGCCCGAGACGGTCGAGGAGACCGCCGAGCTGGTCACCGCAGCCGGCGGCCGCGGGATCCCGGTGGTGTGCGACCACCTGGACCCGGCGCAGGTGGCCGCGCTGGTGGCGCGCATCGACGCGGAGTCCGGCCGCCTCGACGTCCTGGTCAACGACGTCTGGGGCGGCGACCCGCTGTTCCAGTGGGACGTCCCGCTGTGGGAGCACGACCTCGACCGGGGGCTGCGGCTGCTCCGGCTGGCCGTGGAGACCCACCTGGTCACCAGCGCGCACGCGCTGCCGCTGCTGATCCGCCGGCCGGGCGGGCTGGTCGTCGAGGTGACCGACGGGACGCTCGCCTACAACGAGGCCACCTTCCGCGTGAGCGCCTACTACGACCTGGCCAAGTGGTCGGTGCTGCGGCTGGCCTTCATCCAGGCGCACGACCTGCGTCCGCACGGCGCGACGGCCGTCGCGCTCACCCCGGGCTGGCTGCGCTCGGAGGCGATGCTGGAGCTCTTCGGGGTGGCCGAGGCGAACTGGCGCGACGCGACCGCGACCGTGCCGCACTTCTGCATCTCCGAGAGCCCGACGTTCGTCGGCCGGGCGGTCGCCGCGCTCGCCGCCGACCCCGACCGTCCCCGCTGGTCGGGGCGGTCCACCTCCAGCGGGGAGCTGGCCCGCGTCTACGGCTTCCCCGACCTCGACGGCACGCAGCCCGACGCGTGGCGCTACGTCGTCGAGGTGCAGGACGCCGGCCGACCCGCCGGTGACGAGGGCTACAGATAGACGCTCACTAACCTGGAGGCGTGCCGAAGCTGCAGCTGCTCCCCGCCGTCGACGTCGCCGACGGTCAGGCCGTCCGTCTCGTGCAAGGGGAGGCCGGCAGCGAGACCGACTACGGCGACCCGCTCGAGGCGGCGCTGACGTGGCAGCGGGACGGCGCCGAGTGGGTGCACCTGGTCGACCTCGACGCCGCCTTCGGCCGCGGCAGCAACCGCGACCTGCTGGCCCGCGTGGTCGGCGAGCTGGACGTCGACGTCGAGCTCTCCGGCGGCATCCGGGACGACGAGTCGCTGGCCGCCGCGCTCGCCACGGGCTGCCGCCGGGTCAACCTCGGCACCGCGGCGCTCGAGTCGCCGGAGTGGTGCGCCCGGGCCATCGCCGAGCACGGCGACCGGATCGCCGTCGGCCTCGACGTCCGGGGCACCCGGCTGGCCGCCCGCGGCTGGACCCGCGAGGGCGGCGAGCTCTACGAGACGCTCGCCCGCCTCGACGCCGAGGGGTGCGCCCGCTACGTCGTCACCGACATCACCAAGGACGGCACGCTGCGCGGCCCCAACCTGGAGCTGCTGCGCGAGGTCTGCGCCGCCACCTCTCGCCCGGTGGTCGCCTCCGGCGGGGTCAGCTCGCTCGACGACATCCGGGCGCTGGCCGGGCTCACCGCCGTCGGCGTGGAGGGCGCGATCGTCGGCAAGGCCCTCTACGCCGGTGCCTTCACCCTGCCCGAGGCGCTGCGGGTGGCCTCCGGGGAGAACGGCATGGAGCTCGCGTGAGTGTCGTCCGGTTCGGGTCCGACGCCCCGTGGGAGGCGGTCGTCGGCTACAGCCGGGTCGTCGTCCACGGCGACATGGCGTGGGTGAGCGGCACGACGGCGACGGTGGACGGCGAGGTCGTGTGCCCCGGGGACGCCGCGGGCCAGACCCGCCAGGCGCTGGCCAACGTCGCCGAGGCGCTGGAGCGCGCCGGGTTCACCGTCGCCGACGTCGTGCGCACCCGCATGTACGTCACCGACATCGCGCGCTGGGAGGAGGTCGGGCGGGCGCACGGCGAGGTCTTCGGCGAGGTCCGCCCGGCGACGTCGATGGTGCAGGTGGCCGCCCTGATCGACCCGGCGATGCTGGTGGAGATCGAGGCCGACGCGGTGCGGAGGGCGGGGGCGTGAGCCTGGCCGTGCGGGTCATCCCGTGCCTGGACGTCGACGCCGGCCGGGTGGTCAAGGGCGTGAACTTCGTCGACCTGCGCGACGCCGGCGACCCGGTGGAGATGGCCCGCGTGTACGACGCGGAGGGCGCCGACGAGCTCACCTTCCTCGACATCACGGCCAGCTCCGGTGACCGGGAGACCACCTACGACGTCGTCCGCCGGACCGCGGAGAGCGTCTTCATCCCGCTGACCGTCGGCGGCGGCGTCCGCAGCGTCACCGACGTCGACCGGCTGCTGCGCGCCGGCGCGGACAAGGTCGCCGTCAACACCGCCGCCGTCGCCCGGCCGGAGCTGATCAGCGAGATCACCGACCGGTTCGGCAACCAGGTGCTCGTGCTCTCGCTCGACGCCCGCCGCTGCCGGGACGGCGCGGTCACCGACTCCGGCTTCGAGATCACCACGCACGGCGGACGGCGGGGCACCGGCCGCGACGCCGTGGAGTGGGTGGTGCAGGCCGCCGAGCTCGGCGTCGGCGAGGTGCTGCTGAACTCGATGGACGCCGACGGCACCCAGGCCGGGTTCGACCTGGAGCTGATCCGGGCGGTGCGCCGGGAGGTCACCGTGCCGGTCATCGCCAGCGGGGGAGCGGGCGAGCCCGAGCACTTCCCGCCCGCGGTCGAGGCCGGGGCCGACGCGGTGCTGGCCGCGAGCGTCTTCCACTTCGGCAAGCTGCGGATCGGTGAGGTGAAGGGCGCGCTGGCCGGCGCCGGCGTCCCCGTCCGCCGCGAGGCCGACACGCCGCTCGCGTAGCGGAGGCTCACGGCGCAGGAGAGCTGCGCCGTGAGCCTCCGCTCAGGTGATCTCGACGCGGGCGACGTCCTCGCGCCCGCCGGCCCACAGCAGCAGCTCCAGCGGCTCACCCTCGACGGTGGTGGCCGGCTCGGCCCGCGAGATCCGCCGGACCATGCCGGGCACGTCGCTGCGCCGCAGCCGCAGCCCGCCGGGCACCCGCCCGACCGCGCGGCGGGCGTAGAGGACCGCCGCGCCCCACAGCTCGTCCTGGTCGGCCCGGCTCAGGGGGCGGGGGGCCCAGTCCGGCTGGGCGCGGCGGGCGTCCTCGTGGTGGACGGCGAACTCGGCGGTGTTGACCAGCCGCGCCAGCAGCGGCCAGGCCAGCGGCGACCAGACCGGCGGCCCCGACCGCACCCGGTCCACGACGTCGGCGTAGGACGTCGACCCCCGCAGCCGGTCCTCCAGCCGGTGCGCCCACGCGGTCAGCGGCCGGCCCACCCCCAGCTGCTCGACGGCGAGGCCCGGCATCGCGTCCGCGCGCCGCTCGCGGACCACGAGGTGCGCGGCGAGGTGGGCCGTGGTCCACCCCGCGCAGCAGGTCGGCGCGTCGGGCCCGAGCCGGTCGAGCAGGTCGGCCAGGCCGGCGCGCTCGCGGTCGACGAGGGACCGGGAAGAGGAGGTCACCCGGCGAAGTTACCGACGGTGCGGAGCCGGGGACACCGGCCCGCGGGAGCGAGATGTCCGAGGCCCGTCGTACGGTCGCCGACGCCGCCCGAACGACGATCGAGGAGGACCGTGCCCCGCCGCCGAGAAGCCGTGGTCCGGCGAGGGGTGCGCCACATCGGGCGCGCCATCGCCGAGCAGCCGGGCATGTTCACCCTGGCCTTCCTCGCCAGCAGCCTCTACGGCGGGATGACCGTCGCCAGCGCCTACGTCGTCGGCGAGGTCACCGGCCGCGTCGTCCTCCCGGCGTTCGAGCAGGGGGCGACGACGGCCGCGGCGCTGACGCTGGCCGCGGTCGCCATCCTCGCGGTGGCCGTGCTCAAGATCCTCGGCATCCTCGGCCGGCGGCTGTTCGCCGGCGTCATGAGCTACCGGCTGCAGGCCTCCTACCGGCGCCGGGTGACCGGCCAGTACCTGCGGCTGCCGTTGTCCTGGCACCAGCGGCACCCGACCGGGCAGCTGCTCTCCAACGCGAACGCCGACGTCGAGGCCGCCTGGTTCTTCGTCGCCCCGCTGCCCTTCGCCTGCGGTGCGCTGGTGATGATCGCGATCACCGTGGTCGCCCTGGTCGCGACCGACCCGTGGCTGGCGCTGGTCGGCCTGGTCGTCTTCCCGCTGGTGTTCCTGGCCAACGCCGTCTACTCGCAGGTGATGAGCCCGCGCATGCAGCGGGCGCAGCAGCTGCGCGCGGAGGTCAGCGAGATCGCCCACGAGAGCTTCGACGCCGCCCTGGTGGTCAAGACCCTGGGCCGGGAGGACGTCGAGACCGCCCGCTTCACCGCCCGCGCCGAGGAGTTGCGTGACGGGCTGGTCGCGGTGGGCCGGGTGCGCGGCCTGTTCGACCCCCTGATGGAGGCGCTGCCCAACCTCGGCACGCTCGCCGTCCTGCTCATCGGGGCCCAGCGGGTCGCGGCCGGGGCCACCGACGCCGGCGACCTGGTCTCCATCGCCTACCTGTTCACGCTGCTGGCGCTGCCGATCCGGGCGATCGGCTGGGTGCTGGCGGACCTGCCGCGGGCGCTGGCGGGCTTCGACCGGGTCACCCCGGTCCTCGACGCGACCGGCGAGATCCCGCACGGGGACGACGCCGCCCCGCGCGGCACCGGGGGCGCCCGCCTCGGCCTGCGCGACGTCGGCTTCACCTTCGACGGCGTCGACGCACCCACGCTGGCGGGGATCACCTTCGACGTCGCCGCCGGCAGCACCGTCGCCGTCGTCGGCCCCACCGGGTCGGGCAAGTCGACGCTGGCCGGGCTGCTCGTGCGGCTGGTCGACCCCGGCACCGGGCGCGTGCTGCTCGACGGGGTCGACCTGCGGGCGTTGCGCGAGGGCGAGGTCAGCGGGCAGGCGGCGTTCGTCCCGCAGGGCACCTTCCTCTTCGACGACACCGTGCGCGGCAACGTCACCCTCGGCGGCGACTTCTCCGACGCGGAGGTCCGGGCGGCGCTGCGGGTGGCCGCCGCCGAGGAGTTCGTGGACCGGCTCCCCGAGGGCCTCGACACCCGCGTGGGCGAGCGCGGCGCCTCGCTGTCCGGCGGCCAGCGGCAGCGCCTGGCCCTGGCCCGCGCCGTCGTCCGCCGGCCGCGCCTGCTGGTGCTCGACGACGCGACCAGCGCCGTCGACCCCGCGGTGGAGGCCCGCATCCTCGACGCCCTCCGCGCCGCCGACCGGCCCTCGACGGTGGTCGTGGTCGCCTACCGCCAGGCGACGATCGCGCTCGCCGACGAGGTGGTCTGGCTCGAGGGCGGCCGGGTGCTCGCCCGGGGCGACCACGAGCAGCTGCTCGCCGAGGTGCCCGGCTACGCGGCCCTCGTGCGGGCGTACGCGCAGACGGAGGTGGCGGCATGACCGCGCTCGCCGAGCACCGCGAGGAGGGGGCGCTGGCCACCCTCCGCCGCGGCCTGCGGATGATGCCGGAGTTCCGCCGCAGCCTGCCGGCCACCTTCGCCCTGGCCCTGGTCGCGACCGCCGGGCGGGTGGTCGTGCCGATCGCCGTCCAGCAGGTCATCGACCGCGGCCTGTCGGGTCCGGGCGGGCCGGACCTCGACCTGGTGCGCGACCTCGTGCTGCTGTGCGCGCTCGTCGTCGTGCTCACCGCGGTGGCGGTGTACCGGATGAACGTCCGGCTGTTCCGGACGACGGAGACGGCGCTGGCCGGGCTGCGCTCGCAGGCGTTCCGCCACGTCCACGACCTCTCGGTGCTCCACCAGCAGGGCCAGCGGCGCGGGTCTCTGGTCTCCCGGGTCACCAGCGACGTCGACCAGCTCTCCACGTTCATGCAGTGGGGCGGCGTGCTCGGCGTGGTGAGCGTCGGGCAGCTGCTCGTGGCCACCGTGGTGATGGCCGTCTACTCCTGGCAGCTGACCCTGCTGGTGCTCGTCTGCTTCGTGCCCCTGGCGGTCGCCGTCCGGTTCTTCGCCCGGCGGCTGGCGGTCGTCTACGGCGTGGTCCGCGAGCGGGTGGGCGACGTGCTGGCCGCGGTCTCCGAGGCCGTCGTCGGGGCGGCCACGGTGCGGGCCTACGGCATCCGCGAGCGCACCGCGGGCCGCCTCGACCGCGCCGTCGACCGGCACTACCGGGCGCAGGTCTCCGCGCAGCGCACGACGGCCGCGGTGTTCGTCAGCGGCGAGTTCGTCGCCGCGGTCGCCAACGCGGCGGTGGTCGTCGTCGGCGTGCTGCTCGGTGTGGGCGGCCACCTGACCGCCGGCACCCTCGTGGCGTTCCTCTTCCTCGTGACCCTGTTCGTCGCCCCGGTGCAGACCGCCAGCGAGGTGCTCAACGAGGCGCAGAACGCCGTCGCCGGGTTCCGCCGCGTGCTCGACGTGCTCGAGACCGAGCCCGACGTCCGCGACCCGGCGGTGGCCGACCCCGCCGGGGCGAGGGAGCTGCCGGCCGGCCCGCTGGGGGTGCGGTTCGAGCACGTCACCTTCCGGTACGCGCCCGGCGCCCGGCCGGCCCTCGACGACGTCCACCTGGACATCGCCCCGCGCCGGCGGGTGGCCATCGTGGGGGAGACCGGCTCGGGCAAGACCACCTTCGCCAAGCTGGTCACCCGCCTCATGGACCCCACGGCCGGCCGGGTCCTGCTCGGCGACGACGCCACGGGCTGGGTGCCGCTGGACCGGGTCTCGTTCGCGTCCCTGCGGCGGCGGGTCGTCATGGTGCCGCAGGACGGCTTCCTGTTCGACGCCACCATCGCCGACAACGTGCGCTACGGCCGCCCCGGGCTGTCCGACGCCGAGGTGCTGGCCGCCTTCGACGACCTCGGCCTGGGGCCCTGGGTGGCCGGGCTCGCCGGCGGCGTGGCCACCCGCGTCGGGCAGCGGGGGGAGTCGCTGTCCGCGGGGGAGCGGCAACTGGTCGCCGTCGCCCGCGCCTACGTCGCCGACCCGGACCTCCTGGTGCTCGACGAGGCGACCAGCGCGGTGGACCCGGCGACCGAGCAGCGGCTGACCCGAGCCCTGGACACCCTCACCGACGGCCGGACGACGCTGACGATCGCGCACCGGCTGTCGACCGCCGAGCGCGCCGACGAGGTGCTCGTCGTCGACGCCGGCCGGGTCGTCCAGCGCGGCACCCACGCCGACCTGGTGGACGCCGAGGGCCCCTACGCGCGGCTGCACGCCTCCTGGCGGCGCTCCTCGGCCGGGGAACCGCAGCCGGCCCCTTGAGGCCGGTGCCGCGCGGCCACGGCCACGGCAGCGCCCACCGGTGGCCCGGGCGCCCTAGCCTGCGCAGCATGCCCACACCCACGGCCCGGCGCCCGGCACCCGACGTCCCGCCGTCCGACCCGCGCATGCCGGGCCTCGCACTGGCCGCGGGTGCCGTCGGCATCGTCGGGGTGCTGCCGCCGGCCTTCGTCGCGGTGCTGGCCGTGGCCCTGGGCGGGCTGGCCGCCGACACCGGCCCGGACCCGTGGACCTACCTGCTCCTCGTGGCGCCGTTCGTGCAGCTGTGGGGGGCGCTGTGGCTGCTGGCCCGCCGGGGCTGGCTGCTGCTGGTCCTGTCGGTCCTGCCGGTCGCCGTGCTCACCGGCGCCGTCATCTGGGCCGCGGCGCAGGCCGAGGAGTCCGGCGGGCTGGGCTGGCCGCTGCTGCTGCTGGTCCTCCCCGTGGTGGCGGCCGTGCTGGCGGTGACGCCGCGCGTGCGCCGGTGGATCGCCGGCCGCCCGCGCCGCGCCCGCTGAGCCCACGGCGCGCCGCCCACAGCTGACGGCCAGGCTGCGGCCCTACCCTGCCTGCATGGCGTCGTCCTCCTCGCGGAGCCGGGCGGCCACACGGCGCTCACCCCGCCCGGCGCCCCGGCCGGTCCCGGGTCCGACGGTCGCTGCGGCAGCCCGCGGGCGCCCGCTGCTCGCGCCCTTCGCCGCGGTGTTTGGGGTGCTGGTCGCCGCCGAGGACGTCTTCCTCGGGTACCTGCTGTGGGAGCCCGACCGCGGGTGGCACTGGTACGTGGTGGGCGCCGCCCTCCTGGCCGGCTGGGCCACCGTGGGCGCGGCGATGGTGTGGCTCGGCCGGGACCACGGGTGGCTGGTGCTGGCCGGCGCGAGCCTGCTGCCGCTGCTGCTCCTGATCGGGCTGGTCGTCCTCTTCGGCGTCCTCGGCGCCGGGTCGGCGATGTGGTGGGCGGTGCTGCTGCTGGTCGGGCCGATCGGCTGCCTCGTGATCACCCTGCGCCGCCCGATCCGGCAGTGGACCCGCCCCGCCCGGGCGACGATCCCCCTCCAGCGCGACCGCCGGAGCGCACGCGCCCGATAGCGTGCGCCCGTGGTCGACACTGACGTCGTCGTGGTGGGTGCGGGGCTGGCCGGGCTGGTCGCCACCGCCGAGCTGGCCGACGCCGGCAAGCGGGTGGTGCTGCTCGAGCAGGAGCCGGAGGCATCCCTCGGCGGGCAGGCCTGGTGGTCCTTCGGCGGGCTGTTCCTCGTCGACTCCCCGGAACAGCGCCGGTTGCGCGTGCGCGACTCCCTGGAGCTGGCCCGGCAGGACTGGTTCGGCACCGCCGGGTTCGACCGCGACGAGGACCACTGGCCGCGGCGGTGGGCCGAGGCCTACCTGCAGTTCGCGGCGGGGGAGAAGCGGGCCTGGCTGCGTGAGCAGGGCGTCGGGTTCTTCCCGGTCGTCGGCTGGGCCGAGCGCGGCGGGTACACCGCCACCGGCCACGGCAACTCCGTGCCGCGCTTCCACGTCGTCTGGGGCACCGGGCCCGGCCTGGTCGAGCCGTTCGCCCGCCGGGTGCGCGCCGCCGTCGGCCGCGGTCTGGTGGAGCTCCGCTTCCGCCACCGGGTGGACGAGCTCGTGGTGAGCGACGGCGCCGTCACCGGCGTGCGCGGCGGGGTCCTCGAGCCCAGCGACGCCGCCCGGGGGCAGGCCAGCTCGCGGGTCGAGGTCGGCCCCTTCGAGATCGGCGCGCAGGCCGTCGTCGTCACCTCCGGCGGGATCGGCGGCAACCCCGACCTGGTCCGCCGGAACTGGCCGGCCCGGCTGGGCCCCGCGCCGCAGCGGCTGCTGGCCGGCGTCCCGGCACACGTCGACGGCCGGATGCTGGAGGCCAGCGAGGCCGCCGGCGCCAACCTGATCAACCGCGACCGCATGTGGCACTACACCGAGGGCATCGCCAACCACTCGCCGGTCTGGGAGCGGCACGGCATCCGGATCCTGCCCGGGCCGTCGTCCCTGTGGCTCGACGCCACCGGCCGGCGGCTCCCGGTGCCGCTGTTCCCCGGCTTCGACACCCTCGGCACGTTGGCCCACATCGGGCAGACGGGGTACGAGCACACCTGGTTCGTCGCGACCAAGAAGATCGTGGAGAAGGAGTTCGCCCTCTCCGGCTCCGAGCAGAACCCCGACCTGACCGGCAAGGACGTCAAGCTGCTGCTCAACCGGGTCAGGGCCGGCGTCTCAGGGCCGGTGCAGGCGTTCCTGGACCGGGGCGAGGACTTCGTCGTCGCCCCGACGCTGCCGGAGCTGGTGGCGGGGATGAACCGCATCACCGGCGGGACGCCGGAGCTGGACCTCGGCACGGTGGAGCGGGAGATCGTCTGTCGCGACCGCGCCATCGCCAACGAGTTCGGCAAGGACCTGCAGATCACCGCGGTCCGGGGTGCCCGCCAGTACCTGGGCGACAAGCTGATCCGGGTGGCCCCGCCGCACCGGCTGCTGGACCCCGACGCCGGCCCGCTGATCGCGGTGCGGCTCAACCTGCTCACCCGCAAGACCCTCGGCGGGCTGGAGACCGACCTCTCCGGGCGGGTGCTGCGGGCCGGCGGCGCGGTCTTCCCCGGTCTGTACGCGGCGGGGGAGGTGGCCGGGTTCGGGGGCGGCGGCATGCACGGCTACCGCTCGCTGGAGGGCACCTTCCTCGGCGGCTGCCTGTTCTCGGGGCGGGTCGCGGGCCGGGCCCTGGCGGCCGCGCTGTGAGAGCGACGCGCGAGGGAGCATCGCAGGGAGCGCAGCGACCGAGGAGCGGATCGAGCGCGGAGCCGAACGAGGTGCCCTGTGACCGCACCGCGTGACCCGTGGTCGGACCCGGCCACGGAGACCGAGCACGGCGCCCCCTACGCCGGCCCGCCGCCCACCGCGGCCGTCCCGCCGTGGCCCGGCCCGCCCTACGGCGCGCCCGGTCCGGCCGGCTGGCCTCCCCACGGGGCGTACGGCACGCCCTACGCCCCCTACGGTCCGCCGTGGCCGCCCCCGCCGGCCGGGCCCCGGCGCCCCGGGCAGGTCGTCGCCGCCGCCGTGCTGGCGTTCGTGCAGGCCGCCGGGGTGACGGTGGCGTCGGCCTACGTCTTCCTCGTGGCCTCGCTGTTCGCGCTGGCCGAGGGGGAGCCCGGGTTCCCCGGCGACGGCGACGCGCTGGCCAGGGAGGCGACCGCGCTGGCCGCCGTCCAGATCGCCTCGGTGATCGCCCTCGTCGTCGGCGGGGTCATGGTGCTCAACCGCCGCAGCCGGGCCGCCCGCCGGACCCTGGTCGTCGCGCTGGGCGCCCAGGTCGCGCTGGCCGCCTACTGGGCGGTGCGGCTGTTCGACATGCTCGACCAGATGCCCGGCGCCGACCCGTCGGCGGTGCTCCTGTTCGGTGTCTTCTGCTTCGCCGCCGGGCCGGCGGTCGCCCTGGGGCTGCTGGCCGGGCGCCCCTCCCGCGAGTGGTTCGCCGCCGGCCGGCAGGGAGAGCCGGCATCGAGCCGGTGACCGGCGCGGACGTCCCCGGGTGGGACGATCGGGGGCATGTCCGTCGTCCCCGCCCCCGAGTCCGCCCTGGACCCGGCCGTCGCCGCGCTGCTGCGCCGTGACGACGCCGGCCTGGTCGCCGCCGTCGTCCAGCAGCACGACACCGGTGAGGTGCTCATGGTCGCCTGGATGGACGACGAGGCGCTGCACCGCACGCTGACCACCGGGCGGGCCACCTACTGGTCACGCAGCCGGCAGGAGTACTGGGTGAAGGGCGAGACCTCCGGCCACCGCCAGTGGGTCCGCGACGTGCGCCTGGACTGCGACGGCGACGCCCTCTTGCTGCTCGTCGACCAGGAGGGCCCGGCCTGCCACACCGGCGCGCGCAGCTGCTTCTCCCACCCCCTGGAGGTGACCCGTGCGGCTCGGTGAGACCACTCCGTCGCGGGACGAGTTCGCCGCCCTCGACCAGCCGGTCGTCCCGGTCACCCGGCGGCTCCTGGCCGACGGCGAGACCGCCGTCGGCATCTACCGCAAGCTGGCCGGCAACCGGCCCGGCACCGTGCTCCTGGAGTCGGCCGAGCAGGGCAAGCGGTGGGCCCGGTACAGCTTCGTGGGGGTCCGCAGCGCCGGCGTCCTCACCGAGCGGGACGGCGTCACGCAGTGGCTCGGGCAGCCGCTGCCGGGCCTGACCGACGACCTCCCGGACGACCCGCTGGCCGCCGTCCGGACGCTGGCCCGGCGGCTCCGCTCGCCGCGCACCGAGGGCCTGCCCCCGCTGACCGGCGGCCTGGTCGGGTACCTCGGCTACGACGTCGTCCGCCGGCTGGAGCGGCTGCCGGTCCTGGCCACCGACGACCTGGGCATGCCCGAGCTCGCGATGACGCTCGTCACCGACCTGGCCGTGCTGGACCACAGCGACGGCACCGTGCTGCTGATCGCCAACGCGTTCGCCGGGGTGGCTGGGGTGGGTGGCCAGCATGGCGCGGGGGAGGACGGCACCGGGTGGGACGACGCGGTCGCCCGGCTCGACGCGATGGCCGCGGACCTGACCAAGGCCGCCCCTCCGGGGGTGGCCACCTTCGCCACCGCCGAGGCGCCGCCGGTGGTCAGCAACATGGCGCCGGGGGTGTTCGAGGACGGCGTGGAGCGGGTCCGGGAGCACATCCGGGCCGGTGACGCGTTCCAGGTCGTCCTGGCCCAGCGCTTCGAGGTGGCCACGGAGGTCGACGCGCTCGACCTCTACCGGGTGCTGCGGGCGACCAACCCCTCGCCGTACATGTACCTGCTGCGCTTCGCCGGGCGGGAGACGCCGTTCGACGTCGTCGGCTCCTCGCCGGAGGCGCTGGTGACGGTGACCGGCTCGTCGGCCGTCGTCCACCCGCCGGCCGGCACCCGCCCGCGCGGCGCGACCCCCGACGAGGACGCCCGGCTGGCCGAGGGCCTGCTGGCCGACCCCAAGGAGCGCGCCGAGCACGTCATGCTGGTCGACCTGGCCCGCAACGACCTGGGCCGGGTGTGCGTGCCGGGCACGGTCGAGGTGCCCGACTTCATGCGGGTCGAGCACTACAGCCACGTCATGCACCTGGTGTCCACCGTCGCCGGTGAGGTCGACGCCCAGTGGGACGCCCTGGACGTCTTCGACGCCACGTTCCCGGCGGGCACCGTCTCCGGTGCCCCCAAGCCGCGGGCGATGGAGATCATCGAGACGCTGGAGCCGACCCGCCGCGCGCTGTACGCGGGCACCGTCGGCTACGTCGACGCCAGCGGGGACCTCGACATGGCCATCGCCATCCGGACGGCGGTGCTGCACCAGGGGCGGGCCTACGTGCAGGCCGGCGCCGGCGTCGTCGCCGACAGCGACGCCGCCGGCGAGGAGGCCGAGACCCGCCACAAGGCCCGCGCCGTCCTGTCGGCGATCGCGACGGCCGAGGGGATGCGGGAGCTGCCGTGAGCCGGCCGCGGCGGAGGTCCGACGGCGAGCGCCGGCGAGCGAGGAGCGGAGCGCTGCGCGGGAGCGGACCGTGGGCGCCGTGAGCTCCCCGCCCGGCCGGGCCCGGCGCGAGCTGACCCTGGCGGTGGCCGGTGCCGCGCTGGCCGGTGGGCTGGCCCTCTCCGCCGGCGGCCAGACCTGGACGACCGCCACGCTGCGCCGCCCGGCCCCGCTGCCGCCGACCACCACGGAGCTGACCGGCGCCACGCTCGCGCCGCTGGTGCCGGCCGGCGGGCTGCTGCTCCTGGCCGCCGCGGTGGCGCTGCTGGCCGTCCGCGGCGCCGGGCGGGCCACGCTCGGCCTCCTGGTCGCGCTCACCGGGGGCGTGCTCGGCTGGTCGGGCCTGCGGGCGCTGGCCGGCGACGCCGACGCCGCCGCGGCCGCCGCCGTCGGCCCCGGGACGCCCGGCAGCGAGCTCACCGCCCAGGTGCACGCCGCGTGGCCGGTGCTCGCGCTGCTGGCCGGCGTCGTCGCCGTGCTGGCCGGCCTGCTCACCGTGCTGCGCGGCCGCGACTGGCCGGGCATGGGCCGCCGCTACGAGCGGACGCCGGAGGCCGGCGTGTCCGCACCCGCGCGGCCCCGCACCGACGAGGACCGCGCCCTCGACGCCTGGCGGGCCCTGGACCGCGGCGAGGACCCGACCGAGCCCGGCGGACGCGAACCCTGAGCGCTACCCACGCCCGGTTGCCGCCAATCGCCTGACCGCCGTGTCGGGCGCCCCCGCGGGCGGGGGAGCCCCGCGCCGCCTCTACAGTGGGTGTGCGGGCCCGGTCGAGACCGGTCCGGACCGCCCGGCCAGACCGACGATCAGCGGGAGGACACGTGTCCGTGCTCGACGAGATCGTCGCCGGTGTACGAGAAGACCTGGCGGCGCGCGAGGCCCTCACCCCGCTGAGCGAGGTCAAGGCCGCCGCGCAGGACGCCCGGCCGGCGCTCGACGCCCTGGCCGCCCTGCGCGCCCCCGGCGTCGGGGTCATCGCCGAGGTGAAGCGGCAGAGCCCGTCGAAGGGCGCCCTCGCGGCGATCCCCGACCCGGCCGTCCTGGCCACGCAGTACGCCGACGGCGGGGCGCGGGTGATCAGCGTGCTCACCGAGCGGCGCCGCTTCGGTGGGTCGCACGCCGACCTCGCCGCCGTGCGGGCCGCCGTCGACGTGCCGATCCTGTGCAAGGACTTCATCGTCAGCAGTTACCAGGTGCACGAGGCCCGCGCGCACGGTGCCGACGTCGTCCTGCTCATCGTCGCGGCGCTGGAGCAGAACGCGCTCGTGGGCCTGCTCGAGCGGGTCGAGTCCCTGGGCATGACCGCGCTGGTGGAGGTGCACACCGAGGCCGAGGCCGACCGGGCCCTGGCCGCCGGTGCCGCCGTCATCGGCGTCAACGCCCGCGACCTCACCACGCTCGAGGTCGACCGCTCCACCTTCGAGCGCATCGCCCCGGGGCTGCCCTCGGGCGTGGTCAAGGTCGCCGAGTCCGGCGTCCGCGGGCCGCACGACCTGATCGGCTACGCCGCCGCGGGGGCCGACGCCGTCCTCGTCGGCGAGGGTCTGGTCACCGCCGGCGACGCCCGCCAGGCGGTCGCCGACCTGGTCACCGCGGGATCCCACCCCGCGACCCCGCGCACGAGTCGCTGAGGAGAAGGGCCCTCCTGCCCCCACCGCTCGCACGCTCGCGGCGGGCCCCTGCAGGAGGGCCGGGCCACCGCGGGAGCGGCGGCGCGTGGCGTCGCCGCGGAGGCCGGCGACACGTCCCGGCGACCCCTGCACCACCGGCGCGTCCCGGCGCGGGACACTGGGGGCATGACGACGACCAGCCCACCGCAGCCCGAGGACCAGCTCCTTCCGGCGCGCCCGGGCTGGCCCGACGCCACTGGCCACTTCGGGGTCTTCGGCGGCCGCTTCGTCCCCGAGGCGCTGATCGCCGCGCTCGACGAGCTCACCGAGGCCTACGAGGCGATGCGGGTCGACCCGGCCTTCCTCGCGGAGTTCGACCGGCTGCAGCGGGACTACACCGGCCGCCCGAGCCCGGTCACCGAGGTGCCGAAGTTCGCCGAGCACGCCGGCGGCGCCCGCGTGCTGCTCAAGCGCGAGGACCTCAACCACACCGGCTCGCACAAGATCAACAACGTGCTGGGCCAGGCCCTGCTCACCAAGCGCATCGGCAAGACCCGCGTGATCGCCGAGACCGGGGCCGGTCAGCACGGCGTGGCCACCGCCACGGCCGCCGCGCTCATGGGGCTGTCCTGCACCGTCTACATGGGCGAGGAGGACACCCGCCGGCAGGCGCTCAACGTCGCCCGGATGCGGCTGCTCGGCGCCGAGGTCATCCCGGTGAGCACCGGCTCCCGCACCCTCAAGGACGCGATCAACGAGGCGTTCCGCGACTGGGTCACCAACGTGGAGACGACGAACTACGTCTTCGGCACCGTCGCCGGCCCGCACCCGTTCCCGGCGATGGTCCGCGACTTCCAGCGGGTCATCGGCGACGAGGCGCGCGCCCAGGTGCTCGAGCGGGAGGGCCGGCTGCCCGACGCCGTCCTGGCCTGCGTGGGCGGCGGGTCCAACGCGATCGGCATCTTCACCGCGTTCGTGCCCGACGAGGGGGTGCGCCTGGTGGGCCTGGAGGCCGGTGGGGACGGCGTCGAGACCGGTCGGCACGCCGCGACGATCACCGGCGGGTCGCCGGGCGTGCTGCACGGCGCCCGCTCGTACCTGCTGCAGGACGACAACGGCCAGACGATCGAGTCGCACTCGATCAGCGCCGGCCTGGACTACCCCGGGGTCGGCCCGGAGCACTCCTTCCTGCACAGCACCGGCCGCGCCGAGTACCGGCCGGTCACCGACGCCGAGGCCATGGAGGCCTTCGCGCTGCTGTGCCGCACCGAGGGCATCATCCCGGCGATCGAGTCGGCGCACGCCCTCGCCGGCGCGCTGCAGCTCGGCAAGGAGCTGGGGTCGGACGCGCTGCTGCTGGTGAACCTCTCCGGCCGCGGCGACAAGGACGTCGAGACGGCGTCGAAGTGGTTCGGCCTCGGCGACCGCGAGGACGTCGACCCGGGACCGGGCCTGGACACCGACCAGCAGCCCACCGAGGGCGCGGTCAGCAACGACGAGGCCGTCGCCGGCCAGGACGCGGGAGAGACGGCGTGAGTCTGTTGGCAGTCCGGATCGCGGCGGCACGGGGGGAGGGGCGCTCGGCGCTGGTGGCCTACCTGCCGGTCGGCTACCCCGACGTGGACGCCTCGATCGAGGCCATGGTCGCCATGGTGGAGGGCGGGGCCGACGTCGTCGAGGTCGGCGTCCCCTACAGCGACCCGGGCATGGACGGTCCGGTGATCCAGCGGGCCGTCGACCCGGCCGTCCGCGCGGGCGTCGGGATGCGCGACGCGCTGCGCGCGGTCGAGGCGGTCGCCGCCGCGGGCGCGGTGCCCGTGGTCATGAGCTACTGGAACCCCATCGAGCGCTACGGCGTCGACCGGTTCGCCACCGACCTGGCCGCCGCCGGGGGAGCGGGGGCCATCACCCCCGACCTCATCCCCGACGAGGCGGCCGGGTGGATCGCCGCCGCCGAGCGCGCCGACCTCGACCGCGTGTTCCTCGTGGCGCCGTCGTCCACCGACGCCCGGCTGGTGTCCACGACCGCCGCCTGCCGGGGCTTCGTCTACGCCGCCTCCACCATGGGCGTCACCGGCACCCGCGCCACCGTCGGCGACGCGGCGGAGAAGCTGGTCGCCCGGACCCGCGCGGCCGCCCCCGACCTCGCGGTCTGCGTGGGCCTGGGGGTCTCCGACGGCGACCAGGCCGCCGAGGTGGCCGCCTTCGCCGACGGCGTCATCGTCGGGTCGGCGTTCGTGCGCACGCTGCTCGACGGCCGCGGCGCCGACGGCGTCCGGGCGCTGGCCGCCGAGCTCGCCGAGGGTGTCCGCCGCCGGGCGGGGGCGCCCGCGTGATCCCGCTGGCCGCCATCCCCAGCCCCACCCAGGGCGTCTGGGAGCTCGGCCCGCTCCCGATCCGCGCCTACGCGCTGTGCATCATCGCCGGCATCGTCGCCGCGATCTGGCTGACCGACCGGCGCTGGCGGGCCCGCGGCGGGGCGGAGGGCGACGTCCTGGACATCGCCGTCTGGGCGGTGCCCTTCGGCATCATCGGGGGCCGGCTCTACCACGTCATCACCAGTCCCCGGGCCTACTTCGGCGAGGGCGGCGACCCGCTGCGCGCCTTCGCCATCTGGGAGGGCGGCCTGGGCATCTGGGGGGCCATCGCCTTCGGCGGCGTGGGGGCCTGGATCGCCTGCCGCCGCCGCGGCATCCCGCTGCCGGCCTTCGCCGACGCGCTGGCGCCCGGGCTGCTGGTCGCCCAGGCCATCGGTCGGCTGGGCAACTGGTTCAACAACGAGCTCTACGGCGGCCCGACGGACCTGCCCTGGGCCCTGACCATCTACGACTGGGACGGCACCGGGGCGGTCGTGGGCGCCGACGGGCAGCCGGTGGTGCTGGGCACGTTCCACCCGACGTTCCTCTACGAGCTGCTGTGGAACCTCGCCGCGGCCGCCCTGGTCATCTGGGCCGACCGCCGGTTCCGGCTCGGCCACGGCCGCGCGTTCGCCCTCTACGTGGCCAGCTACTGCGCCGGCCGGCTGTGGATCGAACTGCTGCGCACCGACCCGGCGGAGCACTTCTTCGGCGTCCGGCTCAACGTCTTCACATCGGTCATCGTCGGCCTGCTCGCGGTGGCGTACATGGTGTGGCAGCGAGGGCGCCCGCGCGAGGTGATCACCCGGGGACGTGACACTTCTGACACCGCCGGCCGCGACCGCGGGCCCGACGCGGCGTCGCCGGTGGTCGCCCCCGGCGGCGGCGAGCCGGTGGACGGCGAACCCGCTGGTGAGGACGATCACGGGCGTCGCACGGAGAGTTGAGCGGGACGCGCCGGGTCGATGTTTGTCGGTGTGAGGCCGGTGTTACGTCTGTGTACCCTTCTGGCCGGGCCCTCTCAGTGATCCTGGCGAGGGCGCTTGCGTCGGAACCGGGCCAGCGCCGCCCCGCGGACGACCACCTCGGGGGGCACCACCTCCGGGGCTCGTGAGCCAAGCGGGACCGGCGATCACGGATCGTCCCCGCTGCGGCTCTCCCGCAGTGCCGCACCCTCTGCCCTCTGACCACCGGCCCCGGGCCTCCGCCCCCCGCCCGCTCCCCGTCATCGACGACGGCGGCGGACGGCGCGCCGACGACGGGAGTGACATGCCCGAGTTCCCCGCCCCCGCCACCGGCTCTCCCGCTCCCCGCGGGACCGCCGTCCCGTTCTCCGCGGTGCCGCCGGCCGCCGGCCTGTACGACCCGGCCAACGACAAGGACGCCTGTGGCGTGGCCTTCGTCGCCGACGTCCAGGGACGCCGGTCGCGGCGGATCGTGGCCGCCGGCCTCACCGCCCTGCACAACCTCGACCACCGCGGTGCGGCCGGCTCCGAGCCGAACTCCGGGGACGGCGCCGGCATCCTGACGCAGGTGCCCGACGCGCTGCTGCGGGCCGAGGTCGACTTCGACCTGCCGCCGCTGGGCGAGTACGCGGTCGGCGTCGCCTTCCTGCCGGTCGACGAGGCCGAGCGGGCCGCCCGCTACGAGGAGGTCGCCCGCCTCGCCGCCGAGGAGGGCCTGACCGTCCTCGGCTGGCGCGAGCTGCCGGTCGACCCCGACGGCGCCGACGTCGGCCCCACGGCGCGCGCGGTGATGCCGCACTTCGCCCAGCTGTTCGTCGCCGAGACCATGGGCGCCCGCGCGGACACCGCCGCCTTCGGCGGCAACGCGGCCCCCCACGGCGTCACCCGGCTCGAGCGGCGGGCCTTCGTGCTGCGCAAGCGCGCCGAGCGGGCGGCCGCCGAGGCCGGCAGCTCCCTGTACATCGCCTCGCTGTCGTCGCGGACGATCACCTACAAGGGCATGCTGACCACCGACCAGCTGCCGGCGTTCTTCCCCGACCTGCGCGACGAGCGCTACGAGTCGGCGATCGCCCTGGTGCACAGCCGGTTCTCCACCAACACCTTCCCGAGCTGGCCGCTGGCCCACCCGTTCCGGCTGATCGCGCACAACGGCGAGATCAACACCATCAAGGGCAACCGGAACCGGATGCGGGCCCGCGAGGCCAAGCTCGAGACCGCGCTGTTCGACGGGCCGGCGGGGCCCGCCTCGGAGCTGGGGCTGGAGCGGATCTTCCCGGTCACCGCCAGCGACTTCAGCGACTCGGCGACCTTCGACGAGGTGCTGGAGCTGCTGCACCTGTCCGGCCGCTCGCTGCCGCACGCGGTGCTCATGATGATCCCGGAGGCGTGGGAGAACCACGACGAGATGGACCCGGCCCGCCGGGCCTTCTACCGGTTCCACTCCTCGATCATGGAGCCCTGGGACGGCCCCGCCGCCGTCGCGTTCACCGACGGCACGCTCATCGGCGCCGTCCTCGACCGCAACGGCCTGCGCCCCGGCCGCTGGTGGCACACCAAGGACGACCTGGTCGTCCTGGCCAGCGAGGTCGGCGTGCTGGAGATCCCCGACTCCGAGGTCGTGGCCAAGGGCCGGCTGCAGCCGGGCCGCATGTTCCTCGTGGACACCGCGGCGCGGAAGATCGTCTCCGACGAGGAGGTCAAGGGCGCGCTCGCCGGCGAGCACCCCTACGAGGACTGGCTGCACGCCGGCCTCGTGCACCTGCCCACGCTGCCCGAGCGCCGCCGCGCCCGGCCCAGCCACGAGTCCGTCGTCCGCCGGCAGCAGCTGTTCGGCTACACCGAGGAGGACCTCCGCGTCCTGCTCACGCCGATGGCGTCGACCGCCGCCGAGCCGATCGGGTCGATGGGCACCGACACGCCGGTCGCGGCGCTGTCGGACCGCTCCCGGCTGCTCTTCGACTACTTCGGGCAGCTGTTCGCCCAGGTGACCAACCCGCCGCTGGACGCCATCCGCGAGGAGCTGGTGACCAGCCTCGGGCGCACCTTCGGCCCGGAGCAGAACCTGCTGCAGGCCACCCCGGCGTCGTGCCGGCAGGTGTTCCTGCCGTTCCCGGTCATCGACAACGACGAGCTGGCCAAGATCCTGCACATCGACGACGACGGCGACCTGCCCGGGTACGCCGCCGTCCGGATCACCGGCCACTTCGACGTCAACGGCGGTGGGCCGGCGCTGGCCGAGGCGATCGAGCAGCTGCGGACCAAGGTCAGCAAGGCGATCGCCGCCGGCGCGCGGATCATCGTGCTCTCCGACCGCGACTGCGACGAGAAGCGCGCCCCGATCCCGTCGCTGCTGATGACCGCCGCGGTCCACCACCACCTCGTGCGGCAGAAGACCCGCATGGAGGTCGGCCTGGTCGTCGAGTCCGGCGACTGCCGCGAGGTGCACCACATCGCGCTGCTGCTCGGTTACGGCGCCGCCGCGGTCAACCCGTACCTGGCGTTCGAGTCGATCGAGGACCTCATCCGCGACGGCGTCCTCACCGGCGTCGAGCCCGCCCAGGCGGTCCGCAACGTGGTGAAGGCGCTGGGCAAGGGCGTCCTCAAGGTCATGAGCAAGATGGGCATCAGCACCGTCGGCTCGTACACGATGGCGCAGATCTTCGAGGCCGTCGGCCTGTCCCAGGAGGTCGTCGACGAGTACTTCACCGGCACCTCCTGCCCGCTGGGCGGTGTCGGCATCGACGTCCTCGCCGAGGAGGTGGCCATGCGCCACCGCCGCGCCTACCCGGAGAACCCGACCGAGCGCGCCCACCGCCGCCTGGAGACCGGTGGCGAGTACCAGTGGCGCCGCGAGGGCGAGGTGCACCTGTTCAACCCCGAGACGGTGTTCCTGCTCCAGCACGCCACCCGGGCGCGCCAGTACGACGTCTTCGAGAAGTACACGAAGACCGTCGACCAGCTCTCCGAGGACGCCGCGACGCTGCGCGGGCTGTTCACCCTCCGGACCGGCGTGCGCCCCGCGGTGCCGCTGGAGGAGGTCGAGCCGGTCAGCGCGATCGTCAAGCGGTTCTCCACCGGCGCGATGAGCTACGGCTCCATCTCGCAGGAGGCGCACGAGACCCTCGCGATCGCGATGAACCGGCTGGGCGGCAAGTCCAACACCGGTGAGGGCGGCGAGGACCCCGACCGCTTCGTGCCCGACCCGAACGGCGACCTGCGGCGCTCGGCGATCAAGCAGGTGGCCAGCGGCCGCTTCGGCGTCACCAGCGAGTACCTGGTCAACGCCGACGACATCCAGATCAAGATGGCGCAGGGCGCCAAGCCCGGCGAGGGCGGCCAGCTGCCCGGCCAGAAGGTCTACCCGTGGGTGGCCCGCACCCGGCACTCCACGCCGGGCGTCGGCCTGATCAGCCCGCCGCCGCACCACGACATCTACTCCATCGAGGACCTCAAGCAGCTGATCCACGACCTGAAGAACGCCAACAACGAGGCGCGGGTCCACGTCAAGCTGGTCTCCGAGGTCGGGGTCGGCACGGTCGCGGCCGGCGTGAGCAAGGCCCACGCCGACGTCGTCCTGATCTCCGGGCACGACGGCGGCACCGGCGCCGCGCCGCTGACCTCGCTCAAGCACGCCGGCTCGCCGTGGGAGCTCGGCCTGGCCGAGACGCAGCAGACGCTGCTGGCCAACGGCCTGCGCGACCGGATCGTCGTGCAGTGCGACGGGCAGATGAAGACCGGCCGCGACGTCGTCATCGCCGCGCTGCTGGGCGCCGAGGAGTACGGCTTCGCCACCGCTCCGCTGGTCGTCTCCGGCTGCGTGATGATGCGCGTCTGCCACCTGGACACCTGCCCGGTCGGCGTCGCCACGCAGAACCCCGAGCTGCGCAAGCGGTTCACCGGGCGCCCGGAGTTCGTGGTCACGTTCTTCGAGTTCCTCGCCGAGCAGGTCCGCCAGTACCTGGCCGAGCTGGGCTTCCGCTCCCTCGACGAGGCGATCGGCCACGCCGAGCTGCTCGACACCCGCAAGGCCGTCGACCACTGGAAGGCCGCCGGGCTGGACCTCACCCCGGTGCTGGCCGTGCCCGAGCTGCCCGAGGGTGCCCCCCGGCACCGCGTGCGGGAGCAGGACCACGGCCTGGACGTCGCCCTGGACCAGACCCTCATCCAGCTGTGCGAGGGGGCGCTGCTCGACGCGCGGCCGGTCAGCCTCGAGCTGCCGGTGCGCAACGTCAACCGCACCGTCGGCACGATGCTCGGCTCGATGGTCACCCGGCGCTTCGGCGGCGAGGGCCTGCCCGACGGCACGATCGACCTGACCTTCACCGGGTCGGCCGGCCAGTCCTTCGGCGCGTTCGTGCCGCGCGGCATCACCATGCGGCTGCTGGGCGACGCCAACGACTACGTCGGCAAGGGCCTGTCCGGCGGTCGGATCGTCGTCCGGCCGGCGCGGGAGGCGACCTTCGCCGCCGAGGACAACGTCATCGCCGGCAACGTCATCGGCTACGGCGCGACCGCGGGGGAGATCTTCCTGCGCGGCCGGGTGGGCGAGCGGTTCTGCGTGCGCAACTCGGGCGCGCTGGCCGTCGTCGAGGGCGTGGGCGACCACGCGCTGGAGTACATGACCGGCGGGCGCGCGGTGATCCTCGGCCCGACCGGCCGCAACATCGCGGCCGGCATGTCCGGTGGCATCGCCTACGTGCTCGACCTGGCCCGCCACCGCGTCAACGGCGAGATGGTGGACGTCGAGCCGCTGGACGGCGAGAACGCGCAGTGGCTGCGCGACGTGCTGGTCCGCTACCACGAGGACACCGAGTCGCCGGTGGCGTCCGCGCTGCTGGCCGACTGGGGCCGCTGGTCGGAGCGCTTCAGCGTGATCATGCCGCGTGACTACCGTCGCGCGGTCGAGGCCCGGCGTGCTGCCGAGGCCGCCGGAACGGATGTGGACAGGGCACTGATGGAGGCCGCACGTGGCTGACTCGACGGGTTTCCTCAAGCACGAGCGGGCGCTGCCGCCGCGGCGTCCGGTCGATGTCCGGATCCTGGACTGGAAGGACGTCTACCTCGCCCGGCAGAACGGTGAGGACGGCGTCTTCCCGGTGGCGGCGGTCCGCCAGCAGGCGGCGCGCTGCATGGACTGCGGCATCCCGTTCTGCCACCACGGCTGCCCGCTGGGCAACCTGATCCCGGAGTGGAACGACCTCGCCCGCCGCGACGACTGGACCGAGGCGATCGAGCGGCTGCACGCGACCAACAACTTCCCGGAGTTCACCGGGAAGCTGTGCCCGGCGCCGTGCGAGGGCGCCTGCGTGCTGAACCTCCAGGAGTCGCCGGTCACGATCAAGCAGATCGAGTGGGAGATCATCGACCAGGCGTTCCAGCGGGATCTCGTCAAGCCGGTGCTCCCGCAGGAGCACACCGGCAAGAAGGTCGCCGTCATCGGCTCGGGCCCCGCGGGCCTGGCCGCCGCCCAGCAGCTGACCCGCGCCGGGCACGAGGTGACCGTGTACGAGCGGGCCGACCGCGTCGGCGGGCTGCTCCGGTACGGCATCCCCGAGTTCAAGATGGAGAAGGCCGTCCTCGACCGGCGGCTGGACCAGATGCGGGCCGAGGGCACCCGGTTCGTCACCGGGGTCGAGGTCGGCGGCAGCGGTGCCGGCGACCTGTCGGCCGAGCAGCTGCGGGCCGAGTACGACGCGGTCGTGCTGGCCGGTGGCGCCACCATCGGCCGCGACCTGCCTGCCCCGGGCCGGGAGCTCTCCGGCATCCACCTGGCCATGGAGTACCTGCCCTTCGGCAACCGGCAGGCCCTCGGCGAGCTGGACGAGCCGCCGATCGACGCGCGTGGCAAGCACGTGGTGATCATCGGTGGCGGCGACACCGGCGCGGACTGCCTGGGCACCGCCCACCGGCAGGGCGCGGCGTCGGTGACGCAGCTGGAGATCATGCCGGCGCCGCCGGACCGCCGCGACCAGGCGGCCAACCCGTGGCCCACCTACCCGATGATCATGCGGGTCTCCAGCGCCCACGAGGAGGGCGGGGAGCGGCTCTACAGCGTCAACACCGAGCGCTTCCTGGGCCACGAGGACGGGCGCGTGCGCGCCCTGCTCCTGCACGAGGTGGAGCGGGTCGACGGCCGGTTCCAGAAGGTCGAGGGCACCGAGCGGGAGATCCCCGCCGACCTGGTGTTCCTCGCCATGGGCTTCACCGGTGCCCAGCGCACCGGCCTGGTCGATGCCCTCGGCGTCGAGGTCGACGGGCGCGGCAACGTCGCGCGCGACGGCGAGTTCATGTCCACCGTCCCCGGGGTCTTCGTCGCCGGTGACATGGGCCGCGGCCAGTCGCTGATCGTGTGGGCCATCGCCGAGGGCCGGGCCGCCGCCGGCGCCGTGGACACCTGGCTGACCGGGGCGTCGATGCTGCCGCGGCCGGTGACCCCCACCGCGGTCGCGCTGCGCTGAACCACCGCCCCGTCCACCGCGACGGGGCTCCCGGCCGGGGGGGGGGGGGGGGGGGGGGGGGGGGGGGGCGGGGGGGGGGGGGGGGGGCGGGGGGGGGCGGGGGGGGGGGGGGGGGGGGGGGGGGGGGGGGGGGGGGGGGGGGGGGGGGGGGGGGGGGGGGGGGGGGGGGGGGGGGGGGG
>NZ_JBJGYW010000041.1:0-38490 GCF_054050215.1 Geodermatophilus sp. SYSU D01186 | reverse complement strand
ATCTCCGCCGCCCGCGCCCGGTGGCTGGCCTGCGACGCGGCCGTCTCCCGGATCGTGATGACCCCCGACGGCACCCCGCTGGACCTCGGCCGCGACAAACGCGTCGTGCCCCCGCACCTGCGCAAGGAGGTGGAGGCCCGCGACCGGGGATGTGTGTTCACCGGCTGCCAGGCGCCCACCTTCTGGTGCGACGTGCACCACCTGCGGGAGTGGATCAACGGCGGCCAGACCACCCTGGCCAACTCCGCGCTGCTGTGCGAACGCCACCACACCAAGGTCCACCACGGCTTCCGCGTGCACCGCCAACCCGACGGCCGCTGGCGCACCTGGCGACCCGACGGCACCGAGATCGTGATCGGCCCACCCCTGCTCACCGCCGCATGAGTGCCGGCGCAGGAGGAGGCGGTTCGCTGCGCCCGTCGCCAGACGGTGGCCGCGCGAAGCACAGTCGGGCTGCGCAGGACGCCGTTCGCGGGGCGCGGGTCGGCCGCTCAGCGAGCCCGACGGACCAGCCGGCCGATCGCGAGGCGCGCCAGGGGCGCGTAGCCCAGCACCAGCGGCGCCGGGCCGTCGATCCGCAGCCCGGTCGTGCTGCCGCCGTCCGGGCCCTCGGCCACCCAGTGCAGGAGCCGCAGCCGCGCCGGGCCCACCGACACGGTCCAGGACCACCGCCGGGTCACCTCGTCCACCGAGTCGACGACGAAGGGCAGCGCGAGGCCGAGGGGACCCCGGACCCGGCCGCGCGCCCCGGTGGCCAGCCGCGCGACGGGGACTTCCACACCGGTGATCTGCGGAGCCCACTCCGGCCAGCGCGCCGGCACCGCGTAGCGCTCCCAGACATCGGCGGGTGCTCCCGGACCCGTCGCGTGCAGGGTCATCGCGGTCACGCGGGCGGGCCGCCGAGCAGGAGCTGCCGGAGCATGTGCATCGCGAGGGTGACCGAACGCTGGCGCACCGCGGACCGCGACCCGGGCAGCACGACCGACCGCGGCTGCCGCCCGTCCGGGCCGACCGCGCACAGGTGCACGGTGCCGACCGGCTTGTCCGGCGTCCCCCCGCCGGGTCCGGCGATGCCGGTGATGCCGATGCCGACGTCGGCGCCGAACCGCTCCCGCGCGCCCTCGGCCAGCGCCGCCGCCACCTGGGTGCTGACCGCGCCGTGCTGCTCCAGCATCTCCGCCGGGACGCCGACCAGCGCCTCCTTGGCCGAGTTCGCGTAGGAGGCGACCCCGCCGAGCACCCACGCCGAGGAGCCGGGCCGCTCGGTCAGCCGGGCCACGAGCAGCCCGCTGGTGCAGGACTCGGCGGTCGCGACGGTCAGCCCGCGGTCGCCGAGCGCCCCGGCCACGAGGTCGTCCACGGTCGGTCCGGTGGAGAACAGGTGCTCGCCGTGCGCCGCCCGCACCACGTCCACGAGGCGGTCGTAGGCCGGCTGGGCGTCGGGCCCGAAGCGGGTCACGATCTCCAGCTCGCCCTCCCGGAGGCAGGTGGTGATCTCCAGGTCGGGGAACTCGTGCTCCCGGAGCGTCGCGGCCAGCTGCGACTCGAGCGTCCCCCACAGCCGCACCGTCTCCTGCCGGAGCTCGCTCCGGCCGGCCAGCGCCCGCTGCACCCGCTCGTCGGCCAGCGCAGCAGGCCACATGCCCTGAAGCTCGGCCGGCGGCCCGGGCAGGACGACGACCGGCGGACCGCCGCGCCCCTCCGCCGGCGGGACGACGAGTCCCGGCGCCGTCCCGACCGGGGGCAGCACCGTGGCACCGGAGGGCACCATCGCCTGCTTCCGGACGCCGGCGGCGGTGGCCTCCGGGTCGGCCCGGAACCCGCGGCCGTTCATGAGGCCCTCGACGATGGCGGCGACGTGCCGCTCCACCTCCGGGTCCAGCTCGACCGGCCGGCCCTGCACCTCCCCGACGATCTCGGCGGTGAGGTCGTCGGCCGTGGGTCCGAGCCCGCCGGTGGTGATGACGAGGTCCGCGCCGGAGAGGAAGCGCAGCGCGGCACGCAGGTCGTCCGGCCGGTCGCCCACCACGAGCACGGTGCCGACGTCCACGCCCAGCAGCCGCAACTGCTCGGCCAGCCAGGGCCCGTTCCGGTCGCTCACCCGCCCGGTGAGGACCTCGGTACCGGTGACGACGATCCCTGCGCTCGCACCCACCCGGCCGACCCTAGTGAGCACCCGGAGGCGCCGCCCCCGAAGCGCCGGACGGCCGCCGCGCGCGTCATCCGCGAAGCTCCGGACGGGCGCCACGCCCGAGGCGGACGACGCGCCGGACGGCCTCCGGACCCGCCGCGTCACCTCCCGGGCCGTGCCCGCGCCCGCCGTTACCGTGCCGGGGACGAACTGGTCCGCTGCCGCTGAGCCGGCACGCGTGAGCGAGGAGAACCGTGAGCCACCCGACGACCAGCCCCCAGCCCGTCGCCCCCTCGGGCACGCAGGAGATCCCGGTGGGCGGGGCCACGACGGCCGGTACGCAGCAGCTCCCGCGGCCCGACGTCCACCCGGCCGTCGAGCCGCTGGCGACCGAGCAGCCCGTGCAGCCGACCGGTCCGGTCGACCTGGTCCCCGGCCTGCCCGGCGTCGGCACGCCTCCGCCGCCGGCCCCGGTCAAGGCCCCGCGGGCGCCGCGCACCCCGGATCAGCGCGCCGCGCTGGCCGGCACCGGCCTCGTCGTCGTGAGCCTCGTCCTCCTCCAGCTCGGCCTGGCGCTGCCGTTCGGCACCGACGGCTTCTGGACGACGGTGCCGCTGTGGTCGACCTTCGCCACGCTGGCCACCCTGCTCGGGCTGCTGCCCTCGGCCGGCCGCCTGCTCGGCGCGCGGCTGGGCGCGGGCACCGCGTGGAAGGTGGCCGCGGGCGGGCTGACCGGCGTGGCCGCGTTCTGGGTGCTCGTCGTGCTCCCGCGGGCCGACAGCGACCGCGGCTTCCTCCTCACCGCCGCGCTGGCCGCGCTGGGCGCGGCCGTCTGGATCGCCGCCCCGACCCGTCGCGACTGAGGCGACCGGCACCCCGCCCACGCGGGGAGCCGCCGGACGGCGTCAGCGGTTCTTCCCCTTGCCGTGCCCGCCGCCCTTGCCGTGCCCGCCGCCGTTCCCGTTCCCGCCGCCGTTCCCGTTGCCGTTGTTGCCGCCGGAGTTCCCGTTGCCCGGGTTCGCCTCCTCGTCCCACTCGTCGTCCGCGGCACCCCCGGAGTCGCCGGCCTCGTCCGAGTCCCCCGCGTCCCGATCGCGGGCGTCCCCACCGGCCGGGACGCCCGCGGCGACGCCGCCACCACCCGGCCCGGACCCGGACGACCCGACATCCGTACCGGTCGGCGCCTCCTCGGCCGGCACCGAGCCGACCGGCACCGCATCGACCGGCAGCACATCGACCGGCACCGCCGGAGGGGCCGGCGCCGGGGACACCGGCTCGGCGGGCGGGGCCACCGCCGCTGCCACCGCCACGGAGACCGTCACGAGGTCACCACGGGCCAGCGCGCCCACGGGCCCCAACCCGGTCACCAGCCCGGCCGGGACGTCGGCCCGCTCCTCCGGTGCGCGCTGGACGCGGAGCCCGAGCGCGGCGAGTTCCGCCTCCACCTCGTCCACCGGCCGGCCCAGATAGGGCCCGGCGGTCAGGAGCACGCCGTCGTCCTCGGGTGCGGCCGATCCGGTGCCCGGGTCGGCCGCGGCCACGGGCACCACGGCCTCGCCGCCGGTGACCTCGAGCGCCCCGACGCCGATCCCCGCACCGACCAGCAGCGCGGCCACCGGCACGAGCAGCCGGCGGCGGCGCGGGGCGGGCGCTGCGAGCACCGGGAACGCCGCGGTCGGCGGTGGCGCCGGCGGCAGCGCCCGGCCCGCCCGGACGTCGTCGACGGCGTCCCGGAACGCGGCGCCGTCCGGGAACCGGCGGGCGGGGTCCTTGACCAGAGCGTGGGCGACGAGGGTGCGCACCGGCCCGGGGACGTCGTCCGGCAGCGGGTCGGGCTCGTCGCGCACCTGCGCCAGGGCGATCTGCACGGGGTTGTCTCCGTCGAACGCGCGGCGACCGGCCAGGCACTCGTAGGCGATCATGCCGAGCGCGTAGACGTCGCTGGCCGGGCCGGCCTTCGCACCGGCCGCCTGCTCCGGGGAGAGGTAGTGCGCGGTGCCCACCACCTGGCCGGTGCGGGTGAGCGGCACGCTGGAGGCCGACCAGGCGATGCCGAAGTCGGTGATCTTCACGCTGCCGTCGTCGCCCAGCAGCACGTTCCCCGGCTTGACGTCGCGGTGCACCACGCCGGCCGCGTGCGCCGCGGCCAGCGCGTCGGCGGTCCGGCCGACGACGTCGAGGGTGCGCTCCGGGCTCAGCCGGCCCTCGCGCGCCAGCAGCACCGACAGCGACTCGCCCTCCACCAGCTCCATGACCAGGTAGGCCAGCGCCTCACCGGCGGCCGAGGTGCCCTCGCCGTAGTCGTGCAGCGCGGCGATGTTCGGGTGCACCAGCCGGGCGGTGAGCTGGGCCTCCGCGCGGAAGCGGGCGAGGAACGTCGGGTCGCCGGTGTACTCGCTGCGCAGCACCTTGACCGCGACGGTCCGGTCGAGCAGCAGGTCGCGTGCCCGCCACACCTGACCCATCCCGCCGGTGGCCAGCAGCCCCTCCAGCGCGTAGCGGTCGCCGAGCGTGCGCTGCTCCGGCTCGACCACTCGCGCCCCCCTGTCCTCGACCGTCCCGGCCGACCCAGCCTGCCACCGGGTCCCGCACCCGACATCTCGGCGGCCCCCCGCCCTTCGGCCTAGGCCGCCCCGGGCGGCTGGGCCGGAGCCCCGGGCCGCCCGGGGCCGCGACCGTCCGGACCCCCGCCGGCAGCGGTCAGTCGTCGTCCCCCTGCCACGCCGAGGACGACGCCGCCGCGGTCGAGGTGGACGTCGACGGCGAGCCGGTGGCGGTCGACGGCGAGCCGGTGGCGGTCGACGGCGCGGTCGTCGTCGGCGGCGGTGTCGTCGTGGGCGCGGTCGTCGTCGGGGTCGCGGTGGCCCCTGGCATCGGCGCGGGCGTCGTGGTGGGCACGGTGGTCGACGGGGACGGCGTCGGCGTCGTCGTCTCGGTCTGGGTCTGGGTCTGGGTCTGCTCCGGCTCGACCGGCGGCGCGGCCGCACGCTCGCCCCCGCCACTGGACACCACCGCGGAGCTGCGGCCCGGCGCGCGGGAGGTCTCGGGCGCGACGGCGAAGACGACGACCACCTCGTCCCCGGCCCGCAGCGGCACCCCGGCCGGGTCGAGGGCGGTCACCAGGCCCGGGACGGCGTCGGCGGTGACCTCCTCCTGCCGCGAGACCAGCAGCCCCAGCGCCGCCAGGGACAGCGCCGCCTCGTCGACGCGGCGGCCCACGTAGTCGGCGGCGTCGAGCACGATCGGCGCGTCGTCGGTCTGGGCGGCGACCACCGGCGTCGGGCTGTCGTCCCCGGCGACGGCGATGAACACCGCGCCCGCGGTGCCGGCGCCCAGCAGCAGGGCCAGCAGCGGCACGAGCAGGGCGGCCGCCCCGCGCCGTCGCGGCGTCGGCGGGCTGCTGGTGCGCGCGACCGCGGGGCTGCCGGCGCGCGGGGTGGGCACGGCCGGCTGGTCGCCGGTCGACCGGGGCGGCGGCGGGGGCAGCGGGACGGCGCAGGTCGGCGGGGGCTCCGGCTGCGGGCGGCCGGCGCGGACGTCCTCGACCGCGGCGACGAACGCCGCGCCGTCCGGGATGCGGGCCGCGGGGTTCTTGCACAGGGCCCGCCGGATGAGCGTGCGGACCTCGCCGGGCAGGTCCTCGGGCAGCGGCGCGGGCTCCTCCCGCACCTGCTTGAGCGCGATGGTGACGGCGTTGTCGCCGTCGAAGGCCGGGTGTCCGGTGAGGCACTCGTAGCCGACGAGGCCCAGCGCGTAGACGTCGCTGGCGGGCATCGCGTGGTGGCCCTCGGCGACCTCGGGTGAGAGGTACTGCGGCGTGCCGATGACCTGGCCGGTGCGGGTCAGCGGCACGCTGCCGGCCGACCAGGCGATGCCGAAGTCGGTGATCTTCACGCTGCCGTCGCCGCGGACCAGGATGTTGCCGGGCTTGACGTCCCGGTGCACCAGGCCGACCCGGTGCGCCTCGGCCAGCGCGGAGGCCGTCTGCTGCAGCACGTCGAGCGTGGCTGACGCGTCGAGGCGGATCTCCCGGCGCAGCACCGCCGACAGCGGCTCGCCATCGACCAGCTCCATGACCAGGTAGGCCAGCGTCTCGCCGCTGCCGTCGGCGGCCTCGGTCTCCCCGTAGTCGAAGACGGCGGCGATGTTGGGGTGGCTCAGCGCCGCCGCGTGCTGCGCCTCGGCACGGAACCGCGCCCGGAAGGTGGGGTCACCGGTGTACTCACTGCGGAGGACCTTCACCGCGACCGGCCGGCCCAGCAGGGCGTCCACGCCCCGCCACACCTGACCCATGCCACCGGCGGCGATCAGCGAGGCGAGCTCGTAGCGGTCCCCGAGGGACTGCCGACCCGGCTCCACCACGGTGGCTCACCCCTCGCCTGCCCGACACTGCCTGGTCCTCGGCCCGGGGGCGCCGGCGTCCCCCCAGGTCTGGATGTCCCGCGCCCACCCCGACTACACACACATCGGACCGCCGACCGCATCCCGGGCGTGTCGCGGTGGGCGCCGGCACCGGGAGGTGCGACCGGACGACCCGGGCGCCAGCCGCCCGGGGTCCATCCTCCCAGGTCAGAGGCGCATCTGGTGGGGACGGTCCGTCACGTCTCGGTCACGGCTCGAACAGGGCGCGCCCCCACCAGTCGTCGGCGTCCCGGACGCCCGGTGGGCAGGCGAAGACCGACGACGAGGTGTGCCGGATGTACTCGTTGAGCTCGTCCAGCCGCAGGTTGCGCTGCACCTGGACGAACCCGGTCTCCGGGTCGCGCTGGTAGGCGATGAAGAACAGCCCGGCGTCGAGCCGGCCGAGGGCGTCGGAGCCGTCGACGAAGCTGTAGCCGCGCCGGAGGATCGCCGTCCCGGAGTTGGTCGGGTGGGCGAGGAAGACGTGCGAGGTCTCCGGGATGGCGGGGCCGCCGTCCACCCGCGTGGTGAAGTCGACCGGGTCGAACTCCCGCTCCTGGCCCAGCGGGGCGCCTTCGCCCTTGGTCCGGCCGAACGTCTGCTCCTGCTCGTCGAGGCTGGAGCTGTCCCACACCTCGACGTGCATCCGGATCCGCCGGGCCACCAGGTACGAGCCGCCGGCCAGCCAGTCCGCGCCGCTGTCGCCGTCGGCCACCCACACGAACCGGTCCAGCGCGCCGGCGTTCTCGACCTTGAGGTTGGCGGTGCCGTCCTTGAAGCCCATGAGGTTGCGCGGGGTGGCCTGCGCGGTCGAGGTGGACGACGTCCGGCCGAACCCGAGCTGCGACCAGCGGACGCCCACCCGGCCCGCGCCGATGCGGACCAGGTTGCGGACGGCGTGCACCGCGACCTGCGGGTCGTCGGCGCAGGCCTGGATGCACAGGTCGCCCCCGCTGATCGCCGGGTCGATCGTCTCGTCGGCGAACGCGGGCAGCTCGACCAGCGGCTCGGGACGGCGGGCGGCCAGCCCGAACCGGTCGCGGCCGTCCGCGGTGGCGAACAGGGTCGGCCCGAAGCCGATCGTCAGCGTCAGGCGGGCGGCGGACAGGCCCAGCGCCTCGCCGGTGTCGTCCGGCGGGGCCAACGGCCCGCCGTCCACCGCGCCGACCGGGCCGGCGTCCTGCCCCGCGGTCATCCGCCGCGCGGCCGCCGTCCAGGCCTGCAGCAGCTCGACCAGCTCGTCGCGGCTGTCGGTGGTGACGTCGAGGGCGACGAAGTGCAGCCGGTCCTGCGCCGGGGTGACGATGCCGGCCTGGTGGGCGCCGGTGAACTCGACGACGTCGGTGCCGACGGCCGCACTCCCGGCGTCCGGGCCGTCGGCGGTGGCGCGGCCGATCGCCCCGCCGGCGGCCCCGGCCGCGACCACCCCCGCGGTGCCGGCGCCGACCAGGCCCAGCAGTCGGCGGCGGGACAGGCCGCGGGCAGGGGACGTCGGTTCGCTCATGGCTCTCTCACTGCCGGCGTCAGCGGTCGGGGACGACCGCCGCGACCTGGCTGACGGACTCGGTCAGCGCGGTGATGCTGTCGCTCAGGCCGCGCAACTGCTCCTGGTGAGCTGGTCGTAGAGGAGCCAACCGTCCCCGGACCGGTGCTGTTCCAGCTCCGCCTCGGTGTCGGCGGACTGCTCGTCGACCTCCGCGACCAGGTCGGGGCGGCCTCCTCCAGGGAGGGCCGCAGCGCCTGGACGGCGGCCTCGGAGCCCCCGGTGTCGGCCGAGGAGTCCCCCAGCTCGATGTGCGAGCAGCCGAAGGGCAGGCTCGTGAGATGCCCACCTACACCGACCGGCCGTGGCTGGCCCTCTACGAGGAGGGGCAGCCGGCCGACTACGAGATCGAGTTCGACAACGCGCTCGAGGTGTTCCGTGCCGGGCTCGCCCGGGACCCCGACGGTGACGCCCTGAAGTACTTCGACGGCACCCTCTCCCGCCGGGAGCTGGACCGGCTCAGCGACGCGCTGGCCGCGGGGCTGCTGGCCAACGGCTTCGCGGCCGGGGACCGGCTGGCCGTGAACCTGCAGAACGTGCCCCAGTTCGTCATCGCGATGGTGGCGACCTGGAAGGCCGGCGGCGTCATGGTCTCCATCAACCCGATGAGCCGGAAGCGGGAGCTGTCCCACCTGCTCAGGGACTCCGGGGCCACGGCGCTGGTCTCGCTGGAGGCGCTCTACGACGAGGTCGCGCGGGAGGTCGTACCCGACACCGACGTGCGCCTGGTCCTCACCACCAGCGAGCTCGAGTTCCAGACCCGCGACGACCCGCGGCTGTTCGCCGCGACGCGGCGGCAGCGGCACGAGGGCACGACCGACTTCCTGCAGTTCGTCGAGCAGCACCGCGGGCAGGAGCCGCCGCCGGTCCGGCTGGGACCGGACGACGTCGCGTTCCTGACCTACACCTCCGGGACGACGGGCGTGCCCAAGGGCGCGATGAACACCCACCGGAACGTGGTGTTCACCGCGCAGGTCTACCGGGACTGGGCGCGGGCAGGGCGGGACGGCGCGATCTTCGGCATCGCCCCGCTGTTCCACATCACCGGGCTCATCGGGCACATCGCGGTGAGCATGCTCGTGCCGGCTCCGCTGGTCCTCGCCTACCGGTTCGAGCCGCAGGTGGTCCTCGACGCCTTCCTCGAGCACCGGCCGACGTTCACCATCGGCGCCATCACGGCGTTCAACGCGCTGCTCCACGCGCCGGGCTCCACCCGCGACCACTTCGCCTCGTTCACCTCCGTCTACTCCGGGGGCGCGGCGATCTCACCGACGGCCGAGAAGGCGTTCCTGGAGGCCACCGGCGTCCAGGTGCACAACGCCTACGGCCTGACCGAGACCACGTCGCCGATGACGGTCACGCCGTTCGGCTCGCCGTCCCCGGTCGACCCCACCTCGGGGGCGCTGTCGGTGGGGGTGCCGGCGCCGAGCACCGTCGTCCGCATCCAGGACGACGACGGCGAGGACCTGCCGCTGGGCGAGGTCGGCGAGATCGTCGCCGACGGGCCTCAGGTCGTCCCCGGCTACTGGGGCAAGCCCGAGGAGACGGCGGCCAGCCTGCCCGGAGGCGCCCTCAAGAGCGGCGACGTGGGGTTCATGAGCCCCGAGGGCTGGGTGTTCATCGTCGACCGCAAGAAGGACATGATCAACGCCTCCGGGTACAAGGTCTGGCCGCGGGAGGTCGAGGACGTCATGGCCGAGCACCCCGCCGTCCGCGAGTCCGCGGTCGTCGGCGTGCCCGACGAGAAGCGCGGGGAGACCGTCAAGGCGTTCGTCAGCCTCAAGGCGGGCGCCGACGTGACGGCGGAGGAGCTCATCGCGCACTGCAAGGAACGCATGGCCGCCTACAAGTACCCGCGGCAGGTCGAGATCGTCGACGAGCTGCCCAAGACGGTGACCGGCAAGATCCTCCGCCGGGAGCTGCGGGACCGGTCCGCGACCGCGCAGCCGGCCGCCGGCTGACCCGCCCGGTCGGGATCGCGCGATCTCGTACGCTCCCGCCGCGGAGGCCGTACGAGATCGCGCGATCCCGCCGTGCCGCGCACGAGCATCGACCAGAGACGAGGTGGGGCGACCATGCCCGAGACCGTGACCCGCGAGGACGCCGGCGGCGTCGCCACGATCACCATGCTGCGGGCCGGGCTCACGCACCAGTCCCGCCGCGAGCTGCTCGACGTCGTCCGGGAGGTGGGCGCGGACGCGTCGGTGCGGGCCATCGTGCTCACCGGCACCGGCCGGGCGTTCTGCGTGGGCCAGGACCTCGCCCAGCACGTGGAGGCCCTGAAGGGGGACGCCGCGACGTCGCTGTCGGTGGTCGAGGAGGAGTACAACCCGCTGGTGCTGGCCCTGGCCGCGCTGCGGGTGCCGGTCGTGGTGGCGGTCAACGGGGCCTGCGCCGGGGCCGGCTTGGGCATCGCGCTCGCCGGCGACCTGCGGATCGCCGCGGCCGGCGCGAAGTTCACCACCGCCTTCGCCGGCATCGGGCTGTCGAGCGACTCCGCGCTGGCCTCGCGGCTGGTGCACTGCGTCGGCGGCTCGCGGGCGGCGGAGATCCTGCTGCTCCCGGACGCCTTCCCCGCCGAGACCGCCGCGATGTGGGGCCTGGTGCACCGCGTCGTCGAGCCGGAGCAGGTGCTGCCCGAGGCGCAGGCCCTGGCCGCCCGGCTGGCCGCCGGCCCCACCGCCGCGTTCCGCGCGCTGAAGACCGTGCTCGCCACCGCGGCCACCGACTCCCTGGAGGACACCCTCGCACTGGAGGCCCGGCTGCAGACCGAGCTGGGGCGGACCGCCGACCACCGCGAGGCGGTCGAGGCGTTCCTGGAGAAGCGGGCCCCCCACTTCACCGGGAGCTGACGGCGGCACCCGCACGGCCGGCCCTGTTGCAGGGGCCGCCGCGAGCCGGCGAGCGGTGGGGCGCAGCGGGTCCTTGCTCACTGAATGCAGTGCTGAGGCTGCTGGCGGTGTCGACACGAGAGCGCGCCGATGGCTCCGGCGCGTGACCGTCCGGTCCGCATCCGCGACGATGACAGGCTCCGGCCGACATCGTCGTCGGTAGGGGGACACGTGACGGAGCTGGCGCGGCCATCCGGGGGCCAGGACACGGCAGGAGGCGCCGCCGACCCGTCGTCGGCCGCGGCGGAGGCCCGTCTCCCGTCGCCACGGCGGGTGGTCATGACCGGCAACGTGGTGCAGCACCTGCCGCCTCCGCCCCCGCGCCCGGCGACCACCAGCGACATCGCGCCGCCGCTCGGCCGCGCCACGACCTCCCGCCCGGCCACCGTGCGGGCGACCGTGGCGCTGTGGTGCGCGGGCTGCCTGGCGGCCCTGACCGGCGTGGCGACCGCCCTGGTCGACTCCGCGGCCCTGCGCGACCGGCTGACCGCCACCGCGACCGCCGACGACCCGACGGCGTCGGCCGCGGTCGTCGCCGACGGGGTGCGCGCCACGATCGCCGTGGTCACCGGCGGCGTGACCTTCGTGGTCCTGGTCTCCCTGGTGTGGGTCGTCCTGCTGACGCGCGGACGGGCCTGGGCCCGCTGGGCGCTGCTGCTGACCGCGCTGCCGGCACTGCTGGTCCTCGACGTGGCGCAGAGCCTGGTCGCCGGGGACGCCGACGTGGACCGGATGGCCCTACTGGCCGCCGGCGGGCTGTTCGTCCTCGCCCTGCTGCCGCTGGCCACCCGGAGCTCGCGGGCCTTCTTCCGCGGCGCCCCCGCCGGGACCGCCGGGCACTGACGGCCCCGGCGGCGGCCCGCCGCGCCAGCCGTCGAGCCCGGCCAGCAGCGCCTCGCAGGTCCGGACGACCAGCGCGGCCGCGTCCGCGGTCGCCCGCGCCGCCAGCGGATCGCCGGCGGCCGCCCGCCACCGGTCCAGCGCCGTCCGGGCCGCCGCGCGCAGATCGGCGGCGGCGGTGTCCTCGGGCAGCCCCAGCCGCGCCGCCGGGGTGGTGCCCTCGGCGCCCAGCAGCCGCTCCGCGTCGGGGCGCAGGACCTCCGGCAACGGGCTGCCGGCCGCCCGCGCGCGGGCCAGCAGCGCCAGCTCGTCCAGCTCCCGGGCGGCCAGCCGGGCCCGCTCCACGCCGGCGCGCAGGTCGTCCGCGCCCTCGACCGGGTGCTCGGCCAGCACCCCGGCCAGCAGGCGGAGCGCCGTCCCGGCCTTGAGCTGGTCGCCCCGGGCGGTGAGGTGGACGCGCAGCAGCCGCTGCAGCTCGGTCAGGCCGCTGCGGCGCAGCAGCTCGTCGGCGAGCGCGGAGGCGTCCGCGATGCCGGCCCGGACGAGGGCGATCGACAGCCGGATGCCGAACAGCCCGAGCCGTTCCAGCAGCGAGACGCGGACGTCGTGCGCCAGCGGCACCGCCGCCTCGCGGCGGGTGAACCGGTCGGCGGTCAGCAGCATCGCCGCCACCTGCTGCTGGTCGGCGCCGGCCAGGGTGCGCAGCGCGACGAAGTCCCCGTGGCGCAGCGTGCGCCCGGCCAGCGCCAGCAGCCCGGCCACCGGCACCACCGCCGAGCTGACCGCCTGCAGCGCCGGGTCCTCCGACATCCGCCGGGCGACCGCGCCGGCGGCGTGGAGGGCGTCCAGCCGGCCGGCGCCGATCTCGTCGGCGCGGGACAGCACGGTGATCGTGGTGGTGTGCGCCCCGGCGGCGCCAGAGTCGTCCTGGAAGCCGGCGAGGACGGCGACGTCCTCCGGCTGCGGCTGGCGGGTCAGGAAGACGACCGCGTCGGCGCCCGAGGGCCCCTCCCCGGCGTCGAGGAAGGTGCGGGTCCGCGCGCTGGTGCCGGCCGACAGCGAGGAGATCCCCGGGGTGTCGACCATCGTCGCCGGCAGCAGGTCGGCGGCCGGCCACTCCACCAGCAGGTGCTCGACCTCCTCGGCCGGGGTGCCGCCCAGGTCGAGCTGCAGGCCGCCGTCGGCCCGGCGGACCGGCAGGGCCCGCACACCGCCGTCGACGCCGTGCAGCTGCACCCGCGGCGTCGCACCGTGGCGGTAGAGGGTCACGACGCGGGTGCACTCGCCGGCGTCGGTGGGTGCCACCCGCGCGCCCACGAGCGCGTTGAGCAGCGTGGACTTCCCCGACTTGACGCGGCCGACCAGCGCCAGCCGCAGCGGCTCGTCCAGCCGCCGCCGCTGGGCGGCCAGCCGTCCGGCCACGGCCGGGACGTCGCGGTAGCGCTCCACCGCGTCGTCCAGGAGCCCGCGGACGTCGTCGAGCACGGTGCCCGCTCCCGCCGTCCCCACGGTGCTCATGCGGCGGTCACCGGCACCCGCTCCAGCACGCGGACGTCGGCGGCCAGCCGGTCGAGCTGGTCCAGCCGCAGCCGCAGCGACCGGACACGGGCGTCCCGCTCGGCGGTGGCCTCCTTCGTCGACCGCTGGGCAGCGGCCACCGCGTCGGCCAGGGAGCGCGACATCTCCTCGGCGGTGTCGGTGATGAGGTCGCGCAGCGTGCGCTGGACGGTGCGCAACCGGTCCTTGAGCTGCTTGCCGACCTGGAAGACCACCTCGTCCAGGTGCCGGCGGACCACCGCCTTCGCCTCGGCCTGCCGGCGCGCGACCCGCTGCTTCTTGTCGTCGGTGTAGGCCTTGCGGCCGAGCAGCACACCCGCGGCCAGCGAGACCGGGTTGATGATCGCCATCCCGGCCAGACTCGTCACCAGGCCGGTCATGAGGACGCCGGTGTAGGAGCCGCGCAGGCCGATGAGGGTGCGCTCGCGCAGGGTCATCGCGCCGTCGTCGATGTCGGGCAGGTCGACCAGGCTCTCCAGCGCGTCGCCCGCCGCCCCGACCGACAGCGCGGGGACCGCGGCGCCGCCGTCCCGGGCGAACTGCTCGATGACCCGCTCGGCCAGCCACTCCGAGCGCTGCTCGGCCCACACGTAGCTGTCGGCGACGGCGGCGGCGATCCGGCGGTCCAGCCACTCGGCCAGCTCGCCCCACGCCGGGCCGGGGTCCTGCGCCTCGATCGCCTCCTCGGCCTCGCGGGTCACCACCCGGGAGCGGTCGCGCAGGTCGAAGTCGATGTCGCTCATGAGGTCGGTGACGCCGTCCCCCAGCACCTGCTGCCAGCGGGCCGAGCGCCGGCGCAGGTCGTCGGCGGCCGCCTTGGCCTCCTCGAGGCCGCGCACGAGCTCCTCCCGGCCGGCCGGGTCCTGCAGCCCGGACAGCTCCGAGCGGACGGCGAGGGACAGGTGCTCGGTGACCGCCGCGAGGTCGTGCACCAGGGACCGCCGGGCCAGCGTCTCGGCGCGGTCGACCACCTCCCGGCGCAGGTGGGCGACCAGGGGCGCGATGCCCGACTCGTCGTGCAGCTCGCGGTCGCGGTGCTGCACCGCCAGCTGGGCGAGTGCGGAGGAGACGCAGAACAGCGGCGCCTCGATGCCGCGGCCGGCCAGGTGGGCGCGGTCCAGCTCGGCGATCGCCCGCCACTCGGGGCAGGCGTCGGTCTTGGTGAGGACGCAGACGACCGTCGGGCACAGCGCCCGCGCCTGCTCCAGGAAGGCCATCTCCGGGGCGGTGAACTCCTGGCTGGCGTCGGTGACGAGCAGGACGGCGTCGGCACTGGGCAGCAGGTCGACCGTGCGCAACGCCCGGGCCATGCCCACTCCCCCGACCCCCGCGGTGTCGACCAGCTCCAGGCCGCCGGCCAGCAGCTGCCGGGGCAGCTCCACCTCGGCCTGCACCAGCCGCTCGACGCCGGCGCCGGTCACCCGGGCCGCCACCTGCTCGATCGGCACCGGCACCCGCTCGGTGGGCGCCTCGCCGTCGGCCGGCCCGGTGGGCGCGTCGCCGGCGGCGAGCACGAGCGTGGCCCGTGGCTGCTCCCCCGCCCGCACCACCGTGGGGACGACGGTCGCGACGTCGTCGGCCACGGGGCAGACCGGCGCCCCCACCAGCGCGTTGACCAGCGAGCTCTTGCCCTGCTTCGGCTCGCCGACGACCAGGACGCGCACGCCCGGGGCCTCGGAGCGCGCCTGCGCCTGGACCAGCCGCCGGTGCAGGTCCGGCCGCTCGCAGACCTGCGCGAGCGCCAGCGCCCGGTCGAGCACCTGTGCTGACGTGACCACGGCCACCTCCCTGGGACCCGGTCTTACCACCGGGGACGGCGATGGAGCGCGACCCGGCCCGGGTGTCCGCGGAGGACACCCGGGCCGGGCGAGCGGGGGGTCAGACGGTCACGTCGTCGACCTCGGCCTCGCGGACCTCGACGCTCTCCTCGGAGTTGTCCTGGAAGGAGTCCTCCACCGTGAAGGAGTCCTCCACGGTGAAGGAGTCCTCGACCGAGACCGAGTTGTCGGTCGACTCGTACTCGTTGCCGATGGCGGAGTCCTCGACGTCGACGTCGAGGCCGTCGTCGTCGGAGTTGTCCTGGAAGGAGTCCTCGATCTCCACGTCCACGTCGGTGTTGGTGGAGTTGTCCGAGTTGTCCTCGTTGAACGAGTCGTCGATGTCGACGTCGGTGTTCGTGGAGTTGTCGGAGTTGTCGTTGAACGAGTCCTCCACCTCGAGGTCCACGTCGGTGTTCGTGGAGTTGTCGGTGGCGTTGCCGTTGCCGGACACGTTGCCGTCGCCGTGCTGGGTGTTGCCCGAGTTCTCTACGTCGATGTCGGTGTCGATGTCGGTGTCGACGTCGTTGCCCGTGCCCACCGCGTTGCCGTTGCCGGACACGTCGGTGCTCTCGTTGTAGGAGTCCTCCACCGAGTTGTCGCTGTGGTCGACCACGACCTTCGAGTCCTCGAGGTCGTCGCCGACGTAGACCCCGCCGGAGTTGTCGATCTGCGAGACGTCGCCCTCCACGTCGCCGAAGATCGCCTGCGCGTCGCCGCTCACCCAGATGCTGTGCGAGGCGTCGACGGACACGTGGGTCTCGTGGTTGGTGTACTCGATGTTCTGCAGGTGGGTGATCACCACGGTCTCGTGACCGCCGCCGTGGGCAGGGTGGCCGCCGTGGGAGCCGCCGTGCCCGTCGTCGTCCCGGTCGTGGTGGCGGTCCTCGTCGTCCCGGTCGTGCACCGGGCGGTACGAGCCGCGGTCGTCGTCGTCCTCGTGCCGGGAGGGGCGGTGGGAGGCGCCGGCGACCAGCCCGGAGCGGTCGTCCCCGTCGCAGGAGTCGCCGCGGCCCCCGCTCCAGGCACCCACGGTGGAGTAGTCGGAGACCATCGGCGCGAGGTCGGCGACGTCGCTGGGCTCGACGTCGGTCAGGCCGGCGGCGTCCAGCGTGCCGCGCGGGTCGGCGTCGTACGCGGCCGCCTTCTCGGGGTCGCGGAACAGGCCGAGGATGAAGTCGAGCAGCGAGCTGGCGAGGGTCGTCATGGCTGGCACTCCTGGGTCTCGAGCCGTCCGCGATCTCGGCCGGCTGGCGACCGCAGTCCAGCCGCGGACGGCGGTCCCCGGCATCGGGGACTGTCCCCCTCGTCACATCACCCGAATGGGGGGTGCGTGCTGACTCCCCGTTAGGGGCTGCGGGGTGTCGCCCCCCACTTACGGTCCGCACCCGTCCGTCGGGGCGTCGGCATGAGACAGATGGGGTGAGCGGGCCATACGTTCGCGGAACCGGGAGGTCCAACGCGGGGGCCCCGGGACGTGATGGGGAACCAGGGGGCTACCTGTGCGCGAGGACGAGTACGGGCTGGGCATCGACATCGGCGACGGGACGATCTCGGCCGCGGTGTGCGCCGGGGACGCGACGGGGGAGGTGACGGCGCAGCCGCTGGCGCTCGGCGGTCGGGGGACCGCCCTGCCCGCCGACGTGGCGGTCGGCCCGGACGGCGAGGTGGGGCTCGAGCCGGTGCCCGACGGGGTCACCGTCCCCCACGTCATGGCCCGGGTGGGCACCCCGGAGCCGGTCTACGCCGGTGAGCGGGCGGTGTCCGCGGCCGCGCTCGCCGCGGGGGCCGTCCAGCGGGTGCGCGAGGCCGCCGCCCGGCAGGAGGGCCGGCCGGACGCGTGGACGGTCGTCGCCGTCCCGCCGTCCTGGGGCCGGCACCGCCGCGCCGTGTTCGCCCGGGCCCTGGAGGCCGCCGGCGTCCCGCGCTTCTCCCTCGTCTCCAGCGCCGTCGCCGCCGTGCACCACCACGTGGTGGCCGGCGACCTGGCGCCCGAGCCGACCGTCGCCGTCTACGACCTGGGCGCGAGCACGCTGGACACCGCCGTCGTCGGCCCCACGGCCGACGAGCCCCTGGGGCACCGGAGCCTGCCCCCGGAGCCCCGGGCCTGGGGCGGGCGCGACGCGGACGACGCGGTCGTCGCGCACGTGCTCGGCTCCGGGGGGACGCCGGCCGGGGCGGCCGGGGCGGCGGCGCTCCGTGCGGCCTGCACCGCGGCCAAGGAGGCGCTGTCCGCGCGGACCACCGTGGACGTGGCCGTGGACGGTCCGGACGGACCGGTCCGGCTCACCCGGGAGGAGCTCGACGAGGTCCTCGCCGGCCCGGTGCGGGAGTCGGTGACCGCGGTGGAGGAGGCGGTGGCGGCTGCCGGCCTCCAGCCGGCCGACCTCGACGCCGTGGTCCTGGCCGGCGGCGCGGTGCGGGTGCCGCTGGTCGCCGAGGTGCTCTCCGGTGAGCTGGGCCGGCCGCTGGTGGTCGCCCCGGAGCCGGCGCTCACCGCGGCGCTCGGCGCCGCCGCCCTGGCTGCCGACGCGCTCGTCGCCGAGCAGCTGATGGCCGCCGTCCCGGCCGTGCCGGTCGCCTCCTCGGAGGACGTCCCGGCTCCCGTGGCGGACCGCCGTCCCCCGGCCGCGCAGGGCCCGTCGTCCCGCCGGCCCGGCGGGACGACGCGGCCACAGCGGAGCTCGCGGGTGCGGCGCGGCGCGGTGGTCGGCGGCGCCCTGCTCGGGCTGCTGGTGGTGCCCCCGGCGCTGGCCGGCGTCCTGGGCTCCGACCCCGCTCCCACCCGGACCGCCGCGGAGGACGACGACAGCGGCGGGCAGGTGATCGCCACCGGCACCGCTGAGGTCGACAGCCCCCCGTCCACCGACACGGCCGCCCAGCCCGCGACGGCGGCCGCTCCCGGGAGCCGCGGCGGGGCCTCGGACGGCGGCACCGCCGGGACCCTCGACAGCACCCGGCCCCGGACCAGCCTGGCCGCGGCGATCACCACCGCGGCGCGGAGCAGCGCGGCGGGGACCCCCGACACCCCCTCCCCCACGCCGTCCCGCCCCGGGCCCAGCGCCCCCGGCGGTCCGGCGGGGCCGGTGACCCCGGCCGGCACGGTGGCCCCGGGCCCGGCGGCGCCCGGCACCTCGACGCCGCAGCCCCCCGGCCCGACGTCGGAGCCGACGACCGAGCCCGACCCCACCACCGAGCCTGAGCCGACGACCGAGCCGGAACCCACCACGGACCCCGGTCCCGTCACCGACCCCGGGCCGACGACCGACCCCGAGCCCGAGCCCACGACGGAGCCGGAGCCCGACCCCCAGCCGGAGCCGACGGCCCCCGCACCGGACCCGACCCCGCCGCCGGCTCCCGAGCCGGCGCCCGAACCCGTCATCGAGCTCGGCACGGACCTGCTGTGACCGCCGAGACCGGCGCGACGGGCACCCTGCCCGCCGCGAGCGCTCCCGTGCACGCGATCGCCGCGGCGAGCCCGGCCGTGGTGACCGTGCAGGGCCCCGGCGGCACGGGGAAGACGCACCTGCTCAACGAGCTCGCCACCGAGTGGCGGCGGTCGGGGGTCGTGGTGCTCGACGGCGTCCCCACGGATGCCGCCGTGCTGCCGGCGGAGTTCGCCGTCGTCGTCGACGACGCCCACCGGCTGTCCGGGCCGGCCGCGGCCGGGCTCGTCGCGCTGGTGGGCGTGCCCGGCGCGCGCATCGCGCTGGCCCACCGGCCGTGGCCCCGCCCGGCACCGCTCACCGCCCTGCTCCCCGAGCTCGGCGGGGACCGTCGCACCGTCGTCCTCGGCCACGCCGACCGCGCCACGGTGCGGGGGTGGGCGCGCGAGCAGCTCGGCGAGGCCGCCGGCCCGGACCTGGTGGACGCCGTCCACGCCCGGACCGGCGGGTTGCCCTCCCTGGTGCACCCGCTGCTGCGCGCGCTGGCCCGCCACGGCGGCGCGAGCGGCCGGCTGCTGGGTCCGGCCGTCCCGGAGGAGGTCGCCGACCGGATCCGCGCCCAGCTGGCGACCGTCGGCGAGGAGACCCGGGCGCTGCTGCACGCCGTCGCCGCCGGCGCCCCGCTGGACGACGACGTGCTGGGCGGACTGCTCGACGTGCTGCCCGGCCACGCGGCGGAGCTGGTCACCGCCGCCCGCGCCAGCGGCCTGCTGCTGCCCCGCGGCGCGGTCGTGCCGCTCGTGGCCCAGCTGCTGCTGGAGGCGACCCCGCCCGACGTCACCCGCCGCACCCGCCGGCAGCTCCTCGCGCTGCTGGTCGAGCGCGGCGAGGAGCCCCTGGACCTCGCCCGCCGGCTGGCCGCCGAACGGGTGCGCGACCCGGAGGCCGCCCGCCTGCTGGAGCGGCACGGGGAGGCGGCGCTGGCCGCCGACCCGGCGCTGGCCGGCGAGCTGCTCGGGGCGGCCGCGCGCACCGGCGCGCCGGTGGCCGGGCTGGCCGCGCGGCGGGCGCAGGCGGCCGCGCTGGCCGGGGACCTCGACGGCGCCCTCCAGTGGGCCGACACCGCGCTGGCCGACCCGGCGGCGCCGGACCGGGCCCGCGCCGCCGGCGTGACCGCGGCCGTGCTCGCCCAGCGCGGGCTGCTGACCCGCGCGGCCGCGCTGTGCCGGCTGGCCGGGCCGGAGCGGGCGGGCTCGGCGGCGCTGGCCCTGCTCGCCACCGGGGAGCCGGAGGAGGCGGCCGCCGTCCTGGACGGCGCGCGGGCGGCCGGGGGGCTGCCGACCGTGCTGTCGGTGAGCGAGGAGCTGACCGCGCAGGGCGTGCTGCAGTCGCTGCGCACCGGCGCGAACGCCGCCGACGACATCGCCGCGGCGCTGTCCACGCTCACCCGCGCGGCCGCTCTGCTGGAGCCGGTGGGCCGCACGGCGCTGCTGGTCGACACCCCGGCGGCGCTGGCCGCGCTGGTCGCCCTGCACAGCGGGGAGCTGGGGGTGGCCGAGTCGGTGCTGCAGCGGGCCGTGGACGCCGACCTCGGCGGCGCGCCGTGCCGGCCGCGGCACCTGCTGCTGCTGGCGTGGATCGCGATGCTGGCCGGCCGGATGACCCGCGCCCGCGAGTACATGGCCGCCGCGCAGGCCTCGGCGCACGTGCAGCCGGCGCGGATGGGCGGGGGGCAGGCCTCGGCGCACGTGGACGCGGCGCCGTCGGGTGGGGACGGGGAGGGGCCGGCGGCGCTCGAGCCGCGCGACGACGTCTTCCTGCAGGCCCTGGAGGTGGGGCTGGCCCGGCGCAGCAGCGACGTGCCGGCGCTGGTGCGGGCCTGGGTGAGGGCGCGGGAGGCGGTGGTCCGCCACCCGGTGGACCTGTTCACGCTGCTGCCGCTGGGCGAGCTGGTGGTGGCCGCCGCCCGGCTGCAGGACGGCGACCGGCTGCGGCCGCACCTGGCGGAGGCGCAGGCCCTGCTGGCGCGGCTGGGCAACCCGCAGCTGTGGGCCACCTCGCTGCACTGGAGCGGCGCGCAGGCGGCGATCCTCACCGACGACCCGGACGGGCTGCGGCCGCACGCGGCGGCGCTGGTGGCCGCCGCGCGGACCAGCCCCTACGCGGCGACCCTGGCCCGGGCGGGGCGGTCCTGGATGCGGGTGCTCACCGGCGACGTCGACGCCGGCAGCGTGGTGACCGCGGCCGAGGAGCTCACCGCGGTCGGGCTGGGCTGGGACGGTTCCCGGCTGGCCGGCCAGGCCGCGGCCCGGACGGTGGACCAGAAGGCCCGCTCGGTGCTGCTGGGCTGCGCCCGGTCACTCGCCGACAGCGCCGGGTGCGAGGCCGCGCCCGCGGTGCCCGCGCCGCGGGCGGCGGGCGAGCCCGTCCCCGTGCCGGCGCCGGCACCGACCGCGCCCGGAGGGGTGCTCAGCGAGCGGGAGCGGGAGGTGGCGCGGCTGGTCGTGGCGGGGCAGACCTACCGGGAGATCGGCGGCCGGCTCTACATCTCGGCCAAGACGGTGGAGCACCACGTGTCACGGATGCGGCAGCGGCTGGGGGCCAGCAACCGGTCGGACCTGCTGGCCCGGCTCCGGGCCGAGCTCGACGACGGCGCGTAGGTCGGCCCCCAGCAGGGTCCCGCGGCGCGCCTGCGAGGCGCGGGGCGTAGAGGCCTTCGTCAGCGGGACAGGACGACGCAGGCCGGGCAGACGTCGCGGGCCGTCGCGGGCCAGGGCTGCTCGACCACGACGCGGGCCAGCGACCCGCACAGCGTCAGCTCGCACGCGCCGTCCAGCTCGGCGGTGGGGCGGTGCAGCTCGACCGCGTGCCAGAGGGCGGCGGTGGGGCCGTGGGCCCGGCTGCGGGCGGCGACGACGGTGGGGGCGAGGATCTGGGCGCTCATACCCGGGAGGTCGGCAAGCCGGCGGACCCGGGACACGGCCCCGCGTCGCCGTGTCCCCCCGAGGGGTGAGACGGAGCGCCCGATCGCCGCCCGGCCACCCGCCGGGCAGGATGTGGCGACATGGAGCTGACCAAGCACGGCCACGCCTGCGTCGTCCTCAGCGAGGACGGCCGGCGGCTGGTCATCGACCCGGGGGCGTTCACCGACCCGACGGCCCTCGACGGGGCCAGTGCGGTCCTGGTGACCCACGAGCACGTCGACCACTTCGCCCCCGACGTCCTGCGGGCGGCGATGGACGCCGACCCCGGGCTGGAGGTCTGGACGAACCGGTCGGTGGCCGGTCAGCTCGAGGGCCTCGGCACCCGCGTGCACGTCGTGGGCGACGGGGACGCGGTGACGGTGGCCGGCTTCGACGTGACCGTGCACGGGGAGCTGCACGCGGTGATCCACCCCGACCTCCCGCGGATCCCCAACGTCGGGTTCCTCGTCGGGGGCCAGGTGTTCCACCCCGGTGATGCGCTGACGGTGCCGGAGGAGCCGGTCTCGACCCTGCTGCTGCCGGTCCACGCGCCGTGGTCGAAGGTCTCGGAGGTCATCGACTACGTGCGGGCGGTGGACGCCGACCAGGCGTTCGCCGTGCACGACGGGCTGCTCAACGACACCGGTCTGGGTGTCGTGGGCGGGATGCTCGGTGAGCGGGGACCGGGCACGCCCACCCCCTACAGCCGGCTCGCCCCCGGGGACTCGGTCGACCTCTGACGGTCGCCCGAGCCCCCGGGGCGGGGCTCACCGGACGGCGCGGTTGCGGCCGCCGGACACGCCCTCGGCGACACCGACGAGGATCACCGCGGCCACGACGGCGAGGATGAAGCCCAGCACGTTCAGCTCGAAGATGTCGCCGGTGCCGATCAGGCTGGCGATGAAGCCACCGATCAGCGCGCCCACGACACCGAGCAGCATCGTGGCCAGGATGCTCATGCGCTGCTTGCCGGGCTTGATGAGGCGCGCCAGCGCGCCGATGATCAGGCCGACGACGATGAGCCCGAGGATGTCCCAGATCATGGTGCTCTCCCTTGCGCTCGCGGGCCTGCTCCAGGCGGCAGGCCCATTCGGCGAGGTGGGTACCCCAAGATCACTGCGGCACACCTGCCGGTCACCCGATCGTGGCCCTCGCTCAGTCCCGGGACAACAGGTCGACGTGTGCGGGTAGCTTGTCCAGCTCGCCGTCGACGGTGCGCTGCACCATCTGCCGCACACTGCCCCGCACCAGCCGCTGGGCGAGCCGGTTGCCGCGCCTGGCCTCGTGACTGACGGTGATCGTCACGCGGGTGGCGCCCGCCCCGGCGTCGGCGAGCTCGATGCGGGTGGTCCAGGTCTCGGGCGTGAGCTCCAGCCGGGTGCCCACGGCGCGCTTCGGCTCCCAGTCCACGATCTCGCCCCGGGGCGCGCCGGGTGGCGGCTGCGCGCCGTCGGCCAGCCGGCCGGGCACGCAGACGAACGTCGTCCCGCGGCCCGGGGACCCGGAGCCGTCCACGACGTAGGAGACGTCGCACACGGCGCAGTAGGGCGCGAGGACGGCGAGCGCCCGCCACACCCGGCCCCGGTCGTAGGGCACCTCGCGGGTGCCGCTGGCGGTGACCGGCTGCGGCATGGGACCTCCGGGGACGTGGGTCGGCGACGGCCGGAGGGCACCCGGTCGTCGGCCCGACGTTAGTCGGGGCCGGCGCGCCGCCCCCCGACGGCGAGGTCGGTCAGGACGCTGCGCGCCGCGGCCCACCGGTCGGCGCCCACCTCGGCGGCCCAACCGCTCTCGACGTCGGCCAGCGTCGCCCGCAGGGCCGCGGTGACCTCACGGCCCCGCGGGCTCAGGCGGACCAGCCGGGCCCGCCGGTCGGCGGGGTCGGGCACCACCTCGACGTAGCCGCCGGCCTCCAGGGGCGCCAGCGCCTGGGCCAGCGCCTGCTTGGTGAGCCCGCTCTCCTCGGTCAGCCGGCTGAGCCGCTCCCCCTCCTCGGGCAGGAACGACAGCAACCGGTAGTGCCGCGCCCGCAGCCCCGGGAAGCGCGCCGCGCTGAGCGCGTAGAGCCGGTCGCGCAGCCGCATCATGGCCTGCTCCAGCAGCGTGAAGACCAGCGGCTCCGGCCGGCCGTTGACAGCAGTGGACAAGCTGCTTCACCATCTCCGCGTCAGACAAGGTGCTTGACCATCGTCGCACGAGGTCCGCCATGACGACCCTCCCCGCCATGTACCGCTGGTCCCTCCTCCTCCCGCGGCCGCGGCACCCGTGGCACCCGCCGGCACCGGACCCGGCGGCACAGCGCCCGCCGGCACCGCGCCCGTCGTTCCCGCGCCCGTCGACCCCGTGCCCGGCCCGGTGACCGGCCTGCCCGGCGGCCTCGCCGTCGACACGCTGCGCGACGCCCTGCGCCGCTGGACCGGCCGCCCCGGGCTGGCCGTCGACGCGGTCGCCTGCGCGCCGATCGCGCACCGCATCTCCGCCCCCACGACCCGCGCGCTGACCCGGGTCCTGGTGGCGGCGTCCGACGGCGGCGAGCGCCTCGAGCTGCGGCTGGTCACCAAGGAGCTGCAGGCGGCGCGGTACGGCCTGCCCCCGCAGATGCCCGACGACGCCCGCGCCCACCTCGACGCCTTCATCCCCTGGCGCCTGGAGGCCGACGTCCTGACCTCCGACCTGGCCACGCTCGTACCGCCGGGCCTGCGCCTGCCCGACGTGGTCGCGGTCCACGAGCAGGACGGCGACCGGCTCACGCTGTGGCTGGAGGACGCCGACCCGCTCGACACCCCGTGGACCGCGGCCGACACCACCCGCGCCGCCACCGCCCTGGGCCGGCTGGCCGCCCGCCGGGTCGGCACGGCCACCGCCCCCCTCCCGGGCGGTGACTTCCTCACCGGCTACCGGGACGAGCAGCTGGGCGCGTGGGCGGTCCCCTGGCTGCTGGACGACGCCACCTGGGCGCACCCGCTGTTCCGGCTGCCGGAGGTGGCGGCACTGCGGTCGGAGATCTGCGCGCTGGCCCGCCGGGTGGTCGACGTCCACGCCCGGCTGGCGCCGCTGCCGCTGCTGCCGGCCCACGGCGACGCCACGCCGATGAACCTGCTGCGGCCGCGGTCCCGGCCCGGCGAGTTCGTGCTCGTCGACTGGGGGATGACCGGCCCGGCGCCCGCCGGGTACGACCTGCTGCCGCTGGTGTTCGGGCGCGCGGAGTCGGGGGTCGGGCCGCCCGACGAGGTGCCCGCGCTGCTCGACCGCGCCGTCCCGGCCTACTGCCAGGGCCTGGGCGACGAGGGGGTCGAGGTCCCGCTGGCCGACCTGGCGGCCGGCGTGCTCACCGCGGCACTGCTGCGCTACCCGTGCACGACGATGCCGCTGACGCTGACCATGGAGCCGGTGACCGACGCCGTCGTGGAGCGGGCCCGGGAGCGGGCCGCCTTCGTGCGGATGGTCCTCGACCTGCAGCCGTCGGCGTGACCCCCGACCTCAGCGCCCGCCGACGGAGACCTCGAACTCGACCTGGCTGACGTCGGGCCGCAGTCGCGAGTAGCTGTGCACCTGCGGGTGGCCGGCGCTGTCCCGCACCGTCGTCCGGACGACGAGCAGCGGCGAGCCGGCGATCACGCCCAGCACCTCGGCCTCGTCGGGCGCCGCGGTGCCGACGTCGACCACGATCCGGGCGTGCGCGAGGTCGGCGGAGTACTCCCGCCGCAGGAAGTCGTAGAGCGACCCCTCGCTGAAGTCCTCCTCGGCGGCTCGCGGGTAGGCCGAGGCCGCCATGAAGCTGTGCGCGACGTGGTTGGGCGTGCCGTCGACGCTGCGCAGCCGGACCAGCTCGATCACGTCGGCCGCCGGCTCCAGGCCCAGCTCGGTGGCGATCGGAGGCTGCACGGGCACGATCCGCTGGGTGAGCACGGTCGTGCCGACCTGGGCGCCCTGCTCGGTCATCACGGAGTTGAACCCGGCGATCCGGTGCACGAAGCTCTCGCGGTACTCGTGGCGGATCGGCGGGCGGGTGACGTAGGTGCCCCGCCCCTGCTCGCGCACCAGGTGCCCGTCGGCCACGAGCCCGTCGACGGCCCGTCGCAGGGTGATCCGGCTGACCCCGTACTCGGCGCAGAGCAACGGCTCCGGGGGCAGCAGGGTGTGCTCGGGGAGCGCGGACACCCGGCGGCGCAGGTGCTCGCGGACCGCGAGGTACTTCGGCCCCGTCACGGCGCTGGTCACGCCGCAAAGGTACTGGACGAGTAGACGTCTGGTCGTCTGAGACGTCTGTCTCAGTCGGACGGGGGTGCGAGCAGCGCGGCCAGCCGCGCGGGGTCGGCACCGTCGACCTCCACCACCTTGGTGCGGCTGGTGGCGCCGCTCACCAGACCCACCTGCCGGCGGCGGACGCCCAGCGCCGCGGCCACCGCAGCCAGCGCCGCCTCGGTGGCCGCGCCGTCGACCGGCCGGGCGGCCACGCGGACGACGAGCGCGCCGTCGTGGCTGCCGCCGACCGCCGTCCGGCCGGCGGCGGGCCGTACCCGGATCGACACACGCACGCACCCAGTGTCACCGCCACGGAGGTTGAGAGCGAAACCACGGGGGTACGTGCGCATCCCGCACTCGGGTGGCCGGAGGATGGTCGCTTGTGACCGAGCCGCAGGACCCTCGCGCCCGCCGCCGCCAGGCCACCCACCGGCGCATCTACTCCACGGCCATGCGGTTGTTCGCCGAACACGGCTACGACGCGGTGACGGTCGGCGCCATCGCGACGGCCGCGCAGGTGTCGGTGCCCACGTTCTACGACCACTTCCCCAGCAAGGAGCACATCGTCCTGCCGATGCCGGCTCCCCACGAGATCGAGCAGGTGCTCGCCGCCCAGGGCCAGGCGCTGCCGCTGGCCGAGCGGATCCGGCAGGGGATCCTCGGCTGGCTGAGCAGCATCCAGGGCCCGGACCGCGACGAGATGCTCGAGCGCTGGCGGATCGTCGTCACCACCCCGGGCCTGCGCACCCGCGCGGCGACGTTCGAGCGGGCCACCGCGGAGATGGTGCTGGACGTCATCGAGCCCGGCGACCGCTCCGTCGTCCCGGGCATCGTGGTCACCGCCAGCCTGTCGGCCTACACCCAGATCCTGGTCCGCTGGGCCGAGGGCGAGGGCAAGGTGCCGCTGGAGGACGTCGCCGAGCAGGTGCTGGCCGCGCTCCGCGAGCTCTGACCTACGGCGCCTTCAGCTCGATCACGGAGATCTCGGGCCGGGCGCCGATCCGCATGGGCGGGCCCCAGAACCCCACCCCCGGCGTGACGTAGAGCTGGGTGTCACCCACCCGCGACCGGCCCTGCACGGCCGGCTGGTCGAGGCGGATCGCGGCGTCGAAGGGCCACAGCTGGCCGCCGTGGGTGTGCCCGGACAGCTGCAGGTCCACCCCCGCGGCCCGGGCCTGCTCCACCATGACCGGCTGGTGGGCGAGCAGGACCACCGGCGTGCCGTCGTCCCGCCCGTCGAGCGCGGCGTCCAGGTCGGCGCGGTGGCCGGGCAGCCCCGAGCGGTCCGCCGTCCGGTCGTCGATGCCGGCCAGGTCGAAAGAGGCGCCGCCGTGGCCGATCGCGACCCGCTCGTTGCGCAGCACCTGCACGCCCAGCGTGGGCAGGTGCCGCAGCCAGGCGGAGGTGTCGACGAAGTACTCGTGGTTACCGGTCACGAAGTAGACGCCCTGGTCGCTCACCAGGTCGGCCAGCGGGGCGACGTCCTCCCGCAGGTCCTCCACCTCGCCGTCGACGAGGTCGCCGACGATCGCCACGACGTCCGGCCGCTGGGCGTTGACCATCTCCACCACCCGCTCGAAACGGCGGCCGCCGTAGGTCGTGGAGAGGTGGCCGTCGGAGAAGGTGACGATCCGCAGGCCGTCGAGGGCCGCGTCCAGCCCGGCCAGCGTCACCGGCACCCGCCGGACGACGGGCGCCGTGTTGGCCAGGTAGGCGCCGGTGCCGGCGGTGCCGAGGGCGACCGCGCCCGCGGTCAGCGCCAGCCCGCGGGCGATGAACAGTCGCCGCGACGGGTCGATGACACTGCGCTCCTCCCGGACCACGCCGGGCCCGGCGGCGTCCTGCTCGGTGCCGTCCGGGTCAGGGGCGGCGCCGCTCGGCAGCACCGCCACCGGCGCCTCGACGACCTCCGCCCGCCGGCTCCGCGCCCACGGGCGCAGGAGCAGGCGCACCGGCTCGAGCACGAGCAGCGTCACGAACGTGTAGAACACCACGCCCAGCCACGAGAAGCCGACCCAGTCGGCGACCACCGCGCCGGCGTCGTCCCCGCGGAGCAGGACGGCGAGCAGGGGCAGGACGCCGAGCAGCAGCAGGACGAGCGTGAGGAGGCGACGGAGCCGGCCCGGCCGCGTGGTGCTGCGCACCAGCCGCCACCACAGGTACCCGTGCAGGATCAGCAGGGCCAGCAGCACGACCGTGCCGAAGCCGAGCAGGCCGAGGATGGACAGTGCGGACCTCGCTCATCCGTGGGTGGGTGGGACCCCCATCCTGCGGGGAACCGTCAGCCGGCCTTGGATGCCGCGCGGACCGCCCCCGCCAGCGACGGCTCGATCGCCCAGAACCGGTCCGCGGCGCGGGCCGCGCGGGCCTCCTCCAGACCGTGCAGCCGGCCGAGGGTCCAGGCGTTCTCCCCTGCCGCGAAGGCGGCCAGCCCGAGGCGGCGGCAGTACGCGCGGGTGACGACGGTGTCCTGCACGGCGCCGAGCGCCTCCTGCACCTCCTTCAGGCTGGTGACGAGGTCCTCCGCCGGCGTCCCCACCACCCCCGCGGCGACCTCCGCGGTGTAGCGCAGCCGCTTGGCGGCCTTGCGGACGGCGTGCAGGGCGTGCTCCCGCTCCGAGCCCTCGAGCTCCTGCGCCGCCGCCACCGTCCGCCGCAGCCGCTTGCCGGTGCGCCGCACCGCGTCGGCCGCCACCCGCGCCGCGGGGTCGGACGCCGCCGGGGTCAGCGGCCGGTCGAGCTGCAGCTCCTCCAGCGCGTCGAGCAGCCGCAGGTAGCGGCGGTCGGACAGGGCCCGGGTGACCTTCTGGGAGCCGGCCTCGTGCTCGGAGACGACCGTCTGCTGGAGGCGGGCGGCGACCGGGCCCAGCACCAGCTCGACCGGCTGGTCGGCGACCAGCGCGCGCAGGTGGGCCAGCGCCACCTCGCCGTCGCGCGCGGCGGACAGCTGCTCGCCCACCCACCGCAGCTCCTCGCGCAGCGGGTCGGTGCGCACGCGGTCCAGCACGGGGCGGAACGCTGCCAGGATGCTGCGCAGCCGGCGGCAGGCCACCCGGAAGTCGTGGACGCCCTCCTCCTGATCGGTGCGGACGGCCAGGTCCGCCTCCCGCAGCGCGGCCAGCTGGGCGGCGACCGCGGCGAGGACGACGTCGCCGGCCTCGGGGGCCTTCCCGGACGCGGCCGCCGCCACCGCCTCCGCGGACTTCCGCGACTTCCCCGTCTTCGCCTTGCCGGCCTTCTTCGACTTCTTCGCCTTGCCGCCCTCCGGGGATCCCTCGGCGGCCGGCTCGTCGGTCGGGGCGGGCGCGGCGGGGGCAGGTGCGGGTGCGGCGGCGGGCAGGCGGCCGTCGAGCACCCGGCCGACCTTCGAGGGCAGCGCCGACACCCGTGCACCGGCGGCGACGAGCCGGTCGGTGACGGCGTCGAGCAGGGCCGCGTCCCCGTCGACGAGCTCGACCTCCACCTCCCGCCAGCTGGTGACGGTCGCCGCCTCGCCGGGGTCGGTGGCCAGCGCGGTGCCGAGGACGACGTCGTCGGCCACCTCGGCCAGCACCCGGCCCTCGCCGTCGAGCAGGTGGTGCACGACGCGGCGGGTGCGCAGGGTGGCCACCGGAGCGGGGGTCGCCGTCCCGAGCTGGCCGAGGACCGGCGCCAGGACCGCCTTGGGCACCGTGCGGGAGGCACGGCCCAGCGGCTGGTGCAGCTCCCGGCGGGCGCCGGCCCCCGCGGGCAGCTTCACGTGCCAGCCGGCGTCGGGGCCGCCGGTGCGGCGGCGCAGCGTCACCCGGGAACGGAGCAGGCGCAGGTCGACGGTGTCGTAGTAGGTCGCCTCGAGCTCGTGGCTCTCCGGCTCGCCCACCGAGACGACGTCACCGACACCGGTCAGGTCGGGCAGGGCGAAGGACTCCGCTGCCTCGAACTTGCGCTCGATCTCCAGGTGCTCGGTGGTCACCTGGTCACGGTATGCCAGGTCGTGCCTGGTCAGTACGGCGTCCGGCGTCCTGCGCCGCCCCGCCGTCCGATGTTCACCGGGCGCCCTGGCTGGGCACGCTGACCCGCGGGGAGCGCCCAGTGCCGGGCCTCCTGACGAGGGGAGCCGGCCCATGTTGAGCGAGCGAGAACTGTCCGCGGCCATCGGCAGCACCGCCTACGGTCCCGACGGGCAGAAGATCGGCACCGTCGAGCACTTCTTCACCGACGACCGGACCGGTGCGCCCACCTGGGTTGCCGTCTCGACCGGTCTGTTCGGCACCCGGCACTCCGTCGTCCCGGCCGAGGAGGCCACGTTCACCGACGGGGCCCTGCAGCTGCCGGTCACGCGGGACGCCGTCCGCAGCGCTCCCCAGGTCTCCGACGAGCACCTCGACCCGGACGCCGAGGCACTGCTGCGCCGGCACTACGCGGGGAGCGCCGCCGAGGGGCGGACCACGGCCGGCGACACGACGGCGACCGACCGGGCGGCGACCGACGCGACGGACGGTCGGGACGCGGGGTGGGACGCCGGCGGCCGGGACGGCTTGGCCGCACGGGACGCCGGCGCCGCCGCCGGAGCCGCGCGCGACGAACGGACCGTGCGGGCCGAGGCGGTGCAGCCCCCCGCCGCGGCGCCCGCCGGGGGCACCCCGGGCACCGGAGCCGGCGCCGCAGCCGCTCCGGCCGCCGCCGGCGCCGTTCCCGCTCCTCCCCCCGCGCACGACGCCGGCGGCACGATGACCCGCACCGAGGAGCAGCTGCGGGTCGGCACCGAGCGGGTCGCCACCACCCGCGCCCGCCTGGTGAAGTACGTCGTCACCGAGCAGGTGACGATCACCGTGCCGATCCGGCGCGAGGAGATCCGGGTGGAGCACGTGCCCGTCGACTCCCCCGACCCGGTGCCCGGGGAGTCCCTGTCACCGGACGCTGACCGGGCGGCCCCCACGGCGGCGGCGACCGACGGCTCCCCGGGGCTGCCCGACGAGATCGTGCTGCACGCCGAGCGGCCCGTCGTCTCGGTCGAGGTGGTGCCCGTCGAGCGGGTGCGGCTGCGCACCGACGTCGTGACCGGCCAGGAGCAGGTCACCGAGCAGGTGCAGCGCGAGCAGATCGTCCTCGACGAGGACCGCATCCGCTGAGCACCGGAGGCTGGGGCGCAGGTCCCCTGCACCCCAGCCTCCGCTCAGGAGCGGCGGTCGGGGAGGAAGCGGAGCTGCTCGCGGGTGGCGGCCACCTCGGCGGGGTCGACGTCGGCCAGCACGACCGTCTCGGCCCCGGCGGCCGTGGCCAGCAGCTCCCCCATCGGGCTGACCACCATGCTGTCGCCGGCGTGCTCGGTGCCGTCGCCGGCGACGCCCACCCGGTTGCAGCCCACCACGTAGGCCTGGTTCTCGATCGCCCGCGCCCGCAGCAGGGTCTGCCAGTGGTGCCGGCGGCGGGCCGGCCAGTTCGCCGTCACCAGGTAGACGTCGGTGTCCAGGGCGGCGGTCCAGAAGACGTCGGCGAAGCGCAGGTCGTAGCAGATGAACGGGGTTACCCGCAGGCCGCCGATCTCCACCGTCAGCGGCTTCTCGCCGGCACGGAAGCGCTCGTGCTCGCCCCCGTGGGTGAACGGGTGCAGCTTGCGGTAGCGGTGCACCGTGCCGTCGGGCCCGGCGATCACCAGCGAGTTGTAGGGCAGCGCCGCGGCTCCCCCGCCCACACCGCCCACGTCCGGCGCGACCTCCGGGCAGCTGCCGGCCACCCACACCCCGTGCCGCCCGGCCTGCTCGGCGAGCCACTGCGACGACGGGCCCCCCTCCGGCTCGCCGATGCCCGGCGTCATGGTGAAGCCGGTCGAGAACGTCTCGCTGAGCAGAACGAACTCCGCGCCCGCGCCGACCGCGCGGGCCACCTGCGGGGCCAGCCGCGCGAAGTTCGCCGTCCGGTCCTCCCAGACGATGTCGTGCTGTACCGCTGCGATCCTCACGCCCTCATCCTCCCCAGCCGCTCCACCGCCTCGCCGAGCACGGCGTCGCCCTTGCAGAAGGCGAAGCGCACGAGGTGGCGGCCCAGGTGCGCGTGCGCCGGGTCGTAGAAGACCACGGTCGGGATGGCGACGACACCCGCCCGCTCCGGGAGCGCCCGGCAGAAGGCCACGCCGTCCCCGTCGGGCTGCACCGGCCGGACGTCGACCGTCGCGAAGTACGTCGCCTCCGGGCTGACCACCGGCAGCCCGGCCTCGGCCAGGCCCTGCACCAGCACGTCGCGGCGGTACTCGAGGTCGGTGGCGATGCCGTCGAAGTACTCGTCGGGAAGTCCCAGCCCGGCCGCGACCGCCGGCTGGAACGGACCGGCGTTGACGTAGGTGAGGAACTGCTTGGCGGTCCGGACGGCGGACACCAGCGGCGCCGGCGCGCAGATCCAGCCGACCTTCCAGCCGGTGACGTTGAACGTCTTGCCGGCACTGCTGACCACGAGGGTGCGCTCGCGCATGCCGGGGAAGGTCGCCAGCGAGGCGTGCTGGTTGCCGGAGAACACCAGGTGCTCGTAGACCTCGTCGGTGAGCACCAGCAGTTCGTGTTCCATCGCCAGCGCCGCCAGCGTGCCGAGCTCCGCGCGGGTGAAGACCTTGCCGGTCGGGTTGTGCGGGGTGTTGAGCAGCAGCAGCCGCGCCCGCGGGGTGACCGCGGCGCGCAGCTCGGCGGCGTCGAAGGTCCAGGCCCCGGTGCCGGACGCCGGGGGCCGCAGCGGCACCGGCCGCGCCACGCCCCCGGCCATCGCGATCCCCGCGGCGTAGCAGTCGTACATCGGCTCGAACAGCACGACCTCGTCGCCGGGCTCCAGCAGGGCCAGCAGGGCGGCCGACAGCGCCTCGGTCGCCCCCGCCGTCACCAGCACCTCGTCGGCCGGGTCGTAGGCGTGCCCGCCGAAGCGCTCCACGTGGTCGGCGATCGCCGCCCGCAGCTCGGGGATGCCCGGCCCGGGCGGGTACTGGTCGTGCGGAGTGCCGATGGCGGCCCGGGCGACGTCGAGCACCTCCGGCGGGCCCGGGTAGTCGGGGAAGCCCTGCCCCAGGTTGATCGCACCCGTGGCGACGGCGAGCGCACTCATCTCGGCGAAGACCGTCGTCCCGAAGCCCTGCAGCCGGGCCGACAGGTACGGCACGCGCGTCATGCGGCACAGCGTTCCACGTGGAACTCAGCCGATGCGCACGTCCTCCATGCCCTCGACCTGCACCACGTCACCGCGGCGGACCTGGCGGCCGCGGCGCTCCTCGGGCTCCCCGTTGACGCGCACCACGCCGGTGAGCAGGACGTCCTTCACCTGGGCGCCGGTCGGGACGGCGTCCACCAGCTTGAGCAGCTGCCCCAGGCGGATCGACTCCTCGCCCGGACGCAGTTCCACGGTGCGCACGGACCTCATGGTCGCAGCTCGTCGCCCACGGCCACGGCCCCCGGCCGCGCCACCAGCGCCCCGATCGCCAGCGTGCCGCCGCGCTCGCGGTGCACGGTCTTGAGCACGCCGGTGTCCCGGCCGATCCCGCCCGGCTGCGGCCGGGTGACCATCACGCAGCGCGGGATCCGGTCGACGACGTCCAGCTCGGCCCCGCCGAGCCGCACCCGCCGGCCGACCAGCGCGTCCTCGCCCGCGCCGTCCAGCAGGACGTTCGCGCGGAACCGCCGCCGGTCCCAGGTGCCGAGCGTGCCGGTGGACACCAGCGAGACGCGGGCCCGGGAGCTGTCGTGGAAGGCCCCGCGGGCGCCGGTGAAGGCGTCCCAGCCGTCCTCGTCGTCGTCCACGACCTCGAACGGGTTCTCGTACTGCCGGTCGCCGGACGCGTCCGCCGCGGCCCGCAGCGTCACCGCGCGGCCCAGCCACCTCGACAGGACGGCGTCCTCGGCGGTGACCGTGCCGTCGGGCAGCACCACCTCCACCCGCCCGTCGGGACGCACCCGGGCCGCGGCGAACAGCAGGTCGGGAACCCGGCGCGCGGTCAGCCCGAGGCCGCTGTCGACGTCGAACAGCGCCCACTGCCGGTCGCCGGCCAGCCCCTCCGGGCCGACGTCGGCGCCGGCCAGCCGCTCCCCCTGCAGCGACTTCACCGGGTACCGCCACAGCTCCGCGACGCGCACGTCAGGCCTCCCAGCGCAGGGTCCAGGTGCCGGCCCAGTCCGCGCCCGGCTCCAGGACGACGAGGTCGACGCCGTCGGCCAGGGCGTTGGGCGGGCACGTCATCGGCTCCACGGCGACGCTGCGCCGCCGCTGCCCCTCGGGCAGCGTGTCGCCGGTGTAGACCTGCAGCCACGGCCAGGAGCGGTCGACGGCGAGCTCCAGCGTGCCGGCCGGCCCGGTCAGCCGGACCCGCGCCCAGCCGTCGGCGTCCCGCTCCAGGTCGGTGAGCGGGGTGTCGATCGCACGGTCGCCGATCCGGCCCACCGCCCCCTCGAAGGCCGTCCGCCCGCCGGTGGGCAGGCCGTCGTCGGTGACCAGCGCCGTCCGGGCCGGCACGGTGAGGTCCGCGTCGGCGATCCCGCCGTCCTCGGTGGCGCCGACCGCGAGGTAGGGGTGCATGCCGACGCCGAGGGGCGCCGGCTCGGCGGAGGCGTTGTGCGCCCGGACCGTGACCGTCAGGCCGTCGGCCCGCACCGAGTAGTCGACGGCGACGGCGAGCCGGAACGGGTAGCCCGGCCGCGGCTCCAGCACGGTGCCCACGGTGACGGCGTCGGGGAGGCGGGACAGCACCGCGAACGGCTGCCACGACAGCAGCCCGTGTACGGCGTTCGGCTTCTCCCGCGCCGAGACGTCGAGCTGCAGCTCCCGCCCGGCCCAGTTCCAGCGGCCCTCGCGCAGCCGGTTCGGCCAGGGCAGCAGCAGCCCGCCCCGCCGTCCGGAGGGCACCGTGCCGGCCGGGTAGCCGTCGAGGACCTCGCGGCCGCCGACGGTCAGCGCGCGCAGCCCCCCGCCGCGCAGGTCGACCACCAGCCGCGCGGCGCCCGCCTCGACCTCCACCTCGGCCGGGGCGATCGCCGGCCACGTCTGACTCATGGGGCCACCCCACCACATCCGCACCCCGAGCGAGGACGCGCGACCCCGGCCAGGGTCAGACCAGGACGCGCTCGTAGAACAGTGAGCCGGCCGCGTCGACGGCGTCCACGTAGGCGCCGAACGCCGCGATCGGCCGGTAGCCGGCCCCCTCGTACAGCGCGACCGCCTCCGGCTGGCGGGGCCCGGTCTCCAGCCGCAGCGTCGTCCAGCCCCGCTCCCGCGCCTCGGCCTCCAGCCCGGCGAGCACCGCCTTGGACAGCCCCCGCCCGCGCGCGGCGGGGACGACGTACATCCGCTTCACCTCGGCGACGCCGTCCCCCAGCGCGCGCAGCGCCCCGCAGGCCACGGGCGCGCCGTCGGCGTCCCGGGCGAGCAGCACCACGCTGACGTCGGCGGCGGACGGCGGCGTCCCGGGCTCACCGGCGCCGTCGTACCGCGCCCGGAGCTCGCCCTGCTGGGCGGCGGCCAGCCGCTGCACGTCCTCGTCGTCCCACGCCGCCGCCCCGATCCGCACACCCGTGATCCTCACAGGCTGATGCCGTGCAGCAGCAGGGCGGCCAGCTCCCGGTAGGCCGCGGCGTCGTCCAGCCCGGTCGCGCGGGCGGTGTCGCCGCGGCCGATGCGGAAGACCAGGGTGGAGACGGTGTCGGCGACCAGCGCCGGGTGCACCTCGCGGAACCGGCCCCGGGCGACGCCCTCGGCGATCAGCTCCCGCACCCGCTCCGCCGCCCGCGCGGTGTTCTGCTCGCAGACCGCCCGGCCGGGGGCGAAGCCGTCCAGGTCGCGGTAGAAGGCGGGGCCGGCCGGGGCCAGGGCGCGGGCCACGGCGGTGAGGTAGGCGGTGACCCGCAGGGCGGGGTCCTCCTCGGTCGCCGTCCCGGCCTCGACCGCGGCCGTGGCCTTGCGGAAGAAGTGCCGGATCACCCGGGAGGCCAGCTGCTCCTTGCTCCCGGCCAGCGCGTAGAGGGTGCTCTTGGAGCAGTGCAGCCGGAGCGCGAGGTCCTCGAGGGTGAACCCCGCGAAGCCCTCCGCGAGGAACAGCTCCTCGAGCTGGTCGAGCAGCTCGGCCTGCCGGCGGGTCAGCCGGCCGGACGGCGCGCCCGCGGTCTCCGCCGCCATGACACCTCCCGGCCAGCCAGCATCCACCTGGACGGGAAACAGTACTGTCGTACCAACCTCAGTACTGTTCTGACGAGGAGACGCCGTGCCGGTCGAGCGTGAACTGCCCACCGAGGAGGCCGCCGACCTCCTCGCCCTCACCCGCGAGATCGCCGACGCCGAGCTGGCGCCCGAGGCGGCGCGGTACGAGCGCGAGGAGCGGTTCCCGCGCCGGGTGTTCCGGCTGCTCGGCGACGCCGGCCTGCTCGGACTGCCGTTCGGGGAGGACGTCGGCGGCGGCGGGCAGCCCTACGAGGTCTACCTCCAGGTGGTGGAGGAACTCGCCGCACGCTGGGCCAGCGTCGCCCTCGGCGTCAGCGTGCACACCCTCTCCTGCTTCCCGATCGACCGCTTCGGCACCGAGACCCAGCGCCGCGACCTGCTGCCGGAGATGGTCGGCGGGGAGCTGCTCGGCGCCTACTGCCTGTCCGAGGCGCACGCCGGGTCCGACCCCGGCGCCATGCGGGCCGCCGCCACCACCACCGAGGACGGGTGGGTGGCCCGCGGGGAGAAGGCCTGGGTCACCCACGGCGGGCACGCGGACTTCTACTCGACCTTCCTCCGGACGCCGGACGACGGGGACCGCGGCATCTCCTGCTTCCACCTCACCCCCGACCTCGCCGGGTTCTCCGCCGCCCGGCCCGAGGAGAAGATGGGCCTGACCGGGTCGACGACGGCCGCGATCCGGTTGGACGACGTCCCGATCCCGGCCGACCGGCTGGTCGGTGAGCGCGGGCGGGGCCTGGGCATCGCCCTCGCCGCGCTCGACTCCGGTCGCCTGGGCGTCAGCGCGGTGGCGGTCGGGCTGGCCCAGTCCGCCCTCGACGTCGCCGTCGGCTACGCCCTCGAGCGCGAGGCCTTCGGCCGGCGGATCGTCGACCACCAGGGCGTGGCGTTCCTCCTGGCCGACATGGCCGCCGCCGTCGAGTCGGCCCGCGCCACCTACCTGGTCGCGGCCCGGCGGAAGGACGCCGGCAAGCCCTACGCCCGCCAGGCCAGCATCGCCAAGCTGGTCGCCACCGACGCGGCCATGAAGGTCACCACCGACGCCGTGCAGGTGCTCGGGGGTGCCGGGTACACCCGCGACTTCCCCGTGGAGCGCTACATGCGCGAGGCGAAGGTCATGCAGATCTTCGAGGGCACCAACCAGATCCAGCGCATGGTCATCGGCCGGCACCTGGCCGCGGAGGCGGCGCCGCCGGCCGGCTGACGCGCGCACCCCTCCCCGGCGAGATCGGCGATCTCGTACGGCCGGCCCCCTCCTACCGTGCGAGATCGGCGATCTCGCGTCCGCGGCGCCCCGATCGTCGGTGACCGGGTGCACCATCCCGCGCATGGCCTCGTTCGCGGACGTGGAAGCAGCCGAACCGGAGTTCGCCGCACGGGTGCGCGCGGTCTTCGACGCGCACCGGCACAAGGTCCTCGCCACGCTGCGGTCCGACGGCGCGCCGCGGGTGAGCGGCATCGAGATGCAATTCGTCCTGGGCGAGCCGTGGCTGGCCGGCATGCCGCAGTCGGTGAAGTTCGCCGACCTGCGCCGCGACCCGCGCTTCGCCCTGCACAGCGGCAGCGACGAGCCGGACACCTTCACCGCCGACGCGAAGCTGTCCGGCCGGGCGACCGAGGTGACCGACGCCGGCGAGTGGGACCGGTACGCCGCCGCGGCCGGGGTGCCCGACGGCCTGGGCGCCTTCGACCTGTTCCGCGTCGACCTCGAGCAGGTGGTGCTCACCGCACTCAACGACGAGAAGACGGCGCTGGTCATCTCCTCGTGGCGGCCCGGCCGCGGGCTCACCCGCACCGAGCGGACCTGACGCGTTCCACGTGGAACGGGTGACGGACGTCAGTGGACCCGGCGTGGGGCCGCGGACGAGACTGGAGCCCCGAGAACAGGAAGGCCCCTGATGCCCGACCCGAACCTGCGTGCCGCCGACGCCGACCGCGCGGCTGTCGCCGCCCAGCTGGGCGAGCACATGGCCGCCGGCCGGCTCCGGGTGGACGAGTACGACGACCGGCTGGCCCGCGCGTACGCCGCCCGCACCTACGGCGAGCTGGCCGAGCTCACGGCCGACCTGCCGGCGCCGGTCGCGCGCCGCACCGAGCCGGCCGCGGCCGCCCGCGGCGGGCACGGCATCAGCCACGCCGGCTCGTGGGGCGGCTGGTCCGGCGGGCCGTCGAAGGCCGCGGCCTGGCGCAACTGGCTGGCGACCGCCGTCATCGTGCTCACCGTCTGGCTGGCCACCTCGATCGGCTCCGGCGAGCTGCTCTACCCGTGGCCGATCTGGGTCATCGGCCCGTGGGGTGCGGTCCTGCTCGCGCAGACGATCACCAGCAACCGCCGGGACGACGGGGACGACCGCCGCCGCCTCACCTGAGCACCGCCCGCCAGGGCCGCGGCCCGACCGGCCGGTGGTCGTCGCCGGCGGCTAGGTGTAGTGCCCAGCACGGTTGCTGACGGCGACCCGGGTGATCGGGGGTTGTCCGCCGAGTGCGGTGTGGCTGCGGTGATGGTTGTAGGTGTGCAGCCAGTCGGGCAAGGCTGCGGCTCGCTCGGCTGA